>NZ_CP124614.1:2737368-3041520 GCF_029958905.1 Vibrio sp. YMD68 | reverse complement strand
TCCAAGTCGGCCGATTTTACTGTTGGGTGGAAGGTTATCTTGGCATGTTTTTGCTACTTGAACGATCGCGTTATCGCCAGAGAGATGCCCTACCTTATCGTTTATCTCTTTGAAGTGATCGATGTCGACCATAAGGCATGACAGTGAACTCTCGGAAGATTCTAGTGCTTGCTCTAACTCAATGAAGAACGCTCGTCGATTTAATGTGCTGGTTAGCTCATCTGTTTCAGAAAGGCGTTTAAGCTCAGTTTGGTATAGATACTCTTGGGTGATATCGCTTTGTTTCCAGATCACAACCCATTCACCACTTGGTACTTCTATTGGTGTTAGGTGTGCTTTGATCCAACGTTCTCCACTTTCATCGAGTGCATCAAGCTCTTCTATTGATAACTGCAACTGCTGACATGGGGTTATGGCGTACTGCAGGCTTTGTGCTGTTCTGGTTGAGATTGCGAGCGCTATCGCTTGAAGAAGTTGATCGGCGATCTGAGGTGGAACGAGATCGGATAGCCCCTTGGCGTGTGCGTGTTTGAAATGAAAATCTTCAATGACCTCACCGGCTTGGGTGACGATACTGTGACGATCAGGCAGCTCTCTGAGGATCAGATAAAGCCATTCTTCTCGTTGCATATCAATCATATAGACAGCCTGAATGTGAAGTTAATTGATCATTATATCGCCTAATTGCTTCATGGCAATCGTAACCGCTCACACATTGGTTAATCTTTGTAAGCTATTGTACTTATTTGATTTTGCTGGATTGGTATAAGGGATGCTGTACGCGAGCCATCAAATATGGTGTCGAACTGTATCATTGCGGTATCGCTGGTGGGGGGAGTTAAAGGATCGGAGGCTGGTTGTCAGTCCCTATTACTAGCCGATAAGTCAAAAAAAAGGGCTAGCAATCGTTGCTAACCCATATAGTTATAAAAAATAATCAGCGTTTAGTTCATGCCGTATTTTTTTAGTTTTTTGCGAAGAGTTCCGCGGTTGATACCCATCATAGTTGCTGCACGAGTTTGGTTACCACGCGTGTATTGCATTATGGTATCGAGTAATGGCTGTTCAACTTCAGCTAGCACTAACTCATATAGTTCAGTGACTTCTTGGCCATTTAATTGAGCAAGATAGTTTTTAAGAGATGCTTTAACTGAGTCACGCAGTGGTTTTTGCGCGATCTGGTCTTGTGAAGTAACGGTAGTAACTGTTAAAGCTTCTGAAGTTATATTTTGTTCGAACATATTCGGTCTAGCTCTTCTCATTAATTATGATGCAACGTTATCAAAATAACCTTCTAATGCTTCAAGTTGCAGCGGAGCTGCATCGATAGCATTGAAGGTACGGCGAAACTCACTTGCCTGTTCATGCGATTTTAAATACCACCCAACATGCTTACGAGCAATGCGGGGGCCTAAGAACTCACCATAAAAATCATGGAGAGCATTCACATGCCCAAGCAATATGCTTTTCACTTCCTCAAAAGGAAGATCCGGCATTGTGGTACCGTTTTCCAAAAAGTGTTGGATTTCCTGAAAAATCCAAGGGCGACCCTGTGCAGGGCGTCCAATCATTAAAGCGTCAGCGCCAGTGTACTCTAGAACAAACTTAGCTTTCACTGGACTATCGATATCGCCATTAGCGATAACCGGTATTGAGATAGCTTGTTTCGCCGCTTTAATGTGTTCATATTCGGCCTCACCTTTGTACATACAAGCTCGAGTTCTCCCATGGAGCGCCAGTGCTTGTATCCCGCAGTCTTCGGCTAATTTAGCTATGTAGACACAGTTACGATTCTCTGTATCCCAGCCAGTCCGGGTTTTTAGTGTCACAGGAACATCTACAGCATTAACAACGGCGGTTAGAATCTCTTTAATGAGTTCTGGACGCTGTAGTAATGCCGAACCGGCTAGCTTCTTGTTCACTTTTTTTGCTGGACAACCCATATTGATATCGATGATTTGTGCACCGTTTTCAACATTAAATTGCGCAGCTTCTGCCATAAGCTGTGGATCTGCACCTGCAATTTGCACTGAGCGAATACCAGATTCACCTTCGTGCACCATGCGTTGCATAGATTTAGACGTTTTCCACAGTTTTGGGTTTGACGACATCATTTCACTGACGGCCATCCCCGCACCATAACGTAGGCATAACTCTCGAAAAGGTCTATCGGTTACTCCAGCCATAGGCGCAACAATTAGATTATTCTTGAGTTGATGATTTCCTAGTTTCAAAACGTCTTCACAGTTATACGGCAGCAAGGGCGCGCATTTTACGCATTTTTTTGCTGCGTGAAAAGACTAATATTTGAGCATTTACAAATTGTTTGTGTAAACTGTATGAATTTCAATCAATTAAGCGTAAAAAGTCTTTGTTAGGCGCGTTTTGAACCAGAAATACGGCACCATTCACTGATTTCCTTGATTGGATCGATGTGAAATTCGTCTTGGTAGTAAGTCGCTACATCTTCAGCTTGCGTGTCCAGCACGCCTGACATAGCTAAAGCACCATTGGGCTTAACTAGGCCCTTAATGATCGGTGACAGTTCACGAAGAGGCGCTGCAAGGATATTGGCGACAACAACATCTGCGACAAAGCCTTCAGGTTGATCTTGAGGCAAGTAGACCTCAAGTTGATCTTCAACACCATTGCGTTGGGCATTGTCTTTAGAAGCAACCAGCGCTTGTGGATCGATGTCGATACCGACTACTTTCTTCGCGCCTAGTTTGATGGCAGCAATGGCCAAAATTCCTGATCCACAACCAAAATCAATCACTGTCTTTCCGGTTAAATCTAGGCCTTCAAGCCATTCTAGGCATAAGGCTGTCGTTGGATGTGTTCCTGTCCCAAAGGCAAGGCCCGGATCAAGCATAACGTTGACAGCGCTAGGATCGGGTACTTCTTTCCAGCTTGGGCAAATCCATAATCGCTCACCAAACTTCATTGGGTGGAAGTTATCCATCCACTCTCGCTCCCAGTCTTTATCTTCAAGTTGCTCAATTTTGTAAGCAAATCCTTCGTCTAGCAGCTGACTCAATTTGATTTGCTTTAGAATGAACGTCGTATCGTCTTCTGCATCAAACAGTGCGAGAACATCGATATCACCCCAAAGGCGGGTTTCCCCTGGCAATGGCTCAAAAATTGGGGTGTCGCGAGCATCTAAAAAAGTCACTGATAAGGCACCAGCTTCCTCCATTAGCATATCGCTAATGGCTTCGGCATTGTCTTTGGTTGCGTTAAGTTTGATTTGAATCCATGGCATGTGTATGTGCTCTTAGAAAGATGGAGATAGTGGAATGGCGCAGAGTTTAGCAGAAATTTGCCGATTTTATAGCCATAAACAAAAATGCCCACCGAAGTGAGCATTTTGGCTACGCTTAGAGGATTAACCCTAGCGAAAAAGAATCTTACTGAAGACCAAGCTTCTTCTCAAGATAGTGGATATTTGCACCACCGTGTTGGAAGTTTTCGTCGTTCATGATGGATTCTTGCAGTGTTACGTTCACTTTGATGCCTTCGATGATCATTTCGCTCAACGCATTTTTCATACGAGCAATAGCAACATCGCGGTTCTCACCAAAGGTGATCAGTTTACCGATCATTGAATCGTAATGAGGTGGCACGGTGTAACCTGTGTAAATATGCGATTCCCAACGAACGCCCATACCACCAGGAGCATGGAAGCGTGTGATCTTACCTGGAGAAGGTAAGAAACGTTCAGGATCTTCAGCATTGATACGACATTCGATGGCGTGACCGCTTAATTTGATATCATCTTGCGTAAAGGATAAAGGCTGGCCTGCTGCCACACGAAGCTGTTCTTTAATAAGATCAACGCCGGTAACCATCTCTGTTACTGGGTGCTCAACTTGAATACGCGTGTTCATTTCGATGAAGTAGAACTCCCCGTTTTCGTATAGGAATTCGAACGTACCAGCGCCGCGGTAACCGATTTCAAGACATGCTCGTGTACAACGTTCACCAATGTACTTACGCATTTCTTCTGTAATACCTGGAGCAGGGGCTTCTTCAACGACTTTCTGGTGACGACGTTGCATTGAACAGTCACGCTCACCAAGGTGAATAGCGCCACCTTGACCATCAGCAATAATCTGAACTTCAACGTGACGAGGGTTTTCTAGGAATTTCTCCATATAAACCACATCGTTATTGAAACACGCTTTCGCTTCTGCACGAGTCATTGCAATCGCTTCTACAAGATCAGCGTCACTGCGTACCACTCGCATACCACGACCACCGCCGCCGCCAGAGGCTTTGATGATGACTGGGAAACCAATGCGTTTTGCGTGTGCTTTGTTCTTTGCGTCATCATCATCCAATGGACCATCCGATCCTGGAACACAAGGAACGCCTGCTTTTTTCATCGCGGTGATAGCAGAAACTTTGTCACCCATGATGCGAATCGTTTCCGCTTTAGGACCAACAAAGATGAATCCGCTTCGCTCAACTTGCTCAGCAAAATCAGCGTTCTCAGATAAGAAACCGTAGCCAGGGTGAATCGCTACTGCTCCTGTTACTTCTGCTGCTGAAATAATACGAGGAATGTTTAGGTAGCTATCAATACCACGAGCAGGACCTATACACACCGTTTCATCAGCAAGAAGAACGTGCTTTAGGTCGCGATCAGCGGTTGAGTGAACCGCTACGGTTTTGATGCCTAATTCTTTACATGCGCGAAGGATTCGAAGTGCAATTTCACCTCGGTTCGCGATGACTAATTTATCTAACATGAGAGACTGCCTCTATTATTCGATAACAACAAGTGCTTGGTCGAACTCAACCGGTTGGCCATCTTCAACTAGGATCGCAGTAACTACACCAGATGTGTCAGCTTCGATTTGGTTCATCATTTTCATTGCTTCAACGATACAGATCGTATCGCCAGCGTTAACTTGTTGGCCAACTTTAACAAATGGTTTTGCATCTGGGCTTGGAGCGCCATAGAAAGTGCCAACCATTGGGGAAAGAACCTGGTGTCCAGAAGGCGCAGTTGGAGCCGCTTCTACTGCTGGAGCCGCGCTAGCGATTGGTGCAGCTGCTGGTGCTGCAACAGGTGCAGGAGCCGCGTATTGCATCGGTGCCATTTGTGGAGCCGCACCGTGACGACTGATTCTTACTGACTCTTCACCTTCAGAGATCTCTAGCTCAGCAATGCCAGATTCTTCGACTAATTCAATAAGCTTTTTAATTTTGCGGATATCCATTTTTCTTTTCTCTTCATCTTGTGAATAAGACAGCTCCTAAGTGAGCTGTAGAGTGTTGGTTTACTTTAAAAGTAATCTTGTTACTTTGGCGGCTAAGTATTTACTTTGATTGCAAGTGCTTAATGGCTGCCGACAAAGCGAATTCATACCCTTGTGCGCCTAAACCACAAATAACACCTTCAGCTTTATCTGAAAGGTAAGAGTGATGGCGGAAAGGCTCTCGTGCATGTACGTTTGATAAATGCACTTCAATAAATGGGATAGCAACACCGAGTAATGCATCGCGTAGAGCAACACTAGTGTGCGTAAAAGCTGCGGGATTGATAATAATAAAATCCACTTTACCAAAGGCATCATGAATGGTTTCGATCAGCTCATATTCACGATTCGATTGGAGATGTTGCAACTCAACCTGAGCATCTGATGCCTGCTCGGTTAAGGTGTCAATGATCTGAGCCAGCGTTTGAGAACCGTAATGAGCGGGCTCTCTTAACCCTAAAAGGTTAATATTTGGACCATTTAGGACTAGAATGCGAGATTTTGCAGTCATTGTGTTGCCATCTTCCTATATCGTGTGATGAATCATAATATTCCCACATATTCAAAGAATCGGCATGAAATTTTTGTCAAAAGATCGCGATTTTTTGAAAATAGAACACGATTATAGCTAATTCAGCGCAAATCGCAGCAATTTACTGGTCTAATCACCTGTTTGTAACGGCTGGTTCTGTTACCGAGTTAACAAAAAACACATTAACCCTCATATCTGTATGGTTAAAATTTGAGGTTGTTCCCATAAAAAAACCGCCACAGGAGTGACGGTTTCATCTACAGAGTGTTTTAAACGTATCGTTTATCTCACTTGGTGAGTTTCGCTTAGGCAATCACCTTTTTATTGGTGAATGATTAAACAAGTTCTGCTTTTTCTGCGATAAGCTTTTCTACCACACTCGGATCCGCGAGTGTTGATGTATCACCTAAGTTGCTGGTGTCACCGGTAGCAATTTTGCGCAAAATACGTCGCATGATTTTACCTGAGCGAGTTTTTGGCAGTGAGTCGGTCCAGTGGAGGACATCTGGTGTCGCAATAGGGCCAATTTCTTTACGTACCCAATCTTTCACTTCTTTATGAAGTTCAGCAGATGGGAACTCACCGTCATTTAACGTAATGTACGCGTAGATTGCTTGGCCTTTGATATCGTGTGGAATACCCACAATCGCAGCCTCTGCTATTTTACTGTGAGCCACCAGTGCTGACTCGACTTCCGCGGTACCCATACGGTGACCGGATACGTTCAGTACGTCATCGACACGGCCAGTAATCCAGTAATAACCATCTTCATCACGCCTTGCTCCATCACTGGTGAAGTACATGCCTTTGAAGGTTGAGAAGTAGGTTTGCTCAAAACGTTCATGATCGCCATAAACCGTTCGCATTTGCCCAGGCCAAGAGTCGAGAATAACCAGGTTACCTTCCGCTGCTGTTTCTTCGATAATGTTGCCCATATTATCAACTAGGGCTGGCTGTACACCAAAGAATGGACGAGTGGCGGAGCCCGGTTTTAGATCGGTCGCGCCTGGCAGTGGTGCAATCAAAATGCCGCCAGTTTCCGTTTGCCACCAGGTGTCGACGATGGGTGATTTTTCGTTACCGATGGTTTTGTAATACCACTCCCAAGCTTCTGGGTTAATAGGTTCACCCACCGATCCCATAACGCGTAGACTTGAGCGTGATGTTCCATCAATGGCTTCTGTTCCTTTCGCCATTAGTGCGCGAATCGCGGTTGGCGCAGTGTATAGAATATTAACTTGGTGTTTATCGACCACTTCACTCATGCGGCTTGTGTTTGGATAGTTTGGCACGCCTTCAAATAGAATGGTTTTAGCACCATTCGCCAGTGGCCCATAGATAAGGTATGTGTGACCAGTGATCCAACCTACATCCGCTGTACACCAGAATGTTTCACCTTCTTGATAATCAAAGACATATTTGAACGTCATGGTGGCGTAAACTAGATAGCCGCCAGTGGTATGCAGCACACCTTTTGGTTTACCCGTTGAGCCTGAGGTATAAAGAATAAACAGTGGGTCTTCAGCCTTCATCTCTTCTGGTGGACAGTCAGCAGATACTGATGCTGTTGCTTCATGCCACCAAACATCACGATGCTCATGCCAATCAATATCGCCACCAGTACGTTTGAAAACAAAGACTTTTTCAATGTTCTTCACTTCTGGGTTAGTCAGTGCTTCATCAACGTTTTTCTTCAATGGTACAGCGCGGCCACCACGAACACCTTCATCAGCAGTCACAACCACTTTTGCATCTGAATCAATGATACGGCCAGAGAGTGCTTCTGGAGAGAAACCACCGAATACAACAGTATGAACCGCGCCAATACGTGTACAGGCAAGCATAGCAACCGCGGCTTCTGGAACCATTGGCATGTAAAGGCAGACAACATCACCTTTACGGACGCCCTGTTCTTTTAGAGCGTTTGAAAATAGACACACTTCTTTATGCAGTTCGTTAAATGTTAGTGTCTTGTCGTCGGCAGGATCATCGCCTTCCCAAATGATGGCCACTTCATCACCGCGCTTGGCAAGGTGACGGTCGATACAGTTGGCTGAAACGTTTAGGGTACCGTCTTCAAACCAGCGAATGTCTACATGACCAGTATCGAACGAAGTGCTTTTAACTTGAGTAAATGGCTTGATCCAATCAACGATTTTTCCGTGCTCAGCCCAAAATCCTTCAGGGTTAGAGACAGACTGCTGGTACATGGCTAGGTAAGTGTCATTATCCGCATGGGCATTTGCTTTAATATGTTCTTTTACCGGATAAACGTGGGCTTCACTCATTGCTTCTCTCCTTGGGCCTTGATGTGGCGAGCTAGATAAATTTCCATTTTATTGTTGCTATGAATTCGTTTTATTAAACGTTATTGGAAAGTTTGTATAACTCACACTCTCTGTTAACTGACGGTTTTCCACAATTAGACTTTAGGATGAGAGGGGATTGTTCACTTATTTAATCGGGGCTTAGTTTGAAAAAGTGCGAAGCGAGTCAAATGTTTAATTGAGGGTATGATGTACTTAATTACCGATACGGGACGGTAAAGGAAGGCAGATCGCCTTTTGTGAGCCGAACAAAAACCAGAGCAGCCGATATCGCGTCTTGCAGTGCATCATGTTTGCCTTGTATTGGGATATCGAGGTGTTTACAAATGGCATCCAGGCTGAGATCAAAATAGGCATTGGGCAGATGACGTTCAAGCTTGTCGTGATAAATTTGGCTCACTTCAATAAGAGAGTTTGGCAAGGGAAACCCAAGATGTTTTTTACAGGCAATATCAAGGATCGTCTTGTCGTAGCGTATGTGGTAACCCACCAGAGGGCGACGCCCAATAAAGTCGAGGAGTTGTATGATGGCGTCTTTTTCCCCAATGCCATCCACTAGGTCTTGATGTCGTATTTTGTGAATTTTAACTGAACCGGAATCGAGAGACTGGGGCGCTCTTAAGCGGACTTCAAACGGTTTACTTGTGATGATTCGGTTATCGATGATTTTTGTTGCTGCAATCGTGACTAATTCAGCGCGGTGAGGATCCAAGCTGGTGGTTTCACAATCAAGGGAGACAAACTCTCCTTTTTGAGGAGTACCAAAAAGCGACTGATAGGGGGATCCCTTCAGCTTAAAGTACCAAAACTTGCGTAATAACCAGTTCATCGAGTGTTTACCATTATGATCACGGTTTAATCCCTTATTTGGTAATGATAGCTAAGGAACTGTTTGAATTTTTTCACCACGTGTAAGCTGTGCCGCAATATGTCTCGTTCCGTTCTATCGAGTTGTTTTAATTCAATGTTGTTTGAGCTGTGATCGAGAGAGAGCTGCTGAGATAAGCGTAACTTGAAAAATAGTTTTAACGCTTCACTGAGGTTATCGGCGGTTTCTGGTTCCAAAATGCGTTTGACCCGCAGAGTTTCAATGCGCTCGAAGGTGTTCTTTTCACTGAGCCCATACTCTAAAGCCAGTGCTCGTATGCCATGGACGATAGGAAAAATGCCCCCCCGCTTTATATCCAGCCCTTCTTTTACTTTTTTGACGTTACCAAACAATGTTAAGGGGATAGAAAATTGAAGCGCTGGTCGAGTGAATTCTTGCAGCACCAACATTTTATTTTTCATCAAGTTCTGCAAATGGTCACTGACACTCGTCAGCAGTTGTCGATTCCCAGCGACGGCATGAGCATCTGCCATGATGGCGATATCCATAACATGTTCTGGTCTTGCACCTTGTACCCAACGATCAATCGTCTCTTTCCAATGTTGTTGCGATTTGACCCATTTGGGGTTGTTAACCATGACGTCGCCAGGGCAAAGAGGGTAGCCGAGTTGTTGCAGCGTATGAGTTAACTCGTTCATGATGGGCTGGCATTGATGCCACTCTAAACCTTCTTTGATGATCAGCGCGTTATCTTGGTCGGTTTTTAGTATTTGCTCCCCGCGTCCTTCTGATCCAAGAACAATCAAGCAGCAATGGTCATGCAAGGCGGGGGGCACCACCAATTCGAATGCCTTTTCGATGATTTGTTCGTTGACCGCCGAAATGAGTTCCATGATAAAGCGGGTGCGAATGCCATTGCTCAGTAAGCTCTCAACCAGTTGTCGTTGACGGTTTGAAGCGAGTGCTAACTCCTCGATACTGGTTGAACGGGCGATACTTAACGTGAGTACATGAGAGTGTGTTGAAAATGCACTCAGAATTTGTGTCATGTCTAGCATGCCCACCGCTTCTTTTCCATCACACACCATGACTCGCTTCATTTTATTACGCGTCATCGAGATCATAGCGTTGAAGAGGAAATCACCATCGTCAATATGAACCACAGGAAAAGTCGCAATTTTACTGACAGCGGTATCTAACGGGTGATTGTCGAGCATGACGGCGTGCAACATATTCGTGCGAGTGACAATGGCGTAAGGGTGAGCGCTGGCATTGTCGATTAAGCGAAGATCGTGGTCAGGAAGCCGAACCAGTGCCGAATCTACCCCTGCTTCTTTTAGCTGTAGGGTGACCTCATTAAGTGGTTGTTCGGGCTCTAAAATCATTGGAGGGTGGTAAATGGAGCTGTCCACTTTGGTTAAAATAAATTCTGCGAGATTTTGCTGTTGCTGAGCTTCTTTGATAAGTACTTGGCGCTTTTTTAAGTTGTTATCAAAGTAAGCCGCAAATTGACCGTTCGCTTCATACAGTTCAGTGAAAATATCTTTTGGCAGCAAGTACGAGAGAGTGTCTTCTAAGGCGATGTATTGGTGGCGAGCGTTACCCTCAAATAGAGCCCTGACATCAAACATGTCATCATTGGCGTAATGGGCGTAAACTTCAGAGGTGTTCGTTGAGCGCTCTTCGACTGCGCCTTTGATTAGGATGTTTAAATAGTCACAGGGCTGGTCTGGTTGTAAAATAATGTCTTTATTGCGGTAATAAGCGACATCAAGAGAAGAGCGTAATGTGTGCTGCTGCTCTTCTGTAAGTCGGTCAAAAGGTGGGGATTGCATATTAAATTTGTCTGGCATCACCGTTCCTCTCAATTGATTACCCGCATTGTCAGTGTGACAAATTTCGCCAGTACCTCCAGACGACTTTGGTCTAATGTCTTCGTAATGATTTTTCTAGGCGATACTTAAACCGGAAATCAATCAAGGCGCTTTCTTCCCTTTTTTATCTCTTAAGCAAGGTCCATAATGGCCTCGCTTGCTCAATTCCCTTTTGGAGTCTTTGATGTTAACCCCATCTCCTTTTGCCTGGATCTCCCAGTATTTTGTTGGTTTCTTTTTTGCTTACGGTGTTTATCTCCCGTTTTGGGCGCTTTGGTTTGAAGAACAAGGTGTCTCCGCGACCGATATTGGTCTGCTTGTTGGTGTAGGGTTTGCGACTCGTTGTGTTTCGAACTTGGTGATTACCCCTCGAATTCATAAAGCGGAACATCTTCTTCCTGCACTTAGGTGGTTGAGCTTAGCGGCATTTTTGTTTGTCGGTTTCCATTTCTTCACGGGAGGCAATTTTTGGCTAATGGTACTGGCAACGGTGCTGTTTAATCTATGCTGTGGCCCCATCGTGCCACTGTCGGATGCCCTTGCTAATTATTACGCTCGGTTAAAAAGGTTGGATTACGGACGAACCCGTTTATGGGGATCGATTGCTTTCATTGCAGGTTCTACCGTCGTGGGTTATCTGGTGTCCTTGTATGGCACGGATATGATTCTTTATACCGCGTTGGCAGGGGTACTTTTCTCATTGATCATTTCAATGAGGAACATTTCGGTCATGCCGGAAACCCAAAATAAGCAAATCACCGAGCGACCAAAAGTATCTCAACTTTTACGTGAGTGGCCAGTGATTAAGTTCTTAACATTAATTGCGCTTATCCAGGGGAGCCACGCGGCTTATTACAGCTTTAGTGCCATTTACTGGCGTGATGCGGGTTACTCGGCGGATATCATTGGTTATTTGTGGAGCTTGGGCGTTGTTGCTGAGGTGATGGTGTTCGCTTTCAGTAAGCGCTTCTTCTCTGGTTGGACACTGCGAGCCCTATTTGTGATGGCGGCCATTGGTGTCATG
The DNA here is from genome assembly GCF_029958905.1 of Vibrio sp. YMD68. Taxonomy (NCBI): domain Bacteria; kingdom Pseudomonadati; phylum Pseudomonadota; class Gammaproteobacteria; order Vibrionales; family Vibrionaceae; genus Vibrio; species Vibrio sp. YMD68. The sequence continues at coordinate 3,029,670 of NZ_CP124614.1, read as the reverse complement.
GTGCGTTGGGGGATCACAGCGTCAACGACCGAAATCTATGCGTTGGTTCTTGTGCAGCTTCTGCATGGTGTCACCTTTGCTGTGGCACACATTGCAGCTATTCAATACATTCAGCAAGAAGAAGAGCATAAAATGGTGGCACTGCAAGCCTTGTATAATGCGATTCCTCTGGGGGCGGTCATCGCTCTTCTTACAACGCTCAGTGGCTGGGGTTATGAGAATTGGGGAGCGAATGTTTTTTGGGCGATGGCTTTAATGGGAGGACTGGCGCTGCTTGTGAAAGTCGAACCTAGAGCGTCAATCATAACCGATGTGCAGAAAGCGGAGCCCAAAGCACAGAATTAGACTCAATAGATTGAGATTACGGCAGTTCCTTAGTTAAATGAAATCTCTCCTCCTTATTATTGATTGGGCGAGAGGTTTTTTATTTTGTAACGGCTGCTTAGAAAAGGATGTCTAATGCAAGGATGGATCGTCATACCCGTGTCACTCGCGTACCTTGGCATTTTGTTTTTGGTCGCTTGGTATGGTGACCGCCAATCTCATTGGCTTGCTAAATGGCGGCCTTGGATCTACAGCCTATCCATTGCGGTGTACTGTACCTCCTGGACATTCTACGGAACGGTTGGACAGGCAAGCAGTAACCCCTGGTCCTTTTTGCCCATATACATCGCGCCCATTATTGTCTTTACCTTAGGGTGGCGGGTATTAGCGCGCTTAGTCTTGACCGCGAAACGAGAGCATATCACCTCAATTGCCGATTTCATCGCGGCCCGATACGGAAAGTCACAAGGCCTTGCGGTCGTGGTTACGCTGATAGCGGTGGCTGGTATCTTGCCATATATCGCACTGCAATTACGCGGTATCACCATGGGGTTGGAGATTGTCGCACCAAACTTGGCAAGTGATCTTGGTTATCAAGACCGCTATGTGTCCTGGTTTGTAGTGGGGGCGTTAGCGATGTTTACCATGTTGTTTGGTACGCGCCATATCGATAATACCGAGCATCACCGCGGCATGATGATGGCCATTGCGTTTGAATCGGTGATTAAGTTGGTGGCATTTTTGACCGTTGGGTTCTTTATTATTTACTTGGCGTGGAATCAAGAAAACATTGATTTAGTCTCGGTAGCAAAGCAAACCTATCAATCTCCCAATCTCCCGACCTTATTCATTCACACATTACTGACGATGGTGGCGATTGTCTGTTTACCAAGACAATTTCACACCATGGTTGTAGAGAATGAACGAGCTCAAGATCTTCACACTGCGCGCTGGTTGTTTCCTCTCTATCTGATCTTAATGGGTATCTTTGTTCTTCCTATCGCATGGGTAGGGCAAAGCTTGCTGGCGGGAAGCCCTGCCGACGCTTATGTCATCAGTGTTCCAATGTCTGTGGGGGCCGACAATATTGCCCTGTTGGCGTTTTTAGGAGGCACCTCTGCGGCTAGTGGTATGGTGATCGTCTCCACCATTGCACTCGCTATCATGGTGTCCAATGATTTGGTGATGCCACTGCTACTTCGACGTATGCGAATTACCGGAAAAAATCATCGACACTTTTCTGGGTTATTGTTGATCATTCGACGCGCCTTGATTCTATTGCTACTGATTGGCGCATGGGGTTTTTATCAAGCTCTAGACACGATTCACTCTTTATCTGCTATTGGGTTCCTTTCATTTGCTGCGATTACTCAATTTGCTCCAGCTTTGATTGGAGGGATGTATTGGCGTACTGGTAATCGAAAAGGGGTGTATGTCGGTCTTGCTTTTGGGTTTGGCATCTGGCTCATTACCTTGATGAGTCAAACCGGTATTTTAGCGGGAGATGCAAGTAATAATGCCCTCCTTTGGGTGATCACCCCACCAGAACTATTAACCGACTGGGGAATTAAAAGTTCTGATTGGGGAATGCTACTCAGCGTTTTGATCAATACGTTTTGCTATGTTTTTATCTCTATGGTGACGCGAGCTAGCCTAAGTGAGCGCTTACAATCAGCTTCATTTGTGGGTACGCCATTACCTGAGAGTGAAAACCAAAGTCTGTATCAAAGTCGAGTTACGGTTGCTGAGCTGGAGATGCTGGCTTCTCGTTTTGTAGGGCGAACACGCGTCCGCAATGCGTTTAAGCAGTTTTGGAATCAGCAACATGAAACACTGTTACCGAATCAACAAGCACCATCAACTCTGATTCGTCATACAGAGCGTGTGCTGGCTGGTGTGTTTGGCGCTTCTTCCGCTAAGTTGGTACTGACTTCTGCACTGCAAGGTAAAAATATGCAGTTAGAGGAAGTGGCAACAATAGTTGATGAAGCATCGGAGTTGTATGACTTTAGTCGAGGGCTTCTTCAAGGCGCGATTGAACATATTGGGCAAGGCATCGCCGTGGTTGATAGACAACTGAGGCTGGTGGCCTGGAATCAGCGTTATCTAGAACTGTTTGAATTTCCCGCAGGGCTTATTCAAGTGGGAAGACCGATTGCTGATGTGATTCGACATAATGCTCAGAACGGGCTTTGCGGTCCGGGTGATCCTGAAGGCCATGTCCGACGACGAGTGCAACACTTAGAGCAAGGAACAAGGCACACATCTTCTCGAATTCGCCCAGATGGCCGAGTGATTGAGGTACAAGGTAATCCAATGCCAAGCGGTGGTTTTGTGATGAGCTTTACCGACATCACCGTCTTTAGAGATGCAGAGCAAGCGTTAAAAGAAGCCAATGAAACGTTAGAATCTCGGGTTCTAAAGCGTACACAAGAGCTAGAACGTCTTAACAAACAGCTGGTCAGTGCGACGCAACGTTCAGAGCACGAGTCTCAGTCAAAATCCCGTTTTTTGGCGGCAGTCAGCCACGATTTGATGCAACCACTCAATGCAGCTCGCTTATTTGCATCATCCCTAACGGAGGTGGCGAAAGAACAAGAAGTGAAAGGTTTATCTCGCCATATTGAAAGCGCCTTGGAAGCCGCCGAGGATCTTATTGGCGATTTGCTCGACATTTCACGGCTTGAATCGGGCAAGTTAGATGTCAATATTCACAGCTTTGCCATAAAAGATGTTCTGGCGAATTTGGATGCGGAATTTAGCGCTCTGGCTAAGCAGCAACAGCTGTCATTTAAGATGATCCCTTCGTCATTAGTGGTGAAGTCTGATCCCAAGTTATTAAGGCGAGTGGTCCAAAACTTTCTCACCAATGCTTTCCGTTATTGTCCGAAAGGTAAAGTGCGTCTCGGTGTGAGACGAGTCGGCGATGATGTTCGCATAGAGGTTTGGGATAATGGTATTGGCATTGATGAAAACAAACAGCAAGAGATCTTTGAAGAATTTACTCGAGGCAGTCAAATTCGTTCAGATCAAGGTTTGGGTCTTGGCCTGGCAATTTCAAAAGGCATAGCCCATGTATTAGGTCATCAAATATCGTTACGATCTTGGCCAAAAGAAGGCAGCGTATTTTCGATCACCTTAAATCGAGCGAGCAGCGAACAGATCGTTGAGATTAAACCAACGTCGTTGCCTGTATCCGACCTGTCGCATTTAAAAATTCTCTGTGTGGATAACGAACGTGAAATCCTAGTTGGGATGGAAAGCTTATTGGCGCGATGGGGTTGCGAAATCAAAACAGCGGAGGATTTAATGCAAAGTTTGAAGGCTCTGGAAGATAATTGGGTTCCCGATGTGATTTTCTCAGATTATCGATTGGATAATGGCCGGACTGGATTAGAAGTTTTGCAGCAGTGTCGCCTGCGCTTAGGGGATAACTTCAAAGGTGTCATTATCAGCGCTGATAGAACACAAGATATGTTGGATGGAATAAAGTCTAACGGGTTTGCTTTTATTCCTAAGCCAGTCAAACCGCTGAAACTGAGAGCTATTTTAAATCAGATAAAATAGCTCGTTTCTCATTGTTTGAATTGATTTTATTCGGACTTATTAAGCAACGTCTCGTAGGTCACGAAGATGGTTTGGGTATCGCCGTAGTATAAAGTGTCGTTCACTTGAGCAGCGACTCTTAACCAGTTTTCCTCTGATGAAGGGGCGGGTAGTGTTACTTTCCAGTTAAGGTTGGTTTCGTCGATACGTACCATGCTCACCGGTGTACCTGTATCTTCTAAATTTTCTGCTAGCGATACCTTAATGCCTTCTAAAGGAAGCTTTGAGCTGAGACTGAGAAACAGTTGATCGTCAGTCAGGTTTTCTGAACGAAACTTAATTTTAAATTCGCCATTTTCCATATCACATAAGCCACTCGTATAACGACAGTTCGATTTACTTAAGAGCTTGTATGCTTCTCCTTTTTTTGCCGCGTGGGGTTTCTCACTGAGGGCCATATCTGTACCCACGTAAGCGAGAATCGAGAGAACAGGAGTAACGAGCATAGCAACGATGAGGTGCTTACTTTTAAACATATTGGCTTCCTTGCTGCAATAGGCGCTATAAAAAGTTAACTAATTGTAATAATAGATAAAGTACAGTATTGGACAGATAAAAAAAGCCCCCGAAGAGGCTTTTGTGGGATAGGTTATATTTTAGTGATCAACAGCATCACCAGCACCGGCAGGAATTCGCACGTGCTCAACCAAGTCTTTTACTTCTTGTGGTGTTTCTGCGGTTACGCGAGAGACACAGAAGGCAACAACAAAGTTAAATACTGCACCGATTGCACCGAAGGCATTTGGTTCAATACCTAAGAACCAGTTGCTTCCCCAGCTTTCAAGGTAAGTCCAGTCAGCAACAAACAGAATACCTTTGTGTTGGAATACGTAGAACAGTGTAATAGTGATACCTGTAATCATACCCGCAATCGCACCTTCTTTATTGATGGTCTTGCTGAAGATACCCATCATCAATGCAGGGAAGATGGAGGAGGCTGCTAGACCAAATGCGAGGGCGACCGTACCCGCCGCAAATCCTGGTGGATTGAGGCCCAAATACCCCGCAACAGCTATTGCGACCGCCATGGATATTCGACTGGCGAGCAATTCTTTCTTCTCTGATATGTTGGGGTTTATGACCCCTTTGATTAAGTCATGAGAGATGGAAGATGAGATAGCAAGCAATAGACCGGCAGCCGTTGATAGTGCTGCTGCTAGGCCACCCGCTGCAACCAAAGCGATAACCCAGTTAGGCAGTTTTGCAATCTCAGGGTTAGCCAATACCATGATGTCACGGTCTACTTTCAGCTCATTGGTCTCTGCGCTAGAAGTGTAATTGATGTTGCCATCATTATTTATGTCATCAAAACCAAGTAGCCCTGTTTTTTCCCAGTTCTTAAACCAATCAGGACGTTCATCATAAGCAAGGTACTGACCAGGAGCCGGATTTACCGTATCCATTAGGTTCAGGCGTGCCATTGCTGATACCGCAGGTGCTGTCGTATAAAGAATAGCAATAAAGAACAGTGCCCAACCTGCTGATGTACGTGCATCACGAACTTTTGGTACGGTGAAGAAACGAATGATTACGTGAGGCAGACCCGCTGTACCAATCATCAGTGACATCGTGTAGACGAACATATTTAATGTATCGCCCCGGACCTGGGTGGTGTATTCACTGAATCCGAGCTCGGTGACGACTTGGTCTAGCCGGTCGAGCAAGTAGACATCGGTTCCTATCATGGTACTCCCTAAACCGATTTGGGGTAGAGCGTGACCAGTAAGTTGCAGAGAGATAAAGACTGCTGGAATAGTGTAAGCTAAAATGAGTACGCAATACTGAGCAATCTGCGTGTAAGTGATCCCTTTCATTCCGCCCATTACAGCGTAAATGAAGACGATACACATACCAATGATAAGACCGGTTGAGTAGTCAACTTCTAGGAAGCGTCCAAATGCAACGCCAACCCCTTTCATTTGACCAATAACATAAGTAACCGAAGCGATAATCAAACAAGCAACGGCAACAACACGAGCGGTTTTGGAGTAAAAACGCTCACCTACAAACTCAGGCACCGTAAACTTACCAAACTTACGTAGGTAAGGTGCTAGAAGTAGGGCAAGTAGTACATAACCACCTGTCCAGCCCATTAGGAAGACTGAACCACCATAACCCATAAAGGCGATTAAACCGGCCATCGAAATAAACGATGCGGCAGACATCCAGTCGGCTGCAGTTGCCATACCATTCGCTATTGGGTTGACACCACCGCCAGCGACGTAAAATTCTTTGGTTGAACCAGCACGCGCCCAAATGGCGATACCGATATATAGGAGAAATGTGGCACCTACTACGAGATAGGTGATAGTTTTCAAGTCCATCTGACGTATTCCTTATTCGTCTACATTAAATTCGCGGTCGATTTGTCTCATTCTCCACGCATAATAAAAGATGATTGCTAAAAATGCGTAAATAGACCCTTGCTGTGCAAACCAGAAACCCAGTTTGTATCCACCTAGTTGGAACTGATTGAGCACATCTACAAATAAGATGCCGCAACCAAAAGAAACTAAGAACCAAACAACCATTAGACCGATCATGAGTCTTACATTTTTGTCCCAGTAGGCCTTGGCACGCTCTTGATTTTCAATCGCCATTGCCGTCTCCTTGCTATGTTGTGTTGTTAATGAAATGTTTCATTTTCTACAATAGCAAGGAGTGAGTAATGGATCTTTTCAACTTTAGTCGTGGGTGAAAAACGAAATATCCTTTAAAAATAAGGATCTCATTGGTGTTTGGAGGGAAAGTGTGATGTTAAGGTGATGTTAATTTAGCCAAAGGTCTAAGGTTTGTTCATTTTTTATCAAGATATTAGACAAATAGAGTCATTAATTTGCCATTATGGAACAAGATAATGTGTAAAATACCACATTGATAGTCATGCGATTGCGTATTTTGGTAAGCTATAAATCTGTATTTTAGCCATTCCATAGTCGATGTTTTTAGTAGTAAGGGGAGTTGATTGGACGTCCAAACAATAAATAGTTTGTTTCTTACGGGTGCAGCGTTGATAGCACTGAGTGTTGTGCTTACCCGAGCCTCTTCCAAGCTTGGTATTCCTATTCTGGTCATTTTTCTTTTCGTTGGCATGCTTGCTGGAGAAGATGGGCCTGGTGGGATCAATTTTGACGATTACTCGCTCACTTACCTTGTGAGTAATTTAGCTCTGGCTGTGATTTTGCTTGATGGGGGAATGAGAACCAAAGTCTCTAGTTTCAAAGTCGCGTTTTGGCCTTCACTCTCTTTAGCGACCATCGGCGTAGCAATGACGGCGACGTTAACGGGATTAATGGCGGCTTGGTTGTTTGACCTCACTTTAATTCAAGGGATTCTTGTTGGCGCAATTGTTGGTTCTACCGATGCGGCGGCGGTATTTTCTTTGTTGAAAGGGCAAAGCTTGAATGACCGTGTTGGTGCAACTTTAGAGATAGAGTCAGGAACCAATGACCCGATGGCCGTTTTCCTCACGGTCACTCTTATTGCAGTGTTAGCCAACCCAGGTACTGATCTGGGCGTCAGTTTCCTTTTATCCAGTTTTGCTTTGCAGTTTGGTGTTGGTGCGCTTGTTGGTGGCGTAGGTGGTTGGTTACTTTGGTCACTCGTAAATCGAATACAGTTACCGGAAGGCTTATACTCTATTTTGGTTTTAAGTGGTGGTGTCGCCCTGTTTGCATTATCAAACAGTCTTGGCGGCAGCGGCATTTTATCTATCTATTTGGTGGGTTTGCTTATCGGCAATAAACCCACATGCTCGCGTCATTCTATTTTAAGTGTATTAGATGGCATGACATGGCTTAGCCAAATAGTGATGTTCTTAGTTCTAGGCTTACTCGTCACGCCTTCCACTTTACTTGATATTATGCTCCCAGCTCTAGCCCTGGCGTTTAGTATGATTGTTTTCGCTCGTCCAATCTCGGTTTGGGTCGGGTTGTTACCATTTAAAAGCTTTAACACGCGAGAGCGTTGGTTTGTCTCTTGGGTCGGTTTGCGTGGCGCCGTTCCTATCATCCTTGCGGTATTCCCCATGATGGCAGGTTTACCCAATGCTCAACTCTATTTTAATATTGCTTTCTTCGTCGTTATGGTGTCGTTAACAGTGCAAGGAGGCAGCTTAATGAAAGCCGCAGTATTGGCTCAAGTCACCTTACCACCGAAGCCAACACCGATATCCAGAACCGGTATTGAAATATTCCCAACGAGCGAATGGGAGATGTTCATTTATAAACTCAAACCAGAAAAATGGTGTGTGGGTGAACCTCTGAAACGCTTGGCTATGCCTGAAGGTACTCGAGTTACCGCTGTATTTCGTGATAATCAGCTTCTTCACCCTAGCGGAAGCACTCAGTTAAAAGCGGAAGATACCTTATGCGTGTTAGGTCAAGATAAGAATTTAGATGCGTTAAGCGAACTGTTTAGTGTGGCACCCGTTGAGGATGAGGCGAAACGTTTCTTTGGTGACTTCTTCTTAGCAGCCGATACATTGTTATCTCATGTGGCGGAACATTATGGTATTGAAGCTTCTGAGTATGCAGATACCAGCACTCTTAAGCAGGTAGTACAGCAAGAGCTCGGCCAATACCCAGTATTAGGCGATAGCTTTGACTGGGCTGGGCTGCATTGGGTTATTGCTGAAATTCAGGATCATGAAGTGGTGAAACTGGGTTTATGCCTGCCAGAGACCGAAGAGGAAGAATAGCAACTTCGCCTAATGATATGCATGCGTAAAATGAGCATACAACTGCGAACATTAGGCGTGAGATTCTTGCAGTAGAATGACCGCCTGAGTGCGGTTTTTCACATTGAGCTTACGAAAGATAGCCGTCATATGCGCTTTAATGGTCGCTTCGGAAACATTAAGCTCATAGGCTATTTGTTTGTTTAGCAATCCGTCAGAAAGCATACCCAAAACCTTGTATTGCTGAGGTGTCAGTGTCGCCAATTTTTCTGCTAAATCTAAGCAAGCTGCATTATTGGTGATTAAGCCTTCAGGGAAGAAAGGGTCACCATTGAGAACTTGATTGACCGCGCTGATCAGTTCACGCATGTCACTTGACTTGGGTATGAAACCAAACGCCCCATGGCTTTTTACCTGGCTCACTACCGAAGCTTCTTCACTTGCTGAAACCACCACAATCGGAAGATCGGGGTATTCAGCTCTAAGATGAATCAGCCCTGACATACCATTAGCGCCTGGCATTTTGAGGTCAAGTAGCAGTAAGTCTGGTTCCTCTTCTTTCTTTAATAAGTTCAGCAACGCATCCAGCGAATCGGCTTCAAGTAAATTTGCGCCACTGACTGCCATGTGAACAGACTGAAACAATGCATTGCGAAATAACGGATGATCATCTGCAATGATAATGGAATAGGTTGGTTCCATACGGGTTGCACTTATTAGGAAAAGTTAATTTAGTATCACTACTTGAGAGGGGTGTGACAACTGATAACAAGTGATTGCCTAATTTTTCTTCTTAAAATGTGAAAGAGTTAGGTTATCTCTGCCTAACTCTTTCATTTATTGAGTGCAATGAATCTTTTGCTAGCGACTCATCGCTATTCAAAGCCCATCGCTATTCAAAAATAGGCGCGTCGTAGTCTTCAGCTTCATCGCTGTACGCGGTTACAACAGCATCCGCAACTAACCCAGTTTCAGCTTGAACCTGAGTTTCAAAGAAATGCTGAATCTGTTTACGGCGTCCGTGAGCAGACCAACTTTCTTTATCTGCCCAGATTTCGTTAAACACAATAGGGAAATCCGTGCGTGTTGCGCTTGGGTGATCAATCTGACGCGTTAGCGTGTATTGAATACAGCCTTCTTCACGATATGCATCGGGTTCTAGTGCTTTTAATACTTCAAACAGTTCGGCTTCTTTGCCTGGTTTTGGCTTGAATTGAGCCAATACATACACTTTTTTAGACATGATCATTCCTTAAATTATTAGCCAGTTGTTGTTGAACGTGTTTTTATCCGATACTTATGATTTTTAAATGCCCGTTTTTATCAAATGCTCAATATTATCAATGCTCTAAAGGTGCTGGATAATAGGAGCTATTGATCATCCAGCAAGGTCGAAATATGCGATAAAAATGGTCCTGCTTCCATAAATCCAGTCAATCTTGCACTTGGAATCCGCGCTCCGGATGCGTCCCAAAACTCAATGGTTGGCAATCCCAGTACATTCAGGTGCTGGAGTAGCCTAATGTCTTCTGGTTGATTTCTGGTGACATCAGCTTGAAGCAAAACAAAGCGTTGTAGTTGAGCTTCTACATCGGGTTGATGGAAGGTGTACTTTTCAAACTCTTTACAAGCCACGCACCAGTCTGCGTAGAAATCGAGCATGACAGGTTGATGATTTTTTTTGGCAATGGCGAGTTGGGCTTCAAGCTCACTCACGCTCTTGACGGGAATGAACTCGATTGTCGATTGGCTCACGTTCGCCTGAGGGTTAAACCAATAATTGAGCGCGGGCTGAGCGGAGGCAAACAGCCCCAGTACCGCGACAATACCAACGGCACTTTGCTTCCAACCACCAAAGGGCAGTTTATTCTTGATGTGATATAGCCAGCCAAAGGCAACTAATCCTAGCAATGACCAGAGTGACGTTGCCCAAATTGGCGGCAAGATACGTTCAAGCAAGAAAATGGGCGCGGCGAGCAAAATAAACCCAAAGAGAGTTTTAACCACATCCATCCATCCACCTGCTTTAGGCAGTAATTTATTGCCAAATACAGCGGCCAGCATCAGCGGGATGCCCATTCCCATCGCAAGGGCATAAAGAGCAACGCCCCCCGTTAATAGATCGCCACTTTGCGCAACATACAGTAATGCGCCAGAGAGTGGTGCCGTTGTGCACGGAGAGCAGACAAGACCAGATATTGCACCCATTGCAAAAACGCCCAGGCTACTGCCCCCTTTTTGCTTGTTATTTAAATTGCTTAGCCACGTTTGCATGCTACTTGGAAGTTGCAAGCTATACAGCCCAAACATAGATGCAGCGAGGGCAACAAACAATGCACTTAATCCGATCAAAACATAAGGATGTTGCATCGCTGCTTGGAACTGCAGGCCAGCAGACGCAACCACTAAACCGAGCAACGTGTAAGTAAGGGCCATACCTTGAACATAAAGGAACGACAAACCAAGGGCGCGAGAGTGGCTGAGTTTACCACTGCCCAGCACGATACTCGTGAGTATTGGGTACATCGGCAGTACGCAAGGTGTAAAAGCTAGGCCCACACCAAGCGCGAGAAACAAAAGAGGGGTCCACCAGTTCTCGGCAAGATGATTGGCTAGGGTATTATCATTGGAAACTGGGCTATCAGTGGGTTTTGTCTCTGTATTCGTGCCCGTCGATAAGGTTTGTTTGTCTAAGGTTTCGGCTGAATCCGATGGTGATGCATTATTTGATGGTGATGTGTGGCTTGTCGAACCTGAATTGTCTGCCGTAGGTGCAGGCGCAGCAAAGGCATCAAGGTTAATTATGCGTGTTTCTGGAGGATAGCAGAACCCGGCTTTTGCGCACCCTTGATATTGAACAATGATACGAGCATTGTCTTGGTAATCGAACAAAGGAATCGTGACTAGAAGAGGCTCGGTATAAATGTTGACCTTACCGAAAAACTCATCTTCATAGGGTTCACCCTGACGCATATTGATGTCGCCAAGAGTGACATTTTCACCACTAATCGAAATGCGATTTTGGTACAGGTAGTAATCGGATTTTACCTGCCAATCAAGAAAGAGGTTTGCATCTTGTTGGTAGTGATTAAATGGAAAGGCTTCATCTACCGGAACAAACGTATTGTTATTCGATGGTGTGAATAACGAATCTGAGTTATCTGAAAATAACGCGTGGGCGGGAAGCGCTGACAGCGATAAAAAGAGAGCAGAAACCAAAGCAAATAAACGCATACAAACCGTCTTCTAAATTAAGGATGAGTAATCTTACCTTAATCAGACAGGTTTGAGGGGCATTAAGTTTCATCGACAATGAAACAAGCCTTTCACTAGCCGAGATAAACAGACTAATGAAAGGCTTGTAACATCGATTTTGTGAAGTCGATAGCGCGCCGTGGGTAGAGAACCAGCGAGACAAATTTGGTGGCTACTTCACCCCCAAACGGGCTCTGACGATGGCTTCACAAGCATCAATATTGTCCACATTTTTAGGAATGATGAGTACCGTATCGTTGCCTCCGACTGTCCCCAAGATTTCAGTATGTGGATCAATGTCCACCAGTCTAGCGACCAATTGCGCGCTGCCTGGATGGGTTTTGACCACAACCATGGACTGGTTATGGGTGATGACTTCAATTTGGGAGGCAATGGATGATTCCACGCGGACAGGGGCGCTTTCTACCGTGATGCAGTAAACCTTTTTTCCACAGGCATTTTGTACTTTTACTACCCCTAAATTGGAGAGCAAGCGTGAGACGGTGGATTGGCTGATACCCTCAAAACCAATGTCGATGAGTTTTAAGCGCAAATCATTTTGCGTGGCGAAACTTTGCTGTTGCAGTAAGCGTTTACAAGCGGCAGTTAACGTTTTGTCTTCTGCGGAACACAAGGATTCATGCTCTAAGGTGTCGTTCACAATCAACTCCTTTTTATGGAGGTTCAAAATATCGCCAGTCCTTAGCGCTTTGTGTACTCCTAAATCCTTAGAGTACTCGTTATATTGATGGCCTAAATGGCATTGTGTTATTTATTGTTATTATCGATACGAGTGTATCATTGAATTAAAACTCGCTATTTGAAGGGGATCACCAAAGTAAATAACTAGTAATGGCTTTGTGTTTGGTTTTTTAATCCAAAACTCATTGAACATCCATCTCAGTGAATAAATATCCAGAGAGGTGGCGGGATGCCTTTGTTTTATCGTGATTCAGTGATGCTGACAGTGTTAATACATGCAGGATTATCCAGTAAAGCGAGTATCTGGATAATCCTGAATTTTTTACAATTAACGGCCTAATGTCGCCACCATAACGGCTTTTATCGTGTGCATTCTATTTTCTGCTTCATCGAAGACAATGGAATGGTCTGATTCAATCACTTCATTGGTCACTTCCACCCCGTCTTTTAGAATCGGGTAGTCGGCAGCAAGCTGTTTTCCAACCGTCGTATCTTCACCATGAAACGCAGGAAGGCAATGCATGAATTTCACATGAGGATTGCCTGTAGCTTTGAGCATATTCATGTTGACCTGGTAAGGGAGCATAAGGTTGATACGCTCAGCCCAAGCTTCTTTTGCTTCGCCCATAGAAACCCAAACATCGGTGTAAAGGTAATCGCAACCTTGTATGCCTTCTTGAACGTCCTCGGTTAAGGTGATCTTTGCATTCGTTTCTTTGGCGATATCTTGGCATGTTGCCAGGAGCTGTTCTTCTGGCCAGAACTGTTTAGGAGCAACGAGACGGATGTCCATGCCCATTTTTGCCGCGCCAACCAACAGTGAATTTCCCATGTTATTGCGAGCATCTCCGAGGTAGGCAAACTTAATTTCGTGCAATTGTTTGCCCCGCCCGTGTTCTATCATGGTTAAGAAATCCGCCAAGATCTGTGTTGGGTGAAACTCGTCTGTTAAACCATTCCAAACAGGCACACCCGCATGAGCCCCCAGTTCTTCGACGATCTCTTGGCCAAAGCCGCGGTATTCTATTCCATCGTACATACGCCCAAGAACGCGCGCGGTATCTTTCATCGACTCTTTATGGCCTATTTGCGAACCTGAAGGCCCCAAGTAAGAGACTTGAGCACCTTGGTCAAAGGCGGCCACTTCAAAGGCGCACCGAGTGCGTGTCGAGCTTTTTTCAAAGATCAGAGCAATGTTTTTACCGGTGAGTCGCGGTTGTTCGTAGCCGTTGTATTTTGCTTTTTTAAGTTCAGCAGAAAGGTCAAGCAAGTGCTGGATTTCACGCGGAGTAAAATCGAGAAGTTTTAGAAAATTACGGTTACGTAGATTAAAAGCCATGATGTATTCCTTCTGTTTGATGCGTGGCTTAATGTCAGATGAAGAATTAAGCCGCGCAGCGATTATTGTGATTACTGATGCTGATTATTATGTCTTGGTTTATTTAACGGTTACTCGCGAACTATATTGGTGCCCGCAGTGCCTTGTAGGATCTGTAAGCCGTCTTCTAACGCACCGATACCGACGACTTTGCCTCCCTGCTTAATAAACTCACAAGATGCTTCAATTTTTGGCCCCATCGAACCGGCATCAAACTGGTATTTTGCAAGCTCACTCGGGGTCGTGCTGCGCAGAGCGTGTTGGGTAGGCTTCCCCCAATCCAGGTAAACCGCATCAGTGTCGGTGAGAATCAGTAAGGCATCGGCTTCTAACTGTTTGGCGAGATAAGCCGCTGACATGTCTTTATCAATGACGGCTTCCACTCCCACTAGCTTCCCATCCACTTTTTTTACCGGAATACCGCCACCACCGGTGCAGATGACTAAGTGCCCTTCATCAATTAATTTGGTGATCGCTTGGTGTTCAACGATGCCTGTCGGTTGAGGGCTAGGGACCACACGTCGAAAGTGTTGTCCATCAGGTTTGACGGTCCAATGATACTTTTCCGCCAACTCGCGAGCCTCTGCTTCCTCATAAATCGGTCCAATTGGCTTGGTTGGATCAGAAAAGGCTGGATCGTTGGGATCGACCGTCATTTGGGTCAGCATGCACGAGATATTTCGATCAGGCAGGTGATTCTTAAATTCCTGCATCAACATGTATCCGATCATGCCTTGAGTTTCACTGCCCAACACATCCAGCGGATAAGGGCTAACCGCTTTGTATTCCAAACCTTGCAGTGCCAAAAGCCCGACCTGTGGGCCATTGCCATGCACAAGCACGACTTGATAATCCTTGGCAATTTCAGAAATCGTTTTGACGGCGGTTTCAATATTGTGGCGCTGAACTTCGGCTTCCAATGGCTCACCACGGCGAAGAAGAGCATTACCACCCAGTGCGACGACAACGGTTTTTTTAGTCATAATTTTTCTCTTTATCTGCTTGGCCGACAGATCACTACCGGCCGTTATCATCGAAGGTTAGATGCCATCGCGTTCAATCGGACAACTCATGCAACGAGCGCCCCCACGGCCACGGCCAAGCTCATCCCCTGGAATGGGTAATACGGTAATTCCAGCCTTATCGTATTTCTCGTTCGTGTAAGTGTTGCGTTCGTAACCAATGACCACGCCGGGCTTCACCGTCAGTACGTTATTGGCGTCATTCCACTGCTCACGTTCGGCTTCAAAGCTGTTGCCACCAGTGGTGATGAGATTCAACTTGTCGACCTCTAGCGCTTGAGCAATGGTGTGCATGTAAGAATCTTGCTGGGTTGCTTTTACTGCTCCTGATTCATTGCCCGTTAAACTCCAGCAGTTGACGTTATCTGGAATGACATTCGGGTAGATAGAGAAAGTATCTTCGCGCATGTGGGTCATGACCGTATCAAGGTGCATACAAGAGCGATCCTGTGGAAGTTCTAATGCGATCACTTGTTTTGCTTGGCCGTGCCCAAACAGGCTTGATGCCAGCTGTTCAACGCCTTGAGCCGTAGTACGTTCAGACATGCCAATTAATACGGCGCCTTTGCCGATGACGAGAACATCGCCCCCCTCAATGGTTGAGCGGTCATAGGATTTTTCTTCATCGCCGTAATAGTTGATAAAATCTTCGCCTGCGAAGGTTGGGTGCCAGCGGTAGATTGCACGAAGATGATTGGTTTCACGCTGGCGAGCAAGTTTGGCCATAGGATTAATGGAAACGCCCCCGTAAACCCAACAAGAGGTGTCTCGCGTGAATAGGTGGTTCGGCAGTGGATCAATAATGAAATCGGTTGGCTTGTGCATGGATTGCAGCATAGAAGACGATGTCATTGGTAACTCAGAGAAGGACAAGCCACCCGTTAAGATTTTGGCCAGTTCCAGATGAGGTAAATCTCCTAAGTAGCAGCGCACATCGTTAGCGAACGTAGGGCCATAGCGATAGTTGGATATCTGCGTATTAAGAAGCCAATCTTTCGCTTCTGCGACATTCAGTGTCTCCGCGAGAAGTTGAGTCAGCAAAAGCACTTCAACGCCCTGACTTTTTAGAGTTTGAGCAAAGGCATCATGCTCTTCTCCTGCGCGTTCAACGGCAAGCACGTCATCAAACAGCAGGTCGTGACAATTTGAAGGGGTAAGGTGAGTGAGTGCCCGTCTAGGGCGATGAATGAGCACGCGACGTAATTGACCTATTTCAGAACCTACATAGAACTTACTCATGATCGTATCTCTCTATTAATTAACTATTGCTATTTATGCAATATTTATTGTCAGAAGGTAAGGGTTGGATATTTCAATTTTCTCTCTTTCTATATTATTTATATTACTCAGGTTCAGTGGGCTTTCTTAGAGGTTAATCACAAATTAATTGGTATTACTCCCCCTTGTTTTTTATTATATTTAACAATTTATATGCATTTTTTAATCTATAACTGGTCTGTGTGATATGTCACTATTTCTGGAATTTTATGCACTAAAGATATAATTTACTTATAGATTGATTATTGTTCGGGAATATTATGCTCTAATTTTTACGTGACAGATAAAAGATCAATGTGTAAATATTCGTTTTTTTTATACTTATAGTTATTATTTTTGTTTTTATACGGTGTTTGTTAACGGTTTTTATTGTAATTAATTAATATAGATCACATTCATTTAAAGGGGGTGTTTTATATAGCGATACGGTTTTATTAGTCTATCTAATGCCTACATTATTTATAGTAATTAACCATGAAGTGTTCATTGATATAAAAAACGACAGAAAGTGACTTTTTATTTTGAAGTGAAAGATTATTTTAAAGTGGAAAGTTATTTTAAAATGGAAGATTATTTGCAAGTGACCGTTTATTTCATAAACAAGAGAGACAAAAAAGCCACTGGACAGTGGCTTAAATGAGACAGACGGGAAAGTATGGTTCGATTGCTTATAGAAGCGCACCTATGCTCAGTACCACCATACAAAATACAGTCAAGATACCGATTAATGGCATCACCCATTTCACCCAGCGCACATACGGTACCCGTGCGATGGCTAGCCCTCCCATGACTACCGCAGAGGTTGGAGTAATCAAGTTAACTAACCCAGAGGCTGACTGATATGCTGTGATCACGAGATCACGACCCACCCCGGCAAAGTCGGCTAATGGGGCCATAATGGGCATGGTTAATACGGCAAGCCCTGAAGTGGAAGGTACCAAGAAAGAGAGCAGTATTTCTAAGAAAAACATGACATTAATAAAGACGACTGACGAGAGCCCTGTCACCATTTGTTCGGCTGAATACAGAATCGTGTCAGTGATCATCCCACGATCCATCACCACCACAATACCCCGAGCAATACCGATGATGAGTGCTACGCCTAATAAATCGCGTGCTCCATCGATGAAGCTAGAAGTAAATTCCTCTTCACTCATTCGGGCAACAATACCAATGATGATGGTAGAAGCGAGGAACATGGCCGAAATCTCAGCCATCCACCAGCCAGCAACAGAAACACCGTAAATCATGACCCCGAAAGATGCACCAAAGATGGTGAGGATTAGCTTACGTGTTAAGGTGAATTCCAGTTTCTCACCGTTAGTATTACCGAGGAAGTGAGCCTTATTTTCTTCATATTTGTCATAAACAAGTGATTTGGTTTGATCGGCCTGAACCATTTTTGCGTAACGCATGACATATGCGACACAGATAACCCAACCAATGACCAGCATGGCTATGCGCAACACGATGCCTTCGGTAAAGGGAATCGAAGAAGCATTGGCAGCGATAACAGTGGCAAATGGGTTGATGGTTGAACCCAGCACGCCAATACCAGCGCCAAGCAGCACTGTTGCCGCTGCGACTAAAGGATCAAAACGTGCCGCCATCATGACAGGGACGAGCAAGGTGTAAAACGGTAGGGATTCCTCAGCCATTCCATACACCGTGCCTCCTGCGGCAAACAGCGCCATCAGTATGGGGATCATCAGCTCTTCTCGGCCCTCTAAACGTGCCGTAACACGCTCAATACCGGCATCGATGGCACCGGTTTTGGTCACGAGCCCCAGAAAGCCACCAATAATGAGAATGAACAGAGAGACGTCGATAGCCGCTGCTTCATAGCTTTCATGATCGTAAAAGCCATCGATTGGTGCAAGCAGTACATCAATCACGCCTTGCGGATTCCCTTCAACGGGTTGATAGGTCCCTGTTACGGGGACTTCCCGTCCTAAATCATCGTTCATCACTCGGTCATATTGACCGGCAGGAACAATCCAAGTTAATAGGGCGACGAGTGCAATAAGAATGAATAGAATGGTGTAAGCGGAGGGAAACTTAAAATTAGCAAAGAAGCTACCCTTTTTGTTTTCTGTTGGCAAAGTCTGAGTTGTCATAGCAATCTCCTTACATCTATTGGAATAAAATAGATGTGAATCAGCGACTAATAAGTAATGGTGACCAGTACGAAGTACAATCACACAGATAAAATGAATAATTATAGATTTATCTATAGTCAACTTGTTGGGGTTGACCTTATCGTTCGTTATTATTTGGCTCGATATCTGTCATTATTCTATGCTTGGGCTTATTCATTAACTTTGTGTTTGTTCACAAAAATAAGGGGATGAAAAATAGCTAGAATTAAACTTTAAAATACTTGAGGGTATTTCTTTAGTAATTTTGGATTAATATTCGATGATTTTTCTAACAGGGTTGGCAAGGTAAGGGCGTTGTTAATTAAAATTAGCCGTGACGGAAATTTATTCAGAGTCTTAAAATAGGGATTTAATTAATTATTGAACGATAAATTGATTGTGGTCAAATTATCGTCTTTGAGAAATAGAAAAGAGAGCCGATGCTCCCTTTTCTTTTTTGTTGGTGTTAAATCACCGCTGAGTAATAAACCTCAGTTAGATAAGAAGACCGCCCAGTGTAAATCCGAGAGCCACAGCCGTTGTAATGGTCGCGACACCAGGGATAAAGAACGGATGGTTAAATACGTACTTACCAATTCGTGTCGATCCCGTGTCATCCATCTCAACCGCAGCCAGTAGGGTTGGGTAGGTTGGCAGTACAAACAAAGCGCTCACCGCAGCAAACGAGGCCACTGCGGTTAGTGGTGCAACACCAATAGCAAGTGCAGCTGGCATAAGAGCGACCGTCGTTGCTCCTTGAGAGTAAAGCAGCATTGACGCAAAGAATAAAACTAATGCGAGCATCCACGGGTAATCGGCCAGTAACGCACCTGCGACATCTTTAATACCGTCAACATGGGCATTAACAAACGTTGACCCAAGCCATGCAACGCCTAATACACACACACACGCTGTCATACCTGAACGAAACGTGGCAGCCGCAGGGATCTTAGATGCGTCAATTTTAGTGAACATCACGATGGCAGCAGCAGCAGCAAGCATCACACTCATGATCGCTTCGTTTCGGCCTAAAGCCGGATTTTCAATCAAGCCAATTGAGCTTGAAATGGCCGCCGCGTAGCAAACCACAAAGAGTATCGCTCCGAGGAAAATATAGGTGGCCCGTTTTGCTGTGGGTAAGATTTCTCGTTTCTCGTTGTTGGATAGCTTAATTAGCCCTTTTGCAAGACGCTCTTGGTAGATAGGATCATCTTTGAGTTCACAGCCCATGAAGTTCGAAACAAATGCGCCGACCATACAAGCAATGAATGTGGTTGGAATACAGACAGCAAGCAGGGTCAGATAATCGACACCAAATGGAGCCAACATAGCGGCAAAGGCAACAACGGCAGCTGAAATAGGTGATGCGGTAATCGCAATTTGTGATGCGACAACAGCAATAGACAGTGGTCGTGAAGGACGAACGCCTTGTCCTTTAGCCACTTCTGCGATGACAGGTAGGGTAGAGAACGCAGTGTGTCCTGTTCCTGCCAGTAGCGTCATAAAAAACGTCACAATCGGGGCATAAAACGTAATGCGTTCTGGGTGCTTTCTAAGAAAATTCTCAGCGATTTGAACCAACCAGTCCATACCCCCAGCGACTTGCATCGCCGCAATGGCCGTAATCACCGACATGATGATCAAAATAACATCAACCGGTATAAAACTCTGACTGGTTGGTACGCCTAATATCAATGAGAGCGCAATAACACCCGCACCCCCGGCAAAACCAATACCGATCCCGCCGATCCGGGCCCCGATAAAGATAAAGAATAAGACAACGAATAGTTCAACCGCGATCATAATGTGACCTCTTTATATTTTTATGTTCAGTGGCCGACAGTTCAGTATTGAAGCCTAGGCCACTCAAATGGATATTTTTTGTATTAAGTAAAAGAAGATGTATAAGAGCTGAAGCTCATTGTATAAAAAGACAAAAAGGCCCCGTTTGGGGCCATCATGGGGTTACTCGTACCGCTTACCTTTATATTGAGGTCGCATGAGATTTTCTGTTGAGAAGATATCATCGAGCTCTTCTTCGGTTAATAACCCGCGTTCTAGAACGACTTCGCGCACACTCTTGCCGGTTTCGGCACAAATTTTACCGACAATATCACCTTCGTGGTGACCAATGTATGGGTTTAAGTAGGTCACGATACCAATAGAGTTAAACACGTACCCTTCACACACTTCTTTGTTCACTGTGATGCCGTCGATACACTTATCACGAAGGTTCACACACGCATTGGTTAGGATATCGAGTGACTCAAACATGCTTTGGGCGATAACCGGTTCCATGACATTCAGCTGCAGTTGTCCGCCTTCTGCAGCAAACGAGATAGTGTTGTCGTTACCCAGCACTTTAAAACAGACTTGGTTGACGACTTCCGGCACCACTGGATTCACTTTTGCAGGCATGATGGAAGAGCCAGCCTGAAGTTCTGGAAGGTTTAGTTCATTCAAGCCAGTACGCGGGCCAGAGGAAAGTAAGCGAAGGTCATTACAAATCTTAGACAGTTTTACCGCAAGACGCTTCAGCGCACCGTGCGTCATTACATAAGCGCCACAGTCAGACGTGGCTTCAATCAAGTCTTCCGCTTGTACGCATTCGTGGCCTGTTACTGCGGCTAAATGTTTAACTGCAAGCTCTTGGTAGCCTTCAACAGCATTAAGACCAGTACCGATAGCAGTCGCACCAAGGTTCACTTCAAGTAAGAGTTTTGATGTGTATTCGAGTGCACGAATCTCTTCATTCAAGGTAACAGACCAGGCGTGGAATTCTTGCCCTACGGTCATTGGTACGGCGTCTTGAAGCTGAGTTCGGCCCATTTTCAAGATGCTTTCAAATTCTTTGCTTTTTAAATCAAAGGCACCTTTTAAGTATTCAATGGCATCAATCAGTTTGTGAACGCTATTAAACACGGAAATACGAAACCCCGTAGGGTAGGCGCAGTTGGTGGATTGGCTTTTATTCACGTGGTCATTTGGATTAATGAACTCGTATTGACCTTTTTCTTTGCCCATTAATTCTAATGCGACATTCGCGATGACTTCGTTGGTGTTCATGTTCACCGAAGTACCCGCACCACCTTGGAAAACATCCGATGGAAATTGATCCATGCACTTGCCTGTGTCTAGGATGACGTCACACGCTTGAATAATATGACGGGCGACATCTTTTGGTAATACGCCCAGTTCGTTGTTGGCGAGTGCAGCGGCTTTTTTCGTCATGACCATGCCGCGAATGAATTCAGGCACATCAGAGATCGTTGAATTTGAGATGTTGAAATTTTCAATTGCGCGCAGAGTGTGAATGCCATAGTACGCGTCAGCAGGGACATGACGCTGACCTAGAAGATCTTCTTCGATTCGAGTAGCTTGATTAACGGCTTTTGACGTACTTGGTAGAGTAGCCATAACGGGATCCTTAGAGAATTATTATTGAGAGTAATAAAATATTCCCCAACTCTGCGTATTAAGAATCCCTTCTTCAGAATTGTGGGTTAGGAAATCTTCCCTAACGTCTGTGGCACATCATACTGAACTAGAGACATAAAAATAGTAACTTGATCACCTTTTTATGAAAATTTAAGTGGGGGCAATCATCATTCAAATGATTGATGATCTAGGGCAAATAAATAGGCCATAGAATTGCGTGTGGTCGGAATGAAAATAGCGAATAAAACAGATTTTTACAGGATTAATTTGAGCTAATGAGGCTTTTACGCGTACACTGAATTCAACCAAGGAGTGCGTGTGTTTCCTATCTTACTATTACTATTTATTTTTGTGCCGATCATTGAGATTGCGTTATTTATCCAAGTCGGTGATCTGCTTGGTTTATGGACGACGATCGGCTTAGTGCTCGTTACTGCTTTCGTTGGTGCCTCACTGGTACGTAGCCAAGGCTTGCAAACATTAAGAACGGTACAAGGCCGCTTAAATCAAGGTGAGTTGCCTGCTCAGGCAATTTTTGAAGGCGTTATGCTGGCGGTTGCTGGCGTATTGTTACTGACGCCAGGGTTCATGACGGATGCGTTTGGTATGCTTGTGTTGCTACCAGCACCTAGAGGAATCATTGCCAAGTATCTGATGAGTAAAATGGTGGTGAAATCCGTTGGCGGCGCGGGGTTTGGTGCTCACTCATTTGGGCAGAACCCATTCGAACAAGACCCTTTTCATCGCGACCCATTCAACTCTGACTCGAATGGCAGTACGTTTGAGGGGGAGTATGAGAAAAAAGAGGATCAAGACAAGAACAGGCTTAATTAGCGGCTGTTAAGGCTTGAGACAAAACGAAAGGCAGCTCTTGGGCTGCCTTTGCGGTTTTTATGATTCTATAAGCAAAAAATCTAACGCAGCTATCGAGTAATTTAACAAGCTAGGGGGACCCGTTATTGACTGCGATTGATATTATACTGCGCCATCGAAGCCCATCTGTCGCCACGCTTCAAACGCGATAATTGCCACAGCATTTGATAGGTTTAAACTTCTCGCATCGGGCATCATTGGAATTCGAAGACGCTGCTCCATTGGCAAGCTTTCGATGACGTCGGCGGGAAGACCGCGGGTTTCAGGCCCAAAGAGTAAAACATCACCTTGAGTAAACGCAGCGTCAACATGGTGACCTGTTGTTTTCGTCGTGCACGCAAAAATACGGTATTGACCGTGACGTTCGCTCTCTAAATAAGCAAGAAAAGCGTCGTAGTCTTTGTGGCGTTTAACGCGTGCGAGATCATGATAATCCAGCCCTGCTCGGCGAACTTTTTTCTCATCGAGGTCAAATCCGAGAGGTTCAATGAGGTGTAAGTTCGCCCCACAGTTTGCACTTAAACGGATGATGTTCCCGGTATTAGGGGCAATTTCTGGCTCAAAAAGCGCTATATCAAACATGCTGAATATATCTGTATTTAGAAGTCTAGCCATCGAGTATAAGGCGGTGATTGGCCAACGCCAAGCCTGATAGTGTGACCCGTTACATTTGTTTGAGAATTTTCCGTTTTATCGGTGGTCACTGTGTTTATTGAGTGAGGGGCAATTGAACACAAACTTTCAAACCGCCTAGATCACTTTGGCTTGCGGCAATGGATCCACTATGTTGGCGTATCGCACTTTCGGTAATGGCTAAGCCAAGGCCAGCGCCACCAGAGTGTCGGTCACGCGCCGTTGAGACACGATAAAATGGACGAAAAATCTCACTCATTTCATTTTCAGGGACACCATGACCATTATCTTCCACCACAATGTTCAAAGCATCGCTGGTTGCCGTCATGGACACTTGGGCATGGTCTTTACCGTAATAAATGGCGTTACGGGTGATGTTTTCCACCGCGCTCATTAATAGTTTCGGGTTTCCGCTAATGGTGCGGTTGGGTATGGGCCCCAATGATAAGGATTTACCCATCTGTTCAGCTTCGAATTGTGCATCGTTGAGAAGCTCTTCCCACAGGCTGCTGAGAGGCTGCTCTTCTCGTTTTAAATGGCTATCCGCTTGCATGCGAGACAGCTCTAAAAGCTCGGCGATCATTTGCTCGAGTCGTTGTGCTTCAGTATCAATTCTACTCAGTTCCGAGCTCTCGCCTTGCTTTCTTGTCGCCAATGCATTGGCCATGCGCAATCGAGTGAGAGGGGAACGCAGTTCGTGCGATATGTCAGACAGTAATCGCTGCTGCCCTGAGATCATGCTATTTACGGCTTCGACCATCTGATTAAAGCTCGCTCCTGCTTGGCGAAATTCTGAGGTGCCTTTTTCAAGATCAGGGTCGACAACAAACTCCCCATTGGCGACACGTCTGGCGGCTCTTTCTAATTTTCGAGCGGGCTGACTCAGTGCCCATGCCAACCAAAGCAAAAGGGGGGTGCTGACGAGCATGACGGCAAACAGCAGTTGAAAGGGTTTATCAAATAAACGCAATAAGAACGGTGGGGGTTGATTCCATTTAATGCCGACATAAAGAAATAGGTCACGATTGGCTAGGCGGATAGGCAGAGGTCCCGCGATCATATGTTGGCCATACAGTTTTTGTTTTGGTGTCTCGACGGAATCAATACTGGTGACAAAGTTTCTTAACGCTCTGATTTTGGAGTCATGCTGATTTTTAATGGTTAACACATTACCTTCAAGATCAGAGATAAAAATACGCGGCTGCGAAAAACGAGGTGATCGTCGTTGATCATCAAGATTAAAAAGGATCTTGCTTAAGTTGGTCTCATTTTTATACCGAGTTTCGATGTTCTGCTTTATTTGATCCAGTTTTTTAAAATGATCTTGCGGTATGTCACGGGCTTTGCGCGGATCAAGATGCGGCAAAGAGAGCACAGCGAGTAACACAAGCAACATGGTGAACCAAAAAATGGCAAATATACGACCGTATAAACTGGTGATTTTGGGTAAACGCATTAATCCTCCTCGACCATTAAGTAACCCCGTCCTCTAAGGGTTTTGATGCGAGGTCTGCCAGAATGCATCTCTGGCAATTTTTTCCGTAAATTGGAAACGTGCATATCGATGGCTCTATCGAATGGCGCAAGCCGTTTTCCAAGGACATCCAGGCTCAATGTTTCTTTTGTCAGTGTGACACCAGGATGTTGGATAAAATGGCTGAGTAATGAAAATTCTGTTGTTGTGAGGTCGAGTAGCTGCTCTTGGCAGTAGGCTTCTTGTTTACCTGGGTAGACTTTAATATCGCAGTATTCGATACAGTCGCTGACTTTTGGTGCTGTTTGTGACTGTGTTTGTGTGCGACGCAAAATTGCTTTCATTCTTGCGAGCAGTTCACGATCACTAAAAGGTTTAGGGAGATAGTCATCCGCGCCAAGTTCTAATCCAATGACGCGATCAATTTCTTCTCCTTTCGCCGTTAGCATCAACACAGGCGTCGTCCTGGTTTCACGCAGCTTTTTTAATGTGTCCATGCCATTGAGCTTAGGCATCATCACATCGAGTAAAATGAGGTCAATTTCATCATTAATGGCGGCAAGCCCTGATTCACCGTCGTTGGTTTCTGTCACCGTAAACCCCTCGTAGGTCAATACTTCCTTGAGTAAGCCGGTGAGTTCAGTGTCATCGTCAATCAGTAGGATATGTGCCATGAATGCGTTGCCTCTTTAAATAATGATTTCTTCTCTTATATTCTCTTTTTATATTACTGCGAAATCGGAGCCGCGAAGAGTTTAATTTCGCTTCTTTACGAACCTTTACGCTGACTACACGTTGATTTACATCCAGTGTCGTATTCTAAACTCATGCGCTGTATTGATGGCACCCATTAATAACGACAGCGTCCATTAAAAACCACAGAGGGTACGATTATGAACACAACAAAGAAATTAGTATTGGCAGCGGCAGTCTTCCCATTGATGTTTGCTACAGCGAGTGCGTATGCGTTTGGCGGTAAATCCCACAATCAAAGTGGAGAAGGGAAATGTTCCGGTGGTTTTGACCGAGGCATCATGCGTCAGTTGGATTTAACTGATGAGCAAAAGTCTCAAATGCAAGAGCTACGCGAAACCACGAAAGGCGATAAAAAAGCGCAGCGTCAAGCGGGTTCAGAAGAGAAACGTGCATTAAGACAAGCACACCAAAAGCAAGTTCAGGCGCTGGTTCTAGCGGACACGTTTGATGAAGCTGCTGCGAATGCGTTAGCAAGTGAGATGGTTGAGAAACAAACAGAACGCCGAGTGAATAAGCTTAAAAATCAACATAAAATGTTGAGCCTATTAACCGATGAACAGAAATCTCAATTTGTCGAACTGCAGCAAGAGCGTATGCAAAAATGCAGTGACAAGATGCAAAAGAAAATGAAAAACTCGTAATCAATCCCATCCATTGATTCCCCAAAGGCAGCGACTATCGCTGCCTTTTTTTGATATTTTTCAGCATGACACGTTATACTGAACGCAGAATTTTCAAAACATTGATGTTGTATGAAACAAGAATATGCTCGTTTAGTGACCATGGCCGCATGGACAGCAACCGCTGTGGCAACACTATTGATGGTCGTCAAAATCGTTGCTTGGTGGTTAACTGGATCGGTGAGCTTGCTGGCGTCGCTGATAGATTCTTTATTAGATATCTCGGCTTCTGTCGTCAACTTGATGGTGATTCGCTACGCACTGCAACCTGCCGATAAAGAACATACCTTTGGCCATGGCAAGGCGGAATCTTTAGCGGCCTTAGCTCAGGCGATGTTCATCTCGGGATCCGCTTGTTTTCTTATTCTTAATGGCATCGATCGTTTCTTCCGCCCACACGAGTTAAATTCACCCGAGCTGGGGGTTTACGTCAGCTTCTTTGCTATGGTGGTTACTTTTGCCCTGGTTGCTTTTCAAAAGCACGTTGTTAGAAAAACGGGCAGCCAAGCCATTGCCGCTGATTCTCTGCATTATCAAACCGATCTGTATATGAATGGTGCGATCATGATTGCTCTTGGGCTCAGTTGGTTCGGGGTGACTCAAGCTGACGCGGTATTCGCTATTGGAATTGGCATTTTCATTCTGTATAGCGCCTTTAAAATGGTCACAGAGGCGATTCAAACATTATTGGATCGTAAATTACCCGATGAAGAACTTGAGCAAATACGAGCTTGTTGCCTGGACATTGAAGGTGTCCTGGGTGTGCACCAGTTAAGAACGCGAATGGCCGGTCCAACGCGCTTTATTCAACTGCACCTAGAGCTTGATGACAATATGATCCTAATTGAAGCTCATAGAATCGCAGACAAAGTGGAAGATCGATTGATTGAAGCATTCCCTGGTGCGGATGTCTTGATTCACCAAGATCCTTTATCGGCCGTCATTCATAGTGAAAAAGCGCAATTAGAGAGCGATTGGTAGCCAGGCAATAGGCTAATCACTTTCATTAAATGAGCAAGACAAGCGCAGAATTATTCGCTATCTTTTGAGCAATAAAAGAAAAGTCTGATTCTGATATGAATCAACAAAGTGATTGGCGAAAACTGTAATACTATTACATAAGTAGTAAACTTACGTAAATCGGTACAAATAAAAGTAGTATTACTTTTTGGTAAAGGTACCATACAGCGCAGTTTAAAAGGATTTCACGGGTGGCGGTATTGCGTCATCGGTATTAAATTGAAGTTTAATTCCCAAAATATTCGAGGGTGAGCATGATTAAGAAGATCGGTGTTTTAACAAGTGGCGGAGACGCACCTGGTATGAACGCAGCCGTGCGAGGCGTAGTGCGTACAGCATTGTCGGCTGGTATTGAGGTGTACGGGATTTACGATGGCTATCAAGGTCTTGTTGAAGATCGTATTGAAAAACTTGATCGCTCTAGTGTTTCAGATGTTATTAACCGTGGTGGTACTTTCCTCGGCTCTGCTCGCTTCCCTGAGTTTAAGAACGTAGAAGTTCGCCAAAAAGGCATTGAAAACCTGAAGAAACACGGCATTGAAGCATTAGTTGTGGTTGGTGGTGATGGTTCTTACATGGGAGCGAAGAAGCTCACTGAAATGGGCTACCCATGCATCGGTTTGCCAGGCACGATTGATAACGATATCGCAGGTACGGATTACACGATTGGTTACCTGACAGCATTGAATACCGTCATTGATGCGATTGACCGTCTTCGCGATACATCGTCTTCTCACCAACGTATTTCGATTGTTGAGATCATGGGTCGCCATTGTGGTGATTTGACTCTTATGTCGGCAATTGCGGGTGGTTGTGAGTACATTATCACGCCTGAAACGGGTCTTAATAAAGAGCAGTTGATTGCTAATATTAAAGACGGTATTGCGAAAGGTAAGAAGCACGCAATCATTGCATTAACTGAGCTTATGATGGATGCCAACGATCTTGCTCAGCAGATTGAAGAAGCAACTGGCCGTGAGACTCGTGCAACGGTACTGGGCCATATTCAACGTGGTGGTCGCCCTACTGCATTTGACCGTGTTCTTGCATCTCGTATGGGTAACTACGCTGTTCATCTTCTAATGGAAGGTCATGGTGGTCGTTGTGTTGGTATCCAGAAAGAAGAGCTGATACACCACGACATTATCGATGCTATCGAAAATATGAAACGACCAGTGCGCAACGATCTATTCAAAGTTGCAGAAGAGTTGTTTTAATTTTCAGTCAGTGAATTATTGACGTTACATTGGCATTGTTTTTACCATGTTTGCCCGTGTTAAAAAGCCAGAAGATCGCTCTTCTGGCTTTTTTCGTTTTTCAACCGATGAACCTATAAACGTGCTCGAACGGCTAAGGAATCATACATTAGGCAGTTTTTTCTTGGTTCGTTTCTTCAATTGGTCATGGACACCGCGCCGCAGAGCTTTGAAATGATGCTCGGCTTTATCAACCCCCAATAGAACACTCAAGGTGAGTATGGTGATAATGAGTGATTGGCTGTAGTAACCCAGCCCTATCATGACTCCGAGTGCCGCTAGCACCCAAATAATCGCAGCCGAAGTCACGCCGTGGATTTTCCCCTCTAACGTCATCATGACCCCTGCACCTAAGAAACCGACACCGGTAATGATTTGCCCTAACACCCTAGCTTGATCGAGTGAGTTTGGTGATAGTGAGATAGCCATCGAGATAAAAAGGTAGGTACCAGAAATAATTAAGATCGAGGTTCTTATCCCAACAGGTTTGCCACGAGTTTGCCTTTCAACGCCAATCATGAGGCCATTGATCGCACAACAGGACAATGCCACCCATGAAAAGGGGGCGATATCGAAGAAGGGGTGTAATTGGTTGAGCATAAGTACCTCGCAAAAATCGTATTATGCCCAGAGTCTTTTATGGTAACTAATCGATTTTTTTATCTTAACGATAAGGACTACTCAAGATGCAAATCCAACGGTGTTTTGCTTTGTCGACCACCTATTTCTCGGGTCAGGGTTGGAACTAAATACCCCGAAACCTGTTCAATCAATCCAGCCATGATTTCTCTGGCTCGTGCATCTGAGACATAGAAGTGTGCCGCACCTTGGACTTTATCCAAGACATGCAGGTAATAAGGCAGAATTCCGGCATCAAAGAGACGATTGCTCAGAGAAACTTGCGCTTCGACGGAATCATTCACCCCTTTTAGTAATACGCCTTGGTTGAGCAGCGTGACATGATGACGCTTGAGTTGAATCATCGCTTCTGCCAGTGCAGCGTCGATTTCATTGGCGTGATTAATGTGAGTCACTAAGATGACCTGCAATCGCGAATTCCCTAGCAATTTAAGCAGTTCTTGAGTGATACGAGCCGGGATCACGACAGGTAGGCGTGTATGAATGCGCAGGCGTGTAATGTGAGGAATGGCTTCAATGTGTTTCATCAGCCATTCAAGCTCATGATCTTTTGCCATCAGGGGATCGCCACCAGATAAAATGACTTCATTGATCTCTGAATGGGCGTGTAAGTAATCGAGCCCTTGTTGCCAAACCGATTTGCTTCCCTTGTTATCCTCATAGGGAAAATGGCGTCTAAAACAGTAACGACAGTTAATCGCACATCCGCCTTTCAAGATGAATAACGCACGATTTTTATACTTGTGCAGTAATCCTGGAACCGCGTTGTTCTGTTCCTCCAACGGATCCGCCGAATACCTTTCATGGATAGCAAACTCTTCAGTAAGTGGTAATACTTGACGAAGTAACGGGTCATGAGGGTTGCCTTTCTCCATTCTATTGACAAAACTCAGTGGAACTCGCTGCGCAAATAACGCTTTCGCCTCAAAGCCTGCCTCCCACTCTGAAGCATCAATCTCTAGTTGTGCGAGCAGTTTTGCAGGGTCTGAGATCGCATTCGCTAGTTGTTTGAGCCAGTTTTGCTCAACAGTTGGGGCAATTCGGGTTATGATATGCGACATTAATTTGAACTCGAAATATGGTAAGAGGAAAAAATGGCTACTGTTAGCACCAATGAATTTAAAGGCGGTCTCAAACTTATGCTTGATAAAGAGCCGTGTGTCATTCTCGAAAATGAGTTAGTGAAACCGGGCAAAGGTCAAGCATTCAACCGTGTCAAAATCCGTAAATTGCTTTCAGGTAAAGTGTTAGAAAAAACCTTTAAGTCAGGTGAGTCGGTTGAAACGGCTGACGTTATGGATATCGATCTTGATTACCTGTACAACGATGGTGAATTCTACCACTTTATGAACAGTGAGTCTTTCGAGCAAATTGCAGCTGAAGTGAAAGCGGTTGGCGACAATGCGAAATGGCTAGTAGAAAACGACACTTGTATGATCACCTTGTGGAACGGTAATCCGATCGTCGTTACGCCACCTAACTTCGTTGAGATTGAAGTTACTGAAACTGACCCGGGTCTAAAGGGTGACACTCAAGGAACGGGCGGCAAGCCTGCGACTTTAGCAACAGGCGCTGTTGTGCGTGTACCGTTGTTCATTTCGATTGGCGAAGTGATCAAGGTGGATACTCGTAACGGCGAGTATGTTGGCCGAGTGAAATAATCACATCAATCTCTAGCGGTATTGATGATACAAAAAGGTCGCTTCGGTGGCCTTTTTAGTTTTTTGCGTGAATGAATCGGTTATGACACAATCAGCGCATATTGTGCGTAGACAAATAGAATGTAGACAAAGAGAACGATGAAACAATCAATTCAAATCTGGTTAGACGCCGCACGACCAAAAACACTACCACTTGCCCTTGTCTCCATACTCACGGGCAGTGTGTTGGCGTATTCTATTGGACAATTCTCTTTCACGATTGCGTTACTTGCCTTTATTACTGCCACTTTACTGCAAATCTTATCCAATCTTGCTAATGACTATGGCGACGCAGTCAAGGGAACGGACAACGATGCACGTCTTGGGCCGATACGCGCAATTCAATCTGGTGCAGTCTCATTGAAAACCATGAGGCAAGCGATGGTGATTAACATTGTTCTTACGATGTTGTCTGGGCTGTTTCTTGTTTTTTACGCACTGAATAGCTTACAAAGTATCATGACGTTTATCGGTTTAGGTGTGTTGGCGATGGTAGCAGCCATTGCTTATACCGTCGGTAATAAGCCCTATGGCTATGTTGGCTTGGGTGATATTTCTGTGTTCATTTTTTTTGGGTTATTGGGCGTTGCGGGAACCTTCTTCCTTCATACGGGTTTTGTCGAAGCAACCCTCATTTTGCCAGCAATAGGCTGTGGGCTATTCGCGGTGGCTGTGTTGAATGTCAATAATATGCGCGATATTGAAAATGATAAGGCATGTGGTAAAAAAACCGTTGCCGTTCGGCTTGGCCAGGCTAAGTCCAAACAGTACCATCTTATTTTGCTGGTGAGTGCATTAACGACATTTGTCTGTTACTTATTGCTTCAACCTGCACCACTTTGGCTCAGCTTGCCTTTCGTTCTTAGCCTTGTGGTGGTGTATAAGCATGGCAGGGCGGTTTGGTTGGCGACTCAACCGGCTCAAATCGCTCCTATGATGCCGATTGTTGTAAAGTGTGCCTTATTCTCAAATGTCCTTTTTACCGGCATCGTGATAGCTCAAACTCTCGTCAGTTAATTGCGTCTTATCATTGCATTGACTTAGTGACTCGATATACTCGATAGAGATGACTATCAGTATGGATAAATACTATGGAATACAATACTTCAGCTCTGTGCGATATTTACTTAGATCAAGTCGATGTCGTTGAACCTCTTTTTAGCAATTTTGGTGGGCGTACATCATTTGCAGGTCAAGTCACGACAATCAAATGCTTTGAAGATAATAGCCTTATTCGCGATGTATTAGAGCAAGATGGGGTAGGCCGAGTATTACTGATTGATGGCGGTGGCTCTTTGCGTCGTGCCCTTATTGATGCGGAATTGGCAGCGTTAGCGGAAGATAACGAATGGGAAGGCATTGTTGTTTATGGCTGCGTTCGTGAAGTCGATGAACTCGAAGAGATGAGTGTTGGTATCCAAGCGTTGGCTTCTATCCCTGTGGGTGCCGTTGGTAACGGTGTTGGTGAGACCGATGTCGCGGTCAACTTTGGTAGCGTTACCTTTGTGCCGGAAGATTATTTGTACGCAGATAATACTGGAATCATTATCTCTCAAGAGCCATTGGATATTGAACTTGAGATCGATGAAGACGAGGAAATGGTTGATTAACCAACAAGCCTAGACTTAAGTACAGAGAAATGAGCCGATACGATAGAGTGTCGGCTTTTTTGTGTGCTCGATTTTTGCTGGGTTGAGCGGTGTATAGTGGTTGCTGTGGTTATGCCTAAAGGTGAGTGATAGGAATAAAGAGATTAACTATTATTGATATGATTGACGTAATTTGAGCGCGTATAGATAACTGGAAACACCAGACAAAACATTGCCGACTGCGATACCGATAAATAGCCCTTCAACACCGTATATTTGATTACCAATCCAAGCGGCTGGTAACGTAAAAACAAAGAGTCGAATAATGCTCCATTGGAAAGCAGGGACCGGCTTATGCAGAGCATTGAGTCCAGCGACGAGCATCATGGTGACGCCTTGAAAGCCATAACTGAACGGAACAACCAATAAATAATGCCAAAGTAGATCTCGAACCGACGGCTCTTGAGAGAAAAGACGCGCTAAAGGAATGCTTAATGGCACCATCATAATGAAAATAATTAACTGAAATACAATCGCAAAACGCATACTCAGAAAAAGTGCAGAAAAGCTTCGCCGGGTATTGTTGGCCCCTAAATTTTGAGCCATAAATGGGGTCAAAGCGGAGGTCAATGCCATAAGAACTAAAATCAGCAGTGACTCAATTCTTTGAGCCGCCCCAAAAGCAGCCACCGCCACCGTTCCATGCGAGGCCAGCAGTATCATCAATATGGCGCCCGATAATGGCACCATCGCATTGGAAAGCGCCGCAGGAGTACCAATCTTAAGGATTTGCCGCCAGTCGTTAACGATTTGCGATAAATCAGGCGATGCGAGCATTTTTTCCCGACGAATTAAAACGTAAAGTGACCCTATCAATGCACCTAACCAGCTCAACGCGCTTGAAATGGCCGCGCCTTGAATACCAAGCTCTGGAAATGGGCCAATACCAAAAATCAGCAGTGGGTCCAGCACTCCGTTAATCAGCCCTGCTAGCATCATGATCTTAGCAGGGGTTTTCGTGTCCCCTGTCGCTCTTATCGCACTGTTTCCTGCCATAGGAATAACCAAAAGCGGAATCGTTAAATACCAAATGGACATGTATTCACTGATCAGATCGATAAGGTGTGGTTGTGCGCCTAATAATGCAAAGGTAGGCCGGATGCTCAGTAATCCCATGAACGAGGTGACAGAAACAAGAAGCAGCGCTAAAACCAAACCGTGGGTAGAAAAGCGACCGGCTTGTTTCGAGCGGCCTTTACCGAGTAGGCGAGCTATATTCGTGGATAATCCGATTCCGATACCCATAGTGATGCAGTTTATGGCAAAGGTGATGGGGAACGTAAAGCTGATCGCCGCTAACGCATCGGTACCCAGAAGGGAAATAAAAAATGTATCGACGACATTGAACATCAAGATAGCAATCATTCCAAAGGTCATTGGAATGGTCATTTGACGCAGCACATTAGGAATGGGCGCTGTTAATAGGCCGTGTTTATCGTGCATTGTCCATACGCTATCTCATTAAAACGATAGGATACAAGATAAAGACAACATTGGGAACGAGCAGGAACTACCAGTAGAACTCAGATAAGTGCGATAAAAAAGGCCCGCGAATGCAGGCCTTAAGCAACAAGTTGTTGTGCTAACTTATTAAGCGTTTTTTGCTTCAGCCGCTGCTTTAGCGATAGCAGCGAAGCTTTTCGCGTCTAGCGCTGCGCCGCCAACTAGAGCACCGTCGATGTCTGGTTGTGCGAAGTAAGCTGCTGCGTTTTCTGGCTTCACAGAACCGCCGTATTGGATAACAACGTTCTTAGCGACTTCTTCTGATTTCTCAGCAATGTGAGCACGGATTTGAGCGTGAATGCGT
The DNA here is from genome assembly GCF_029958905.1 of Vibrio sp. YMD68. Lineage (NCBI taxonomy): Bacteria > Pseudomonadati > Pseudomonadota > Gammaproteobacteria > Vibrionales > Vibrionaceae > Vibrio > Vibrio sp. YMD68. The sequence continues at coordinate 2,995,364 of NZ_CP124614.1, read as the reverse complement.
TGTGCATCTTCAGCAGTCGCTGCTTTACCAGTACCGATAGCCCAGATTGGTTCGTAAGCGATGATCGCACCTTCAAGAGCTTCAACACCTTGAGTGTTGATAACAGCGTCAAGTTGACGAGCACATACAGCAACCGTTTCGCCTGCTTCGTTTTGTGCTTCAGATTCACCGATACAAAGAACTGGAGTTAGGCCGTTCTCTTTTAGGAATGCAAATTTCTTAGCAACGAACTCGTCTGATTCTGCGTGGTATTCACGACGCTCAGAGTGACCGATGATGATGTGAGATGCACCAAATTCTTTCAGCATAGCTGGAGACATGTCGCCAGTGAATGCACCGCTGTTGTTTAGGTCAGAGTTTTGAGCACCTAGGATGATTGCGCTGCCCGCTTCAGTAAGCGTACGCTCAGCAAGATCAACGAAAAGTGCAGGTGGAGCCACTGCTACGTCTACGCCTGTTACGCCTTCAAGTTCAGCATTAAGACCGTTTAGTAGGCCAACAACCATTTCTTTGCTGCCGTTTAGTTTCCAGTTACCCATCACTACAGGATGACGCATAAGAATATCTCCATTATTTTGAATGTAAAAAGCTCATTGATGTAAAAAATAAACGCGATTACGTAAGAATATAACAGATTAATACCATCAAATCATGATTCGGGTCATGAGTTTATTTAATGGTAAGACTTCTTCTTAAGTGATCCAGTAAACAGAATGATAGTGATTCCCTCGGAATTTGCAGAGTTAATTGGTATTAGTGTTGAGAATTCGCCGCGATAAATAATCACTTAAGATCTTCTGTCAGAAAAGGAAAGACAATGCCAAATCTTGTTATGGAATATTCAAATTCAATCGATCAACGAGTCAATGTTCAAGGCCTCCTAGAAGATCTCCATGATGTCGCGCTAAAAAGCAGCTTATTCGATCCTGGTTCGGTTAAGTCTCGGGCATTACGTTGCCATCATTGGTTGATTGGTGAGGAAGGGGATAGCGTTGATTTTATTCATGTAGGTTTTGAGTTGCTCGATGGGCGAACGGAAGAGCAAAAACGAGAGCTTTCCCGGCAGTTGATGACGGTACTTCAGCAACAAGCAAGCCAAGTAAGGAGCTTAACGGTGAATATCCGAGATATGGATAAAGCGTGTTTTCAAAAGACGATAAACCGATGAAATATGATAGATTACGCGTTGAGTTTCTATTTTTTCAAGGGTAAATAAGATGTCGATAAAGCAGCTACTGTTCTCATTTGAAGGGAGAGTGGGTCGAAAAACGTATTGGATATGGAATGTATTTTACTACGCGGTCATCATGGGCTTTGCTACAGGATCGAATGCATTGTTTCCGGCCATGGCCCATATCATACTGCCTGTGTTCCTATTGGTCATTCTGATCCCAGATTTAGCGATTACGTCGAAACGATGGCATGACAGAGGAAAATCCAGTTGGTGGTTAATGCTCAACGTTCCCCTGGTATTTGGTCGTATGGCTGTTCCTATCGGTGATCCCAGTGGGGTCGCGCAAACGACGACAATAGAAATGTTCAGCTCTGTGGCGGCGTTGCTCTGTGGAACCTGGATTCTAGTGGAGTGTGGATTTTTAAAGGGTGAAGATAAGACCAATCAATACGGCCCTGAGTTGAAATAACCGAATTTAAAAGAATAGGTAGAGGGGCTCGAGGCAATTATCGAGCCTTTACAGATTCAAAAGTAGTCAGCTCAGCCGTTCAAACTACCCTGAGTTTAAATCATTTCCGCAATAACACTTTCTCGACCGCATGAGATGGACCCTTTTTCAAAATTAATTGCGCCCTTTGCTTTGTCGGTAGGATATTTTCAACGAGATTAAGCCCATTAATTGATTGCCATATCTCTTTGGCTTTTTCAATCGCCTGCGATTCATTAAGCTGCGTGTAGTGGTTAAAGTAAGATCCTGGCTTTTTAAACGCGCCCTGTCTAAATTCCAAAAACCTTTCGATGTACCACTTTTCGATGACATCACTATCGGCATCGACGTAGATTGAAAAGTCGAGAAAATCGGAAATGAAGGTACTGAGCGAACTATTGGGGTAGTCAAGGCCACTCTGTAGAACATTTAAGCCCTCAATAATGATCACATCAGGCTTATCGATTCTCTTTACCTCGTTTGTTATGTCATAGGTTATGTGAGAGTAGACAGGAACTTGCAGGTTGGTTTCCCCTGCTTTTACATCGGATAAAAACTGTACTAAAGCCTTTGTATCATAGGATTCGGGAAACCCTTTTCGATGCATAATGCCTCGTCTATCGAGTTCGCTTTTCGAAAATAAAAAACCATCGGTTGTGACCAATTCGACCTTGGGGTGATTCTCCCAACGAGACAGCAAGGTGCGAATGATACGAGCTGTGGTGCTTTTTCCGACGGCAACACTGCCCGCAATTCCTATGATAAAAGGCGGCGAACTTTCGGTGCTGTCGAGGAACTGATGCAACACCGAGTTTCTACTTTGGCGAGCCTCAATGTACAAATTGAGCAGGCGACTCAGGGGGAGGTAAATATCGACGGCTTCTTCCATTGATAACCGTTCATTTACCCCGAGGAGCTCTTGGATATCAGATTCTGAGAGTGTCATTGGAACAGAGTTACGTAGCTCTGCCCATGTGGCACGCTCAAAAGATAGATAAGGACTCATAAGTGCTCACTCACCATGAAATAACGAAATAGAATGGCGAACATACAACAAGCACCAAACAATGCAAATAATAATAAGAAAGAACGCAGTAGAAAGACGGACTTTGCATGAAAAAACATCAAATGATTCCAATCATGCAAAAAAAATGACTTTTTTTAAATTTACTATTGCAAGCACGAATATCATTCAATAGAATGCGCACCACTTATGCCGACTTAGCTCAGTAGGTAGAGCAACTGACTTGTAATCAGTAGGTCACCAGTTCGATTCCGGTAGTCGGCACCATTCTTTCCTGTTTCATATTACTTGAAGCTATTTGTAGTAAGAATGGATTAAAAATTTGGAGGGGTTCCCGAGTGGCCAAAGGGAGCAGACTGTAAATCTGCCGGCACTGCCTTCGATGGTTCGAATCCGTCCCCCTCCACCATATTCTAAAGAAAATAGCACCTGAGTTATTATGTTGCGTGCATCGTATAATGGCTATTACCTCAGCCTTCCAAGCTGATGATGCGGGTTCGATTCCCGCTGCACGCTCCAGCTCACTTTTGTTGCTGATATAGCTCAGTCGGTAGAGCGCACCCTTGGTAAGGGTGAGGTCCCCAGTTCAAATCTGGGTATCAGCACCAGCTCTACAACGTAATTATTTCCTTTTGAATTATACATTATCACCAATTTTTTTTGGTTACGTGGTCATTAAGCCACTTTAATCTGTACCTAGAGGGACACACAATGTCTAAAGAAAAATTTGAACGTACGAAACCGCACGTAAACGTTGGTACTATCGGCCACGTTGACCACGGTAAAACAACTCTAACTGCTGCTATCTGTACGACACTTGCAAAAGTGTACGGCGGTGTTGCGAAAGATTTCGCATCTATCGATAATGCTCCAGAAGAGCGTGAGCGCGGTATCACAATCGCAACTTCACACGTTGAGTACGATACTCCAGAGCGTCACTACGCACACGTAGATTGCCCAGGACACGCGGATTACGTTAAAAACATGATCACTGGTGCTGCACAAATGGATGGTGGTATCCTAGTTGTTGCTGCAACAGATGGCCCAATGCCTCAAACACGTGAGCACATCCTACTTGGTCGTCAAGTTGGTATCCCTTACATCATCGTATTCATGAACAAATGTGACATGGTCGATGACGAAGAGCTACTTGAGCTAGTAGAAATGGAAGTACGTGAGCTTCTTTCTGAGTACGAATACCCAGGAGATGATCTTCCAGTAATCCAAGGTTCAGCTCTTGGTGCACTAAACGGCGAGAAGCAGTGGGAAGACAAGATCGTTGAGCTTGCAGAAGCGCTAGATTCTTACATTCCACTCCCAGAGCGTGCAGTAGACCAGCCGTTCCTACTACCAATTGAAGATGTATTCTCAATTCAAGGTCGTGGTACAGTTGTAACAGGTCGTATCGAGCGCGGTATCCTAAACGTAGGTAACGAAGTAGAAATCGTTGGTATCAAAGATACAGTAACAACGACTTGTACAGGTGTTGAAATGTTCCGTAAGCTGCTTGACGAAGGTCGTGCAGGTGAGAACGTTGGTGCACTACTACGTGGTACTAAGCGTGAAGACGTTGAACGTGGTCAAGTACTTGCTGCTCCTGGTTCAATCAACCCACACACACGTTTTGAGTCAGAAGTATACGTTCTGTCTAAAGACGAAGGTGGTCGTCACACACCATTCTTCAAAGGTTACCGTCCACAGTTCTACTTCCGTACAACGGACGTAACAGGCGACATCACGCTTCCAGAAGGCGTAGAAATGGTAATGCCTGGTGACAACATCCAAATGACGGTAGAGCTAATTGCTCCAATCGCAATGGATGAAGGTCTACGTTTCGCAATCCGCGAAGGTGGCCGTACAGTAGGTGCTGGTGTTGTTGCTAAAATCTTTGATTAAGATTTGACTAACTACTAGTAAAAAGGGCATCATTTGATGCCCTTTTTCTGCGCTGAATATTATGCTTGTTGGTCATGGCGAACAATTAAGCGTAAAGCAAGGAATTTGGTTTGAGGTTTTTCCTCATCTCAAGAGTATACATCAATGGTTATTTTTATTGATGTTATGGAATTCGCCCTGCAACAGCGGGGCTATTGTCGTCTATATTAAGACTTATGACAGGTTGGTTGTATGAAAGCAAATAATGCTGAAACTCCTGATAGCTCAAACGGTGCAGATACTTTTAAGTGGATTCTCACTTTTGTTCTGCTAACCGCTGCTGTTGTGGGTAATTACCTGTATGGTGAAATGTCTGTAGTGATTCGAGCTGCAGGCGTCGTTGTATTAATCGCCGCTGCACTTGGTGTATCTGCGACAACGGCTAAAGGTAAAGCAGCGATTGTCTTTGCACGCGAATCCCGTATGGAAGTGCGTAAAGTGGTATGGCCTACGCGTCAGGAAACCATGCAAACGTCGTTTATCGTATTAGCAGTATGTATTGTAATGGCTCTAGTGTTATGGGGCATTGACGGCATTATGGTTCGTCTTGTTGCCTTAGCAACTGGGGTGTGAGGGTTTTAATTCATGAGTGAAGCTCCAAAGAAACGTTGGTATGTTGTTCAAGCCTTTTCAGGCTATGAAGGTCGTGTGGCTCAATCGCTACGTGAACATATTAAAATGCACAACATGGAAGAGTTGTTTGGCGAAGTATTAGTACCTACAGAAGAAGTGGTAGAGATGCGTGCTGGCCAACGTCGCAAAAGCGAACGCAAATTTTTCCCAGGCTATGTATTAGTACAAATGCTGATGAATGATGAATCATGGCACTTAGTACGTAGTATTCCTCGTGTAATGGGCTTCATTGGTGGTACCTCTGACCGTCCTGCGCCTATCACTGACAAAGAAGCGGATGCGATTTTGAACCGTCTTGAGAAAGCGAGCGAAGCTCCGCGTCCTAAGACAATGTTCGAAGCGGGTGAAGTGGTTCGTGTTAATGATGGCCCATTTGCTGACTTCAACGGTACTGTTGAAGAAGTGGATTACGAGAAGAGCCGCATTAAAGTGTCTGTATCGATCTTTGGTCGTGCGACACCTGTTGAGCTTGAATTTGGTCAAGTGGAAAAACTTGATTAAAAAAACACCTTTTTAATGCTTGTTAATGGCGCGAATTATGCTTATAATTTCGCGCCTTTTTACAGGTATTACTGTAAGAAGTTTTTTATGAAAAACGGGGAGCTGACTGAAATGTTGGCGTTTGAACCCAAAATTAGGAAATATCATGGCTAAGAAAGTTGAAGCTTATATCAAACTGCAAGTAGCAGCTGGTATGGCAAACCCAAGTCCACCGGTTGGTCCTGCACTAGGTCAACACGGCGTAAACATCATGGAATTCTGTAAAGCGTTCAACGCAAAAACAGAATCTGTTGAGAAAGGTCTACCGACTCCAGTAGTTATTACTGTTTACAACGACCGTTCTTTCACGTTCGTTACTAAGACTCCACCTGCTGCTGTTCTTCTTAAGAAAGCGGCTGGCGTTAAGTCTGGTTCAGGTCGTCCTAACACTGAAAAAGTGGGTACGGTAACAGACGCTCAAATCCAAGAAATCGCAGAAACTAAAGCTGCTGATATGACTGGTGCTGATGTTGAAGCGATGAAACGTTCTATTGCGGGTACTGCTCGTTCAATGGGCCTAGTGGTAGAGGGTTAAGAACATGGCAAAACTAACTAAGCGCATGCGCACAATTCGTGAAAAAGTTGAAGTAACGAAAGAATACGAAATCAACGAAGCAGTTGCTCTTCTTAAAGAACTAGCAACAGCTAAATTCGTTGAGTCTGTAGACGTTGCTGTAAACCTTGGCATCGATGCTCGTAAATCTGACCAGAACGTACGTGGTGCAACTGTACTTCCGCACGGTACTGGCCGCGACATTCGCGTAGCAGTGTTCACTCAAGGTGCAAACGCTGAAGCAGCTAAAGAAGCTGGCGCAGATATCGTTGGTATGGAAGATCTTGCTGAGCAAGTTAAGAAAGGCGTAATGGACTTTGACGTTGTTGTTGCTTCTCCAGATGCAATGCGCGTTGTAGGCCAACTAGGTACTATCCTAGGTCCACGCGGTCTAATGCCAAACCCTAAAGTTGGTACTGTAACTCCTAACGTTGCTGAAGCAGTTAAAAATGCTAAAGCGGGTCAGGTTCGTTACCGTAACGACAAAAACGGTATTATCCACACTACTATTGGTAAAGCTACTTTCGAAGCGGCGCAAATTCAAGAGAACTTAGAAGCTCTTCTAGTTGCACTTAAGAAAGCAAAACCTTCTTCTGCGAAAGGTACTTTCGTGAAGAAAGTAAGCATCTCTACCACTATGGGTGCGGGTGTTACTGTTGATCAGGCTAGCCTGAACACACAAGCATAATTTGTTTGATTAGGCGCTGAATTAATGTATAATTCTGCGCCTAATTTGTGGTTGGGGCTGACGTTGATTCCTTTTTTTGAATTATCAATAAATGGAATTAGAACAGTCTCCGTCCAAGACCGTAGGTGTTAGTTGTTCGTCAATTAACTTAATCGTCCTACGTAGATGGTGCCCGAACTGACAGAAAGCTTTCTTATATAATGTCTCATTATATGATTAACTTTCTTCTGGGACTGCACCTTATTAACTCTCACTGTTGTGATAATAGTGAGTGGTGTAACGACAACCAGGAGTAAATCCAAATGGCTTTAAACCTTCAAGACAAAAAAGCAATTGTTGCTGAAGTCAACGAAGCTGCCAGTGGTGCACTTTCTGCAGTTGTAGCTGATTCTCGTGGCGTTGAAGTTGGCGCAATGACTTCTCTACGTAAACAAGCGCGTGAAGCGGGTGTTTATGTGAGAGTTGTGCGTAACACTTTAGCACGCCGTGCAGTTCAGGGAACAGATTACGAGTGTCTTACTGATACTTTCACTGGTCCTACTCTGATTGCATTCTCTAACGAGCACCCAGGTGCTGGCGCACGTCTTTTTAAAGACTTTGCGAAAGAGAACAAAGCGTTCGAGATCAAAGCCGCTGCATTTGAAGGCGCATTAACTGACGCTGAAGTACTAGCGACACTACCAACTTACGACGAAGCTATCGCACGCCTAATGATGTGCATGAAAGAAGCTTCTGCTGGCAAGCTGGTACGTACTATCGCTGCTTTACGTGATCAAAAAGAAGAAGCTGCGGCATAAGCCTTGCTTTCTACTGATTGTAAAATAAACTAATTGTTGACTTAAAAGAGAATTGTTATGTCTATTACTAACGAGCAAATCCTAGACGCAGTTGCAGAAATGTCTGTAATGCAAGTTGTTGAGCTTATCGAAGCTATGGAAGAAAAATTCGGCGTATCTGCTGCTGCTGCTGTTGTAGCTGGTGGCGCTGCTGGTGGCGAAGCTGCTGCTGAGCAAACTGAATTTGACGTAATTCTAGCTTCTGCTGGCGCAAACAAAGTACAAGTAATCAAAGCTGTACGTGGCGCTACAGGTCTAGGTCTTAAAGAAGCTAAGGGTCTAGTAGACTCAGCTCCTGCTGCACTTAAAGAAGGCGTTGACAAAGCTGAAGCTGAAGCGCTTAAAGCGACTTTAGAAGAAGTTGGTGCAACTGTTGAAATTAAGTAATTATTACTTAATTTCTTAGCCGCAAGGCTAATGGCTGGTGGTTTATTAACCACCGGCCTTTTTGCGCTGTAGGGTACTGGTGAATTTTCCCGCTGTTTAACCACTACTACCCATGCAAAAAACATTGCTGATTAAAGCAGTAATGTCACTACAGTAAACAGTTGTTAGTCACTGCCCCATTCTCAGAATGCCTTGGGCAGTTTGGGTCACTTATCAGCGAGCTGAGGAACCCCATGGTTTACTCCTATACCGAGAAAAAACGCATCCGTAAGGATTTTGGTACTCGTCCACAAGTTTTGGACATTCCATACCTGTTATCGATCCAGCTCGATTCGTTCGACAAATTTATCGAACAGGATCCTGAAGGGCAATACGGTCTTGAAGCTGCTTTCCGTTCTGTTTTTCCAATTCAGAGCTATAACGGCAATTCAGAGCTGCAATACGTTAGCTACCGTCTTGGTGAGCCTGTATTTGATGTTAAAGAATGTCAAATCCGCGGCGTAACTTATTCAAAACCACTACGCGTTAAATTGCGCCTAGTTATCTTTGATAGAGACGCGCCAGCAGGTACCGTAAAAGATATTAAAGAACAAGAAGTCTACATGGGCGAAATTCCGCTTATGACAGACAATGGTACCTTCGTTATCAATGGTACCGAGAGGGTTATCGTATCCCAGCTGCACCGAAGCCCAGGCGTGTTCTTCGACAGCGATAAGGGTAAGACCCACTCATCGGGTAAAGTTTTATATAACGCACGTGTTATTCCTTACCGTGGCTCATGGTTAGACTTTGAGTTCGATCCTAAGGATAACTTGTACGTACGTATAGACCGCCGTCGTAAGCTACCTGCTTCGATCATTCTTCGCGCACTTGGTAAAACAACAGAAGAGATCTTGGATCTATTCTTTGAAAAAGTGAACTTTGAAGTAAAAGACAAAACTCTATTGATGGAGTTAGTCCCTGATCGTCTACGTGGTGAAACCGCGTCATTTGATATTGAAGCAAATGGTAAGACTTACGTAGAGACTGGTCGTCGTGTGACAGCGCGTCACATTCGTCAACTTGAAAAAGATGGCGTAGAGCACATCGAAGTACCAGTAGAGTACATCGTAGGCAAAGTTGCATCGAAAGATTACATCAACGAAGCAACTGGTGAGATCATCGTTGGTGCAAACCATGAGATCAGCCTAGAAGCTCTAGCAAACTTATCTCAAGCGGGTCACAAAGCGCTAGAAGTTCTATTTACGAACGATCTAGACCACGGTCCATTCATGTCTGAAACATTGCGCATCGACAGTACTGTTGATCGCCTTTCAGCCTTGGTAGAAATCTACCGCATGATGCGCCCTGGTGAGCCGCCAACAAAAGATGCAGCAGAGACATTGTTCCAAAGCTTGTTCTTCAATGAAGATCGTTACGACCTATCTACAGTAGGCCGTATGAAATTCAATAGCTCAATTGAGCGTGAAGATGCGGGTGAACAAGGTACGCTAGATGAAACTGACATCATTGCCGTGATGAACAGATTGATCGAGATCCGTAACGGTAAAGGCGAAGTGGACGATATCGACCACCTTGGCAACCGTCGTATCCGTTCTGTAGGTGAAATGGCAGAAAACCAATTCCGTGTTGGTCTAGTTCGTGTAGAACGTGCTGTTAAAGAACGTCTAAGCCTTGGTGATCTTGATGCAATTATGCCTCAGGACCTTATCAACGCTAAGCCGATCTCCGCTGCAGTTAAAGAATTCTTTGGCTCTTCACAGCTGTCTCAGTTTATGGACCAAAACAACCCATTGTCAGAAGTAACGCACAAGCGTCGTATTTCTGCTTTAGGTCCTGGTGGTCTGACTCGTGAGCGTGCTGGCTTTGAAGTTCGTGACGTTCACGTTACGCACTACGGTCGTCTATGTCCGATCGAAACGCCTGAAGGTCCAAACATCGGTTTGATTAACTCTCTATCAGCATTCGCACGTTGTAACGAGTTCGGTTTCCTTGAGACTCCGTACCGTCGTGTTGTTGATGGTGTAGTCACTGAAGATGTTGACTATCTTTCTGCTATTCAGGAAGGTCAGTTTGTTATCGCTCAGGCGAATACAATACTCACTGAAGGTTCCACTTTTGCTGAAGAGCTAATCACGGCTCGTCAGAAAGGCGAATCTGGTCTTCACCCACGCGAACATGTTAATTACATGGACGTTGCAACAAACCAAGTAGTATCTATCGCTGCTTCGCTTATCCCGTTCCTAGAACACGATGATGCGAACCGTGCATTGATGGGTGCGAACATGCAACGTCAAGCTGTTCCAACTCTTAGAGCTGACAAGCCTTTAGTTGGTACGGGTATCGAACGTAACATCGCCGTAGACTCTGGTGTTACAGCGGTAGCAAAACGTGGTGGACAAGTTCAATCGGTAGATGCGTCTCGTATCGTTGTTAAGGTTAATGAAGATGAATTGATTCCTGGTGAAGCGGGTATCGATATCTACAATCTAACGAAATACACGCGTTCGAACCAAAACACATGTATTAACCAGCGCCCAACCGTCATGCCAGGTGAACCTGTAGCTCGCGGTGACGTTCTTGCTGATGGTCCTTCAACAGACCTTGGTGAGCTAGCGCTTGGTCAAAACATGCGTATCGCGTTCATGCCTTGGAACGGTTACAACTTCGAAGACTCGATCTTAGTATCTGAGCGCGTAGTTCAAGAAGACCGCTTCACGACTATCCACATCCAAGAGCTTTCTTGTGTGGCGCGTGATACTAAGCTGGGCTCTGAAGAGATCACAGCTGATATTCCAAACGTAGGTGAATCTGCTCTGTCTAAACTCGACGAGTCAGGTATCGTTTACATCGGTGCTGAAGTGAAGGGTGGCGACATCCTAGTTGGTAAAGTAACGCCTAAAGGCGAAACGCAACTGACGCCTGAAGAGAAGCTACTACGTGCAATCTTCGGTGAAAAAGCATCTGACGTTAAAGATACTTCACTACGTGTACCAAACTCTGTTTCAGGTACCATCATCGACGTTCAAGTCTTTACTCGCGATGGCGTAGAAAAAGACAAACGTGCGCTTGAAATTGAACAGATGCAGCTGAAAGAAGCGAAGAAAGATCTCACTGAAGAGTTCCAAATTCTTGAAGGTGGTCTACTTGCTCGTGTTCGTGCTGTTCTGGTAAATGGTGGTTACTCTGAAGCTAAGCTTGACTCTATTGGTCGTAAGCAATGGCTTGAGCAAACGCTTGAAGACGATGCGCTTCAATCACAGCTAGAGCAACTTGCTGAGCAATGGGATGAGCTAAAAGCGGATTTCGATAAGAAGTTTGAAACTAAGCGTCGTAAAATCACTCAAGGTGATGACCTGGCACCAGGTGTACTTAAGATTGTAAAAGTATACCTAGCTGTTAAGCGTCGTATCCAACCGGGTGATAAGATGGCCGGTCGTCACGGTAACAAAGGTGTAATCTCTAAGATTAACCCTGTTGAAGACATGCCATACGATGAAACAGGTCAACCTGTTGATATCGTACTGAACCCGCTGGGTGTACCATCGCGTATGAACATCGGTCAGATCTTAGAAGTACACTTAGGTCTAGCTGCGAAAGGCATCGGTGACAAACTGAACAAGATGCTGAAGGAACAACAAGAGCTGCATAAGTTCCGTAACTTCCTTCAGAAGGTTTACGATCTGGGTGATACACGTCAGAAAGTAGACATTGCTGAATTGTCAGACGATCAAGTTCGTACGTTGGTTAAGAACCTACGTGGTGGTCTACCGATTGCTACGCCAGTGTTCGATGGTGCTTCAGAGTCGTTGATTAAAGAACTATTAAAACTGGGTGATCTGCCAGAATCTGGTCAGCTTACGTTGTTTGATGGTCGTACTGGTGATGCGTTTGAGCGTCCTGTAACGGTTGGTTACATGTACATGCTGAAACTGAACCACTTAGTCGATGATAAGATGCACGCTCGTTCAACGGGTTCTTACAGCCTAGTAACTCAGCAACCACTTGGTGGTAAAGCTCAGTTCGGTGGTCAGCGTTTCGGTGAGATGGAAGTATGGGCACTAGAAGCATACGGTGCTGCTTACACGCTTCAAGAAATGCTAACAGTTAAGTCTGATGACGTTAACGGCCGTACTAAGATGTATAAGAACATCGTAGATGGCGACCACAGCATGGAACCTGGCATGCCAGAATCGTTCAACGTATTGTTGAAAGAAATTCGCTCGCTAGGTATCAACATCGAGCTAGAAGACGAAGAGTAATCCTTCCGGGTTATTTGGTAGAAGGTGCTCACTTTAGCGGGTGAGCCCCTTTTAACTCCTTACAGGAGCTGAATGTGAAAGATCTATTAAACTTTCTAAAAGCACAGCATAAGACCGAAGAATTTGATGCTATCAAAATCGGTCTATCTTCACCTGACATGATTCGTTCATGGTCTTTTGGTGAAGTTAAAAAGCCGGAAACGATCAACTACCGTACGTTCAAACCTGAACGTGATGGTCTTTTCTGCGCGCGTATCTTTGGTCCAGTTAAAGACTACGAATGTCTTTGTGGCAAATATAAGCGTCTGAAACACCGTGGTGTGATTTGTGAGAAGTGTGGCGTTGAAGTTACACAAACTAAAGTTCGTCGTGACCGTATGGGCCACATTGAGCTTGCATCACCAGTCGCTCACATCTGGTTCCTAAAATCACTGCCGTCTCGTATCGGTTTGTTGATGGATATCCCTTTGCGTGATATCGAACGTGTTCTGTACTTCGAAATGTACGTAGTAACTGAACCGGGAATGACAGATCTAGAAAAAGGTCAGATGCTCACTGAAGAAGAGTATCTTGATCGTCTAGAAGAGTGGGGTGATGAATTCACCGCGAAGATGGGTGCAGAAGCGATCAAAGATCTGCTGTCTACTATGGACATGCACCAAGAAGCTGAGCAGATGCGCGAAGAGCTAGAAACCACTAACTCTGAAACTAAGCGTAAAAAACTGACTAAGCGTCTTAAGCTCGTTGAAGCGTTCATTTCATCAGGTAACAACCCTGAATGGATGATCCTAACGGTGCTTCCGGTACTTCCGCCAGATCTTCGTCCTCTAGTACCACTAGATGGCGGTCGCTTTGCGACTTCTGATTTGAACGATCTTTACCGTCGTGTAATCAACCGTAATAACCGTTTGAAGCGTCTTCTAGAGCTAGCGGCTCCAGACATCATCGTACGTAACGAAAAGCGTATGTTGCAAGAGTCTGTTGATGCCCTTCTAGATAACGGTCGTCGCGGTCGTGCGATTACGGGTTCAAACAAGCGTCCTCTGAAATCTCTTGCTGATATGATCAAGGGTAAACAAGGTCGTTTCCGTCAGAACCTTCTTGGTAAGCGTGTAGACTATTCTGGTCGTTCTGTAATTACAGTAGGTCCATACCTTCGTCTGCACCAGTGTGGTCTTCCTAAGAAGATGGCACTTGAGCTATTCAAACCATTTATCTACAGCAAGTTAGAAACTCGTGGCATGGCGACGACGATCAAAGCGGCTAAGAAAATGGTTGAGCGTGAAGAAGCTATCGTTTGGGATATCCTAGACGAAGTTATCCGTGAGCACCCAGTACTGCTTAACCGTGCACCAACACTTCACCGTCTTGGTATTCAAGCGTTTGAACCAGTACTAATCGAAGGTAAAGCGATCCAGCTTCACCCACTCGTGTGTGCGGCATATAACGCCGACTTCGATGGTGACCAAATGGCGGTACACGTGCCTCTAACTTTAGAAGCACAGCTTGAAGCTCGTACATTAATGATGTCGACCAACAACATCTTATCACCAGCATCTGGTGATCCGATCATCGTACCTTCTCAGGACGTTGTATTGGGTCTTTACTACATGACTCGTGAAATGATCAATGCGAAAGGTGAAGGTATGTACCTTGCTGGCCCTGAAGAGGCTGAGAAGGCATACCGTACTAAGAGCGCTGAGCTACACGCTCGTGTTAAAGTACGTATCACTGAAAGTGTTGTTGATGAAGACGGTAACAGCACAACAAGCACAGACATGGTCGATACGACTGTTGGACGTGCAATGCTGTGGTCTATCGTACCTAAAGGTCTGCCGTTTAGCCTAGTTAACCAAAAGTTGGGTAAGAAGCAAATTTCTACTCTACTTAACGAGGCTTACCGTAAACTTGGTCTGAAAGACACGGTTATCTTCGCTGACCAAATCATGTACACAGGTTTTGCATACGCTGCACTTTCTGGTGTGTCTGTTGGTATCGACGATATGGTTGTACCTGCGGCTAAATACACTGAAATTGAAGAAGCAGAAGCTGAAGTTCGTGAAATCCAAGAGCAATTCCAATCAGGTCTTGTTACTGCGGGTGAGCGATACAACAAAGTTATCGATATCTGGGCGTCTACCAACGACCGTGTTGCGAAAGCAATGATGGATAACTTATCTTCTGAAACGGTAATTAACCGTGACGGTGAAGAAGAGCAACAAGAGTCGTTTAACAGCATCTACATGATGGCTGACTCGGGCGCTCGTGGTTCTGCTGCTCAGATTCGTCAGTTGGCGGGTATGCGTGGCCTGATGGCGCGTCCAGATGGTTCAATCATCGAAACGCCAATCACCGCAAACTTTAAAGAAGGTCTAAACGTCCTTCAGTACTTTATCTCAACGCACGGTGCTCGTAAGGGTCTTGCGGATACAGCACTGAAAACAGCAAACTCGGGTTACCTAACTCGTCGTCTAGTAGACGTTGCTCAAGACGTTGTAGTACACGAACATGACTGTGGTACGCATGAAGGTGTCGATATGATGCCTCATATCGAAGGTGGTGACGTTAAAGTTGCACTTTCTGAGCTAGCACTTGGTCGTGTTGTTGCTGAAGACGTTCTTAAGCCTGGTACTGAAGATGTACTGATTCCACGTAATACTCTGATTGATGAGAAGTGGTGTCAAATCATGGAAGACAACTCTGTTGACCGTATGAAAGTACGTTCAGTTGTTACCTGTGATGCAGACTTCGGTTGTTGTGCACAGTGTTACGGTCGTGACCTAGCACGTGGTCACCTAGTCAACCAAGGTGAAGCAGTCGGTGTAATCGCTGCTCAGTCTATCGGTGAGCCGGGTACACAGCTTACGATGCGTACGTTCCACATCGGTGGTGCCGCATCGACAGCCGCAGCAGAAAACAGCATCCAAGCGAAGACTACGGGTACTGTTAAACTTCACAATGCTAAGTTTGTTGTCAATAAAGACAAGAAACTGGTTATCACATCTCGTGCTTCTGAGATGACGATCATTGATGAGTTTGGCCGTACTAAAGAGAAACACAAACTTCCATACGGTTCGATTCTTAGCAAAGCAGACAGCGACGCTGTTACTGCTGGCGAAGTTGTTGCGAACTGGGAAGCGCATACTATGCCAATCATCACTGAAGTGGCCGGTCGTATCCAATTCGTAGATATGATTGATGGTGTGACGGTTTCTCGTCAAACGGATGATTTAACCGGTCTATCTTCAAGCGAAGTGACTGATGCAGCCGCTCGTCCAGCAGCAGGTAAAGATATGCGTCCAGCTATCAAACTTGTTGATGCGAAAGGTAACGATGTAATGATCCCTGGTACTGATATGCCAGCTCACTACTTCCTACCTGGTAAAGCGATCGTTAACATCGAAGATGGTGCTGAAGTAGGTATTGGTGACACGTTATCTCGTATTCCACAGAAATCTAGTGGAAACAAAGATATCACCGGTGGTCTACCACGCGTTGCTGACTTGTTTGAAGCTCGTAAGCCTAAAGAGCCTGCGATTCTTGCTGAGCACACAGGTACTGTGTCATTCGGTAAAGAAACGAAAGGCAAGCGTCGTTTAGTTATCACTCGTGAAGGCGGAGACGCTTACGAAGAGATGATTCCTAAGCATCGCCAGCTGAACGTATTCGAAGGTGAGAAGATCGAACGTGGTGATGTTATCGCTGATGGTCCAGAGACTCCACATGACATTCTACGTCTACGTGGCATTCATGCTGTGACTCAGTACATCGCTAACGAAGTTCAAGAAGTTTACCGTCTACAAGGCGTTAAGATTAACGATAAGCATATTGAAACTATCGTTCGTCAAATGCTACGTAAGTGTACGATTACGCACGCTGGTGACTCTGAATTCTTACCTGGTGAGCAAGTTGAGTACCACAACGTTAAGATCGCTAACCGCGCTCTAGAAGCTGAAGGCAAAGAACTAGTACGTTACGAGCGTGACTTACTAGGTATTACCAAAGCATCTCTAGCGACTGAGTCATTTATCTCAGCAGCATCTTTCCAAGAAACGACTCGCGTACTAACAGAAGCTGCGGTTTCTGGTAAGCGTGATGACTTACGTGGTCTGAAAGAGAACGTTATTGTTGGTCGTCTGATCCCAGCTGGTACTGGTTTCGCCTACCACCAAGAGCGTCAAAAGCAACGTGAAGAGCAACAAGAAGGTCCGTCAGCTGAACAAGCGACAGATAATCTAGCAGCACTTCTCAACGCTGGCTTTTCTTCTGAAGAATAAGTACTCTGACGAGTAATCACGATTCGTGATGAAAAAAGGCACCTTCGGGTGCCTTTTTTGTTTTTATTCGAGCGAGTATATGAGTGAAATAGTCAGCAGTACCGTTGGGTGAGAAATAGAAAAGTGTTGAGAGTGTCCAATGAGCACTTTCTAAAGTACTCATTGCACAGAGAGTCAGCGGCCTTCTGGGCAATCACTCCCTAGACACTCAATCATAGGTATCCGCTACTAGATATTCAGTTCTAAGTAGCTTAAGTCAAAAAACGTAAGCCAGAACTTGAACCTGTCCCTTAAACGAATAGCTTAAGCACCAGGAGGTATGGCAAGGCTATTTGCAATCAGTTGAATCAGCTGGTCTTCGACTTCAAATCGCATCTCAATCACCTCGCCAACTTGAGACAGATCATTGTCGAAGCTTTTTAAAGGGTCTTCCTCACTGACGGCTGCGTAGGTGTCTGTGAAGTTCAACAGCGGTTCGGTGGTGAGTACGATTTTTCCGTAAGTCTGATTGATCTCATCAGTGGCTTCAAACCCCGTTGCGCGCCATTGATCCATAACCATGTCATAGATTTTAAAATGACCTTCGGAGATATAATCGACTAAGTGCTGGCAAAAACTTTGAAGCGCTTTAGGCGTCGGAAGTTCAGAAACTGAAGATTTTACGGATGATGGTTGAAGTGATGCGAGCTTACAGTATTCAACAATGAGCAATTGACGAGTTTCAAGCCAATGATCGATGACCTCACTTGAGCCACCCCATTGTTGTTGCGTTTGTTTCAGTTTGTTTAGCATGACCATGCCCTCATGATCGGTACACAAATTTGTGCACGAATTAGCTTTGCAGTGCAAAGATCCCTTTTACATCCACCCAGAGTTTGTAAATATACTTATCATTAATAATCTCTGGTATAAATTAGATTGCCAGTAAAATGAATGAACTGCAAGCTAAGAGACCGTCTGATGTTAAAAAAACGTAACAGTAAAATGCACGAGAAAGCCTACTGGTGTGCCGTCACTGGAAGTGACATTTATCTTGTAGAACACGAGCTTCCATTTGCGACCGCGGAAGAGCTCAGCTTTCCAATTGAGCGCGCAGTTAACATTGGCCAATACCAGGGATTCCCTGTGTTATGGATAAATGAAGTCGATATAGAATCGCCTCTTGAACTCACCTCTCTTAGAGAATGCTTGCAGTTTCCTGATGCACTTTTCTTGCTCATGAGCAAAGCCGTCCAGCTTGGTAATATGACTCTGACACAACGGTTTTGTCCTCAATGTGGTGGGCGAAACCACTTGAATCTGAACCAACTTGCGATGCAGTGCACAGATTGTCGAACCTTACACTATCCCAGAATATCACCATGCATCATCGTCGCCGTGCGCAAACAACATCAAATATTACTCGCGCAGCACCCTCGCCATCGCAATGGTATGTATACAGTGATTGCTGGTTTCCTTGAAGTAGGAGAAACCCTTGAGCAATGTGTTGCGAGGGAAGTGAAAGAAGAGACCGGGATTCAAGTTCAAGATATTCGTTACTTTGGCAGTCAGCCTTGGGCATTTCCTTCCAACATGATGATGGGCTTTCTTGCAGAGTACGAGAGTGGTGAGGTCAAACCCGACTATCAGGAACTCAGTGATGCACGATGGTTTGATTTTGATAAATTGCCACCCGTCGCGCCTAAAGGCACGATTGCGAGAACCCTGATTGATACCTTAACTCAGGTTGATGAGTCGATAGAAAAATAGAGAGTGGCAGATAAAAAAAACCCTCCGAGAAGGAGGGGGTAAGTAAGATGTCGTTATGAGATGCTGAGCACTAAGTACTCAGTTATTATTGTAATTTTCGCTAGCAAACGAATTTTTAGCACTGTTACATAATGTGTGCAAACTAAGCATTGATTTAAAAGTTAATAACTTGATCTAGATTGCAAAGCACACCGCTTTTGAGAGCTGAACAGTGTTAGAATAGTAAACTTCAAAAATAGACAAGATTGAATTGGAATTTAACGGAATGACCGAATTAAAGAATGACCGCTATTTACGCGCCCTGTTAAAACAACCTGTTGACTGCACACCGGTCTGGATGATGCGTCAAGCTGGCCGCTATCTTCCTGAATATAAAGCAACTCGCGCAGAAGCGGGTGACTTCATGTCTTTGTGCAAGAACGCAGAATTGGCGTCAGAAGTAACGCTTCAGCCTTTGCGTCGTTTTCCGCTTGATGCTGCAATTTTGTTCTCTGATATTCTGACGATCCCAGATGCGATGGGTCTTGGTTTGTACTTCGAAACGGGTGAAGGCCCGAAGTTTGAACGTCCAATCACATGTAAAGCAGATGTTGAAAAAATTGGTTTACCGGATCCAGAAGGTGAGCTTCAGTACGTTATGAATGCCGTACGTCAAATCCGCAAAGACCTGAAAGGTGAAGTGCCTCTTATCGGTTTTTCTGGCAGCCCTTGGACGCTTGCCACGTATATGGTTGAAGGCAGCAGTTCTAAAGCGTTCACTAAAATCAAAAAAATGATGTACGCAGAGCCTCAAACTTTGCACCTACTGCTAGATAAACTTGCAGACACGGTTATTGAGTATCTGAACGCACAGATTAAAGCCGGTGCACAATCAGTCATGGTATTTGATACATGGGGTGGTGTGCTGACTCCGCGTGATTACAATCTATTCTCGCTTCAATACATGCACAAAATTGTCGATGGTCTGATTCGTGAAAACGAAGGTCGTCGCGTTCCTGTTACACTATTCACTAAGAATGGTGGTATGTGGTTAGAGTCGATTGCAGCCACAGGCTGCGATGCTGTCGGCCTAGACTGGACGATTAACATTGCTGATGCCAAAGCTCGTATAGGTGACAAAGTCGCTCTACAAGGCAATATGGACCCGTCTGTGCTCTACGCTCAGCCTGAACGTATTCGTGAAGAAGTCGGCACCATCCTTGAAGGTTTTGGTGATGGCGGAACTGGCCATGTATTTAATCTGGGTCATGGTATCCACCTAGATGTGCCACCTGAAAATGCAGGTGTGTTTGTTGATGCTGTGCATGAGTTATCTAAGCTATACCACAAATAGTTGATTAAATAGTTGAAAGCGCCTGATACGACCAGGCGCTTTTTTGTTATGGGGTACACTTGGCGCTATACTCATTCGATTGACGGAAAGGATACGGGCAATAAATGAAGACTCGCGATAAAATTGTACATGCAGCATTAGAGCTATTTAATGAACATGGTGAGCGTAATATTACGACCAATCACATTGCTGCGCACATAGACATTAGCCCTGGCAACCTTTACTACCATTTTCGAAATAAACAAGAAATCGTCCATGAGATCTTTACGCTCTACTCTGAAGAGTTGCTCGAACGATTTACTCCCATCAATGGTCAGCAGGAAAGTTTGGTGTTACTCAAACACTATCTGGATTCCATTTTCACCTTCATGTGGAAATATCGTTTCTTTTACGCCAACCTTCCTGAGATTCTTCAACGTGATACTTCGTTGCATGATGACTACATTAAAGTCCAAGAGAAGCTGCAAAATAACCTAATCAACATTATGAGGGCCTTCGTAAAGCTTGATTTGTTAGTGGTTGAAGAGTTAGAAATGAAATCTTTGGTGACTACATTACATTTAATTGCAAGCAGTTGGATTGGTTATCAATCGGCGATGTCGCTAAACGCTAAGGTCACCGAACAGGTTGTGCTGGAAGGTATGCTGCATATGATTGCGGTGGTCAAGCCTAAAGCCACGGAACTTGGTATTGAGCAACTACAACTGCTAGAAGATGGTGTTATCGCGATTTACGCTTAACTGAGCTGAACAACGGTTCTTTGCCTCCGCTACGGATTCATTTCCCCAAGGTTATTTATGCACTACGATGTTTTTAATGGTGATGCTGATGGCATCATCGCTTTACTGCAATTACGACTCTCTTCGCCTCGGACGTCACAGCTCATCACGGGTGTGAAGCGTGACATTAAGTTGGTTGAAAAATTGAATCTCTCGAATGATGACTCACTAACGATTCTTGATATTTCAATGGCTAAGAATATGGAAGGGTTAGTCTCTGCGCTCGAACTTGGGGTTGAGGTATTTTATGCGGATCATCATCAATCCGGTGATATTCCTGACCATCCATTACTCGATGCGAATATTGACCTCGATGCCAACACCTGTACGGCATTGATTATTGACCAATTATTAGAAGGCCAATACCACCTGTGGGCGATAACCGCTGCGTATGGTGATAATTTGATAGCGGTTGCGGATGATCTTGCACAGGCTAAAGGTCTGTCACAAGAGCAAAAAGAGCAGCTTAAAGAGCTAGGAACCTTGATCAATTACAATGGCTATGGGGCGAAAGTTGAAGACCTGCATTTCCATCCCGCCGATCTGTATCAAGCACTGCTTCACTATACTTCTCCGTTTGATGTGATTGCTGACCCAGAGTCTCCTTACTATAAGTTGCAACATGCTTATCAAGAGGACATGGATAAAGCGCTTGCTATCGATGCCAAATATCGCAGTGAAACCTTGGGGCTGTTTGAATTGCCTAATAATGCGGCTTCTCGCCGAATCAGTGGTGTATACGGAAACTTACTGGCGAATCAGGCGCCTGATTCTGCGCATGCCGTACTGACCGAAAACGCCGATGGAACCTACACCGTTTCATTAAGAGCGCCATTAACGAATAAGCAGGGCGCTGGTGATATTTGTGGGCAGTTTGCCACAGGCGGTGGCAGAGCAGCAGCCGCTGGGGTGAATGCACTCAAGAAAAGTGATGTGAGCGCTTTTATTGAAGCCGTTGAAGGCTTTTATGCTTAACGAGTTAACCACGATTTAGGGTTCTGCGTCTTACTATTTCGGCGCAGTTCAAAATACAGAGATGGGCGGCTCTGCCCTCCTGTATCTCCAGCTAAGGCGATGGTTTCACCAGCAGTCACCTTATCCCCTTCTTTCTTCATCAGGGTTTGATTAAAACCGTACAGCGTCATGTCACCTTTACCGTGGTCTAAAAGAACCACAAGGCCATATCCTCTCAGGTATTCCGCAAACACAACGGTACCCGGGTACACTGACTTGATCGCCTGTCCGTAATCTGCGTCAATAACAATCCCATTCCAATTGCTTTGTCCAGCTTGTTTGCTGCCGTAGCTGTGGAGTAATTTTCCTTTGATGGGCCATGGTAATTTCCCTTTTTGCTTTGTTAAGCCGTCCATAGGCACTGCATTTCGTTTCGCTGCCTTGGCGATTTCTGCTTTTAGTCGAGTTTCATTTCGCTGCAGCTCAGAGAGATAAACCTGATCACTTGATATGCTTTTCTTAATCTTATTGACCGTTTGACTGCGTTGAGTTTGGTTCTGTTTGAGGCTATTTCGCTTCGTTGTTTGCTGTTTGAGTAACTGAGCTATTTTTTGCTGTTCGAGTTGTAACTGTCGTTGATTTTTATTGAGTGCTTGCCGCGTTTGCTCAAGCGAATCAATCGTGATCGCCCGGGCTTTAGCTAGATGCTGAAAATATTGACTGATGCGGTCTTCTTCTACGCCATTATTTAAAATGCTGGTAGCGGTTTTGGCCCGTTGGGTGACATAGTAAGTTTTTATCAGCTCAGCCAGCGTGTCACTTTGCTGCTGTTTCAATTTGTTCAGCTGAGCGATTTCTGCATCAATCTTTTTAATGTTGTTGTTGGAAGTGGTGAGCGATGCCTTGGTCTTGGTAATCTGATTTTCTAAATCACTGATGCTCAATTCTTGTTTTTTAAGTGTGTTTTGCAGCTCATTGAGCTTCTTTTGTTGAGTTGATACGGAGTCTTTCTGACGTGATATTTCATTTTTCACCCCTTTGAGTTCGTTAGAAGAGGCCGCGTGACTAATGGTGGGAACGCTCAGTACCAGTGCTGAAAATAGAATGAAAAAATCGAGGCGATTTGTAAATGAGAATAGTGATAAAAACGTCGCCATAGAGCCAGAAGTCCATCGATTAAAATAAGGGCTTAGTATACCCAAAGAATTTTATGAGAAGAAAGGGGTATGTTAAAAGTTGCAAGGTAGTGGGTGTTTGATTGCCTTTAATTATTCGTCAGAGCCATAGATACAAAAATGCCTCAATTTACATTGAGGCATTCATTAAGATCATTGGCGCAAATTACTTGGTGAGAACTTGGCCTGTCATCTCTGCTGGGATCTCAATACCAACAAGATCAAGCATGGTTGGAGCAAGATCTGAAAGTTTACCTCCAGACTTAAATTCAAACTCTTTATTACCCACGTAGATCAACGGTACAGGCAGATTAGTATGGGCGGTGTGTGTGCCACCCGTTACTGGATCGATCATCATTTCAGCATTACCGTGGTCTGCTGTGATCAATAGCTGGCCATCGACTTCTTTAATCGCCGCAACCACTTTAGCCATACACGCATCAAGAGCTTCAATCGCTTGTTCTGCTGCTTCGTAAACGCCAGTATGGCCGACCATATCTGCATTAGGGAAGTTACAAATAATCGTGTCGTATTTGCCCGATTTGATAGCAGCAACGAGCTTATCTGTCAGTTCTTCAGAGCTCATTTCAGGTTGAAGATCGTAAGTCGCTACTTTTGGAGAAGCAACCAGTTGACGCTCTTCACCGTCAAATTCATTTTCGACACCGCCATTGAAGAAGAAGGTCACGTGGGCGTATTTTTCTGTTTCAGAGATACGCAGCTGCGTGTGCCCTTTCTTAGACAGCCATTCACCGTAAGTATTCTCAAGAGAGGTTGACGGGAAAGCGGTTGCCAGAGGAATATCAGCCGCGTATTGAGTCAGCATCACAAAGTTAATTGCAGGGAAAACAGCGCGCTCAAATCCATCAAAATCTGGAACGAATGTACGGGTCATCTGACGGGCACGATCGGCACGGTAGTTCATGAAAATAACCGCATCGCCATCTTCAATTTTTGCGCTTTCTTGGCTGTCTGTTTTAAGCTCAGTCGCTTTAACGAACTCGTCATTTTCATTACGCGCATAAGCCGCTTCTAGGCCTTCAACCGCTGAATCAAATGTGAACTCTGCTTTAGCTTGTGTCAGTAAGTCGTAAGCAACCTGTACACGTTCCCAGTTGTTGTCACGATCCATAGCGTAGTAACGGCCAACCAAAGACGCGATACGGCCTTTGCCTAAGCGCGCAAACAGTTCGTCAAAACGTTTTAGTGAGTTTTCAGCGCTGCGAGGTGGGGTGTCTCGTCCGTCCAAGAAGCAGTGCAGGTAAATTTTCTCTGCGCCACGTGCTGCTGCCATTTCAACGGCTGCATAGATGTGGTCTTCGTGAGAGTGAACACCACCTGGAGACATTAGACCCATCAGGTGGACCGCTTTTCCAGCAGAGACAGCTTTATCAATCGCTTCAACAAGAGCCGGCGTTTCAACAAACTCACCGTCAGCAATTGATTTTGTAATACGTGTTAAGTCTTGATATACCACGCGGCCTGCACCGATATTGGTGTGACCAACTTCTGAGTTACCCATTTGACCATCAGGCAAACCAACATCTAGGCCAGATGCTGAGATAAGAGTGTTTGGGTTGTTTGCAATAAGGGCATCCATCACTGGAGTTTTAGCGTTGTTGATTGCATTGCTGGCGTTATCTTCACGGTATCCCCAACCATCAAGAATCACTAGAGCCATTGGCTTCTTAGCTGACATAGATATAACCTCGTCCAAAATTAAAGTAACTTTAAAAACAAATTAGCGTAATTTTACTACACTTTAAAGGGTTTGCAGTAGCTAAAGATCAATGATTCTTCCTATCGCTACAAGAAAGGGTAGCCTATTGATCAAATTATAATGACAAATGAAAGTTTTATTATTGCACCAAAACGGCCGTACCGATCACGGCAACAACAGCCCCGATCCAGGCATAAATATTAGGGAGTTGCTTGGTGTAGAACCAGAGTATCGGTAAGAGCATGATTGGTGTGGTGGAGGAAAGCAGGGCAACCATGCCGACATTTCCGGTTTGCAGTGCGAACAATATCAATGTCATCCCTACCGCCATCGCAAGAAATCCATTAATGGCGGTAATCGTAAAGATGTTCATGGTCATTGGATTGCTGGCTTTCGCTAATTTTGCTCCAGACAACAAAAAGAGACTGTGAGCGACAAAAGCGGTGATCATTCGTATAGCAGACGCTGCGATAGGATCAACAGAAGTCAGCATAACCGGTTTTGCAATGATTCCACCGAGTGCTTGGCATAAAGCGGCAAGAAGCCCTAATGCGAGACCAATCCACACCTTTCCTTTGATCGTATCGAGATTGCTTTGTTGTCGACCTTTTCGGCCAAAGAAAATAGCCGTAACAACACCAGAAAACACCGGCACCGAACCCATTAGTTCCATTGAACTCATGGTTTCACTAAAAATAAAGTACCCAAGAATACCGGAAAATACCGCATGACAAGAAAAGAGAAGCCCTGCTTGCCTTGGACCCATGCGATTGAGACAGGCGAATAAAGCGGTGTCACCGATAAAGATGCCAATCAGGCCAGACAGCATCATTGGGGTAATATCACTGAGTTCAATCGTTCCCCAACCGCCGGTAAAGAGCGCCATACAAGACAGGATGAGGGAAGTACACCCCATGCGCCAGCGACTGTAGGCAAACGATCCTAAATGCAATGATGGTTTTACTGAGAGCAAGCTGGCGATTGCCCAAAGAAATGCGGCTGCGAGCGCGAGCCATTCAAATCCCACGTCGCGTCTTCCTAGAGTTCGTAGGTGATTAATGGCTTACAATATGCCCTAATCTTGAATCATTGCCTAGGGATATATCCTCGTCCAATTCAGATTAGGGTCATGTGGCGTATTCGGTCCTTTTTAGGTCAATATCAACAGAGCGGCGTAAACAATCAGTAAGCCCATTACCCCGATAATTAATCCGGTTTTGGCCATGTCTTTACTTTCAATCAGGCCGGTTGAATAGGCCAATGAATTCGGTGGCGTCGAGACGGGAAGAATCATCCCAAGTGAGGCCGAGAACGCCACCACGACCAGCAATCCTTGAAGACCGCCAACTGCGGTAAGGCTTTCCATTGAAGCCCCAATCGCTGCGGCAATTGGCATCAGTAAGTTTGCGGTGGCAGTATTGGACATGAAGTTAGCCATTAACCAGCAGACCACAGAAAGAGTCAACACGACGGCAACAGGAGAGAGCGATTCATAGTCAATAGCATGGGCAAGGGCAACCGCTAACCCTGTTTTATCAAGGCCAATCCCAATAGCGATACCACCGGCGACCAGCCAGAGGACATCCCAGTTAATCTGCTTTAGCTCCTCTTTCCCCATAATCCCAGTCAAGGTAAATACTGCAAGGGGGATGATGGAAACTACATATGTGTTCATGCCATGCACTTTGGTTGTCATCCAAAGTAAGATGGTCATGCCAAATGTTATGTAGACCGTGATGGCTCGCCAGCTGGTTTTAAACTTTCCATTTAGCTTTAAGATCATTTGTTGTTGCTGCGATGGAAACAGTTTTTGTAGGAGAAACCAGGCAAAGGTCAATTGAATAACAACAAACGGTAGGCCCATCATCATCCACGAAAGAAAATCGATACTGTTTTCTCCGGTCAAATATTGCAGGGCAATGGCGTTTGGTGGGGTGCCTATGGGTGTCGCGATGCCCCCCGTGTTGGCTGCGATAGGGATACAAAGAACCAGAGCTTTAATGCCCAAATCACCTTTAGGCGCCGAGGCAACAATGGGGCCGAGAAGGGCCAGCATCATGACCGTTGTTGCGGTATTAGACATAAACATGGAAAAGACCGCAGTAATCAGCATTAAACCGAGCATGATGAACTTAGGTTGAGTGCCAAAAGGTTTGAGGAGAACTCGGGCCAAGTTGTTGTCCAGTTCATATTTGGACGCTGCAATGGCTAAGGCGAAACCACCCATAAATAAAATGATAATCGGTGATGAAAAGGCACTGAAAATATCGGTGTAACTCATTAACTCACCTAAATCATGCCCTTCGGGAGGCTGGCGAAAGAAATGCAAGCCTTTATCGGAAATCATGATCAGTTCGAGGGCAATGATCAATATGGATGTAGCAAAAACAGGGACGGGTTCTAAAACCCATAGAAGAGCGGCGAGTAGGAATATGGCAAGCAGCCGATGTTGTATCAGCGTCAGATCATCGATAGGAATCAGATCAATCGGAATGAATAAAACGGCGAGAGGTAACATAAAGCATATGAACAACTTTATTAAAACACCTTTATTCAGTGCTGGCATGGAGCGATTCCTACAATAAAAAGAGAGTCAAAGTAGAATAGGCGATTTGGAAATAGAGGACTTGGACGAGCGTTATAGTTTTGATAAGTGGTGGATTTTATTGGATGAGTTTTGTTTCTAATCAAAAATGCCCTGTGATGAACAGGGCATAAGTTAGAATGTCGCTTTTGTTATTGCAGCGTTATTCTTCGCCAGCGCTATCGCCTGCTTTGATGTGAGCGTATGGTGCACCCATGCGAGTCGGTGCACAGAGCAGCATGCTTTCTTCAAAGGTAATGGCGTCTTTAGCGAACAGGTTGATGACGGTTGAACCTAACTTAAAGCGCCCCATCTCTTGTCCTTTTTTGAGATGAACCGATTTATTACCTTCCGCTGGGTAGTTCCAACGATAAACCGTATTGCCACGAGGCGGAGTGACGGTTCCTGCCCAGGTCAGTTCAATACTACCCACAATCGTGGCACCCACTAAAATTTGTGCCATCGGGCCAAACTCAGTATCAAAGATACACACCACGCGTTCGTTGCGGGCAAATAAATTTGGGATGTTCTCTGCGGTCAATGGGTTGACAGAAAACAGGTCACCCGGTACATAAATCATTTGGCGTAAAACACCATCACACGGCATGTGCACACGGTGGTAATCACTTGGCGAAAGATATAAGGTGGCAAACTCACCATCGGCAAATTCATTGGCCAGTTCCTCATCGCCACCAAGCAGTTCGACCGACGTGTAATCGTGGCCCTTAGCTTGGATCAGTTTACCATCGACAATCGGGCCGAATTGACTGACACACGCATCGGCGGGGTGAGTGATCACTTGATCACCTTCAGCTACAGGGCGAAGTCCATCTTTTAACTCACGGACGAAAAATTCGTTAAATGTTTTAAAGTGAGAGGGATCGGAGTCTAGCGCTTCATCCATGTTGACTTTGTATTGTTTGATAAATCCACGAATAATCGCGGTGGTTAAACTGCCCAATCGAGCAGAGGCCAATTTGCCGACCAAACGGGTTAAAGCATGCTTTGGTAGCCAGTGCTGCAGTTCAACTTTAATTTTATCCATTATGAAAATTCCAATACTGTTTAAATGTGCGACTCTGTTCTGGGCGCGAGATAGTACTTAAATATGATTTCATTGTCAGTAACCTAACAATATTTACATACAAAAATGGCTTAAAGATCGGCTTTTTTGTTGCGAGAATATTGTCGGTTGGCTTTATTTTCTGCCATGCTTTCTATAATTCTGTGGTAGTTGTCGAAACGAAGTTTGCTGATTTTTCCGTTTTCAACAGCTTCACGTAGGATACAACCAGGGTCATCTTTGTGTGTACAATCTCGGAACTTGCAACCACCTAAATAGGGCTTAAACTCAATGAAAGCTTCTGTGATCTCGTCGGGTTCAAGGTGCCACAGACCAAACTCACGAACCCCCGGAGAGTCAATCAAATCACCGCCTGAAGGGAAGTGATACAAACGCGCTGCTGTGGTGGTGTGCTGACCAAGCCCTGAGTTTTCAGAAACCGCACCTTCTTCGATATCTAAAGTCGGCATTAACGCGTTCACTAAACTTGATTTACCGACACCCGATTGCCCAACAAAAATGTTGATGCAACCTTTGAGTTCAGCCTCAAGTTCTTTGATGCCATAGCCAGATTCTTTACTCACGAACATCACTTTGTAGCCGATTTTCTCGTACTCTTTAAGCGTTTCACGGTACTCGCCAATCTGTTGTTCAGTAAGTAAGTCCACTTTATTTAGCACCACCAATGGCGCGATATTAACAGTTTCAGAAGCAATCAAATAACGGTCGATGATGTTAAGTGAAAGCTCAGGTAATACCGAAGAGACGATAACCATTTGGTCGACATTAGCCGCAACCGGTTTTAAACCGTCATAGTAATCGGGGCGAGTTAGCATTGAAGTTCGGGGTTCAACGGCTTCTACAACACCAGAAATACCGGCCATCGACTCTAAACCCGCACGCCAAATAACTTTGTCACCAGACACTAATGTTTCAATACTGCGACGCAAGTTGCAACGGTGAACTTCGTTGGTATCAAGATCTTCGATATCTGCATGTTGGCCAAATCGAGTGATAACGAGACCGTTTTTAGCACCACCGAGCATGCTCTCATCCCATTGGATAGAGTCTTCTTTCTTGAGTCGTCTATTTTGGTTGCTGCGTACTCTTCGCACTTGACCTTTGGTCAATTTTTTCTTTTTTGCCACAATGATGTCTTCAATACGTTATTGATGATGCGATCTACCTTCGGAAGGCCTGTTGTTTCAGCGAATGCTAATGATTCAGAACTATCTTGGGGATCCTTATTTGGGTATAGTACCTCTTTTATCCTTAAACAAATAGGCAACTCACTCATGTCCTTTAGCGATCAAAACTTAATTTGGGTCGATCTTGAGATGACAGGCTTAGATCCTGAAACTCATAAGATCATTGAAATTGCCACTGTCGTGACTGATAGTGAACTCAACATTTTAGCTGAAGGCCCGGTTCTTGCCATTCATCAAGATGACATCGAATTGGATAAAATGGATGAGTGGTGCACCACGACTCATACGGGGAGTGGGTTGGTTGAACGTGTGCGTAAAAGCCAAGTCAGTGAGCAAGACGCGATTAAACAAACGATTGAATTTTTAGAGAAATGGGTGCCGAAATCAGCATCGCCTATCTGTGGAAACAGCATTGGTCAAGATCGTCGTTTTTTGTACAAACACATGCCTGAACTTGAGCAGTATTTCCATTACCGTTATATCGATGTTAGCACGTTAAAAGAGCTAACACGCCGCTGGAAACCGGAAGTGTTGGACGGCTTTTCTAAAAGTGGCAGCCACTTGGCGCTTGATGATATTCGTGAGTCTATTGCAGAGCTGAAATATTACCGCCAAACGATCATTTCGATTTAATTCAGCCCTAACCAAGGGCAATGAGCTTCGCCTCTCATTTAATACCTGCTATTTTGAATGCCAGTTATCATACGCTGGCATTTTTTATTAGGGTACGGGTAAAAATGCGAATTGAGCAACGCCATGTACGACTTTTGTGATACTACGATTCATTTTATCTGCCACGATGAGCGCCATCATATCCTGAACTAGCGTCATTTTCGCAAAGAGGCGGTCAAAGCTCGTGTCAGCGCCTGTTTCACTCAATCGATTTGTTAGAATAAATAAGTCTCCATTTGAGTCTCTTCGGTGGTAAAGCCGCCAAACAAAAATCTCGATATTGCGGGCACTGTTGTAAAGCGCTTGTTCATCAAGTGAATCGAGAATAAAAAACTCTTGTTGGTGGTTGTAAGAGCGCCTGAGCATTTCTGAAAGACCAACGACGGCGGCAAAGACTCTGTCGCCTTGGTAGTTTTCGTCAAAGCTTAAAAGAATCGCGTCAACACTGGTTATGCCGTCGAGTTCATCAAAGACAAGTGAAGGAAGTTGCGTTTCATCGAGAGACCCAAAAATTTGTTCAATGCGTTTTTCTACGGTCATCCCTTCATTTTTTTTGAGTTGGGAGGGATTACGAGCGTACAATTTTTGGGTGAGCCGAATCATCATCTGCTTTTGTTGACGAGCATGTACATCCATCACAAAATCGATGTCACTCTTTCCTAGATTTCTGATTGGCTTCGGTACGGTCCCACAACCGGAAAGTGTCAGGCACAGTAGGCTAACGAGTATTACCGTTCGGTAATGCAATAAGATCACAGTGTGTTTTAAGAGAGGCATTAATTGTCTTTCCATGACGGGGCGCGACTTAAACGAGTGGATATATTGATCAAAGTTATACCAAAGAAGCAATATCTTCGATCTATTCATGAACTGGATTGGGCAAATAATGGCTTATCTCGCATTATCTCTTTAATTTGTGAGTTGAATGATTCGTCGGTTTTAGTCATAAGGTCAGTAAACTGGAAATTATGATGGCTTTTTAGGCGGATAGAAAAAAAAAGCTGTTTTTTTATCGGAATGACTTGCATCACAAATAAATGCTCTTATAATTCGCATCCCTAAACAACGGAAACGTTGTCAAAGCGATACTAGCTCAGTTGGTAGAGCGCAACCTTGCCAAGGTTGAGGTCATCGGTTCGAACCCGATGTATCGCTCCAAATTCTCTTTTAGTGCGTTTAGTATTAATAAGAAAATTGGCAATAGCGTCATTGTCTTAAACAATGCATTCGGACGCGGGATGGAGCAGTTTGGTAGCTCGTCGGGCTCATAACCCGAAGGTCGTCGGTTCAAATCCGGCTCCCGCAACCACATTACAGTTACACGTTGATTGATGGCTTATTGAAGCGACGATAAACGGTTAACTTATGCGATACTAGCTCAGTTGGTAGAGCGCAACCTTGCCAAGGTTGAGGTCATCGGTTCGAACCCGATGTATCGCTCCAAATTCTCTTTTAGTGCGTTTAGTATTAATAAGAAAATTGGCAATAGCGTCATTGTCTTAAACAATGCATTCGGACGCGGGATGGAGCAGTTTGGTAGCTCGTCGGGCTCATAACCCGAAGGTCGTCGGTTCAAATCCGGCTCCCGCAACCACATTACAGTTACACGTTGATTGATGGCTTATTGAAGCGACGATAAACGGTTAACTTATGCGATACTAGCTCAGTTGGTAGAGCGCAACCTTGCCAAGGTTGAGGTCATCGGTTCGAACCCGATGTATCGCTCCAAATTCTCTTTTAGTGCGTTTAGTATTAATAAGAAAATTGGCAATAGCGTCATTGTCTTAAACAATGCATTCGGACGCGGGATGGAGCAGTTTGGTAGCTCGTCGGGCTCATAACCCGAAGGTCGTCGGTTCAAATCCGGCTCCCGCAACCACATTACAGTTACACGTTGATTGATGGCTTATTGAAGCGACGATAAACGGTTAACTTATGCGATACTAGCTCAGTTGGTAGAGCGCAACCTTGCCAAGGTTGAGGTCATCGGTTCGAACCCGATGTATCGCTCCAAATTCTCTTTTAGTGCGTTTAGTATTAATAAGAAAATTGGCAATAGCGTCATTGTCTTAAACAATGCATTCGGACGCGGGATGGAGCAGTTTGGTAGCTCGTCGGGCTCATAACCCGAAGGTCGTCGGTTCAAATCCGGCTCCCGCAACCACATTACAGTTACACGTTGATTGATGGCTTATTGAAGCGACGATAAACGGTTAACTTATGCGATACTAGCTCAGTTGGTAGAGCGCAACCTTGCCAAGGTTGAGGTCATCGGTTCGAACCCGATGTATCGCTCCAAATTCTCTTTTAGTGCGTTTAGTATTAATAAGAAAATTGGCAATAGCGTCATTGTCTTAAACAATGCATTCGGACGCGGGATGGAGCAGTTTGGTAGCTCGTCGGGCTCATAACCCGAAGGTCGTCGGTTCAAATCCGGCTCCCGCAACCACTTCACCATTAAAGGCTGTTAAGTCAATAATGATGTGATTTAGCTCTTCTAATTTTATAGTGATTCTTTTCACTGATAGCCGAAAGGCTTTGCTCTTTTCCATCATGCTGAGAAGCATAATCCCCCAAAATTTATGAAACACTACCAAGTGCTAGTGGTTCTTGTCTGACTTTATCAATCGATTAGTTTTGAGACGAGCCAATGCTACGTCATTATTGATGTTGAGCGTGGTATGGCTGTATCTGTCAACAGAGTTATCCACAGAATGATAACTGTGGATAAGTTGGTGGGTAAACTGATTTTTCGGGCTAGAAAGTCGAGTAAACAAAAGATCTTTTTATTCAGATAGACTCGTGTTTCTGATAAGGAATCTAAGTAACCGATTGTTTATTTAGGTTTTTCTTGTATTTTTAATGCTAACTTTAGCCCTGTAATAAGATCATTAAGTGATTGTTTCTTGATCTTCGTCATATCTTCGTTTTGTGGCTAACTTTCTTAAGTTATAGGAAACGCCGTCTAGTTTAGTTTTTTTTCCACATTCTATTTTTTAGAACTAAGTCAAATAATGAGCAATGCATTTGTGCAATGTTCATGCGTCTCTAGGCAGTCCTTTTTCTATTACTCTAATTAATCGTTGGTTTTTTTGCTCAACACTATCAATCGTTTTTTGCTCAAGGCCACCAAGAGAAAGTGGCAACTGCCGGTGCTGTTCTTCTAGTGCCCATTTGATGTGTATATCAAGCATGTCATTAAAGCCTAACTTTTCTTCTAAAGCCGCCACAATAGACGATGAGAATGGTGCATTCCCCATTGCTATCGATAAATTTCTCAGCCATTGAATGTA
Source organism: Vibrio sp. YMD68 (assembly GCF_029958905.1). NCBI lineage: Bacteria > Pseudomonadati > Pseudomonadota > Gammaproteobacteria > Vibrionales > Vibrionaceae > Vibrio > Vibrio sp. YMD68. The sequence goes on along the minus strand of NZ_CP124614.1, from coordinate 2,962,038 downwards.
GCCGATTCTCCGGATAGCAGAGCCTTCCATTTTTTGAAGGAACTCCTCTTCCTGCCAAGAAAACAGCGAGACGAGGTTAGCGTCTGCTAGTGTATCACGGCGGTGAAAATCGCCTTGCTCCGTGATAGTCGAGAATCGATTCCATGGGCATACTAGCTGACAATCGTCACAGCCATAGATTCTGTTACCCATAGGTTTGCGGAATTCTTCTGGAATGACGCCATCATATTCAATGGTTAAATAGGAAATACATCGTCTAGCATCGACAACACCATCGGCAATAATGGCTTGTGTTGGGCACGATGTGACGCAGGCGCTGCATTTTCCGCATTCATTCTGGCTGGGTTGATCGATAGGTAACGGAAGATCCACTAAGAGCTCACCCAGAAAAAACCAAGAGCCGGTTTCTTTGTCAAGCAGTAACGAATGTTTCCCCGCCCAACCTAGCCCAGCTTTTTCCGCGAGTGGCCGTTCTAGTATTGGAGCGCTATCGACGAATGGACGATAGCCGTATGCACCCACTTCTTGCTCTATCTTTTTACCCAGCTTTTTCAATTGATTGCGAATGATTTTATGGTAATCGCGGCCAAGGGCGTAACGACTGATGTAAGCCTGTGTTTTATCGGCGAGATTAGAGGCAAACTGGGCCTCTGGTGGTAGGTAATCCATTCTTGCACTGATTACTCGAATGGTTCCAGGTAATAGCTCAGCAGGTCGTGCACGCATCATGCCGTGGCGTGCCATCCAATCCATTTCACCGTGTAAGCCTGCGTCTAGATACTTTTGAAGCTGCGGTTCATGTTCAGAGAGGTCGACATCACAGATGCCCACTTTCTGAAAGCCAAGCTCTTTCGCCCAAATTTTGATTTGATCAGCGAGGTGTTGATAATCCATAGGTAAAGAGCCTGATTGAATAGGGGGCCGGATCTTACAAGATCTTATTACAAGGATCTAGCGGTTCCATGACGGTTCGAATGTTATTATTTGCCAATATTTGCGTTTAATTACACAAGAGCGCTTGTTTCTCAATTCTAACCCAGTTTACTATTCCTATTACTTTGATTTATATATAGTCAGTTTGAACACGTTCGAGAAGCCCAACCATGAAGACAAAACAATTTAATCTTATTAATGAAGAAGCGACGATTCACGTTGGTACTTTGCTTGCTCAGTGTTGTTCACAACAAACGACTATTTATTTGCATGGGGATCTTGGCGCAGGGAAGACGACATTCAGTCGCGGATTTGTTCGAGCCTTAGGTCACCAGGGAAACGTAAAAAGCCCAACTTATACCTTAGTAGAGCCTTACCAACTGGATAAGTGGCAAGTTTACCACTTTGATCTTTATCGCTTAGCCGATCCTGAAGAACTCGAATTTATGGGGATCCGAGACTACTACACGCCTGATGCTATTTGTCTCGTTGAGTGGCCTGAAAAGGGGGAAGGTTTACTTCCAAAGCCTGATCTTGATATTGAACTGCGTTATCAAGGCGAACAAAGAACGATGACCCTTACGGCGAACAATGAGTATGGACAGTCATTACTGAATCAATTGGAGCTAAGTTGAGTATTCAATCTATTGTGAAAGTGCGTGTGAATCGTTGTGTTCTGACCGTACTTACTGCGTTCATTTCATTGTTTTCTTACTCTCTTTGGGCGAATTCGCTTGAGGGGGTGAGGGTATGGCCATCTCCGGATGAAACCAGAGTGGTCATTGATTTGCAATCAGAGGCAGACTTTAGCTACTTCACCTTGAGCAGCCCAAATCGCTTAGTGGTTGATTTGAACAATACGTCTCTTAATACCAAGCTCCCGCTGTCTGTTAGTGACAGTCCAGTATTAAGACAAGTAAGAAAAAGTACGCCACCAAAAAAATCGACGTATCGCTTGGTGTTTGAATTGAAAAGCAAAGTACAGGCGAATATTTTTAAGTTAGCCCCTGTTTCTGGCGGTCAATATGGTCATCGCTTAGTCATCGATTTGCCTCATGGTTCAACGTCTAAAAGCGTCTCTACGGTTAAAGCCCCTGAAGTCAGTAAAGATGTTTCCCAAATCAAGCGACAAGAAGAGATTCTGATTGTTATCGACCCAGGTCATGGTGGAGAAGACCCCGGTTCTATCGGACCGAGCCGTAAATATGAAAAAAATGCAACACTGAGTATTTCAAAAAAGCTGGCAGCGCAACTGAATGCAATACCCGGTATCAAAGCGAGACTCACTCGTTCAGGTGATTACTATGTCAACTTGAATCGACGTGTTGCGATTGCGAGTGAGAACAATGCCCATCTATTGATATCGATACATGCCGATGCATTTACCACGCCTCAACCTAAAGGTGGCTCGGTGTTTGTCTTGAATACGCGTCGAGCAAATACAGAAATCTCTCGTTGGATAGAAGACAAAGAGAAACAGTCTGAGCTATTGGGTGGTGGTGGCGCTGCTTTCCCGAGCAGCATTAACGATCGTAACGTCAATCAAACCTTGCTTGATCTTCAATTCAGTCATTCCCAAAAGGAAGGATATAAACTGGCGACTGAGATTTTATCTGAGATGGGGAAAGTGACTAAGCTTCATAATTCAAAGCCTATCAATACCAGCCTAGCCGTGTTGAGATCCCCTCAGATCCCATCGGTACTTGTTGAGACGGGGTTTATTTCTAACCCAACAGAAGAGAAGCTTTTATTCCAAAGAGCCCATCAAGACAAACTGTCTCGCTCCATCACCAAGGCGGTGGTTAAATATTTAAAAGCGAACCCGCCTGAAGGCACCTATTTTAAAGCTCAAACCACGCCTAAAACGTATAAAGTTAAACGCGGTGACTCGTTGTCTGCAATAGCGAAAAAGTATGGCACGTCGACGAGTGCGTTGATGAAGGCGAATAAACTCAAAAGCAGCAGTTTAGCGATTGGGCAGGTACTGACGATTCCTGCTGCGGGCTCGGTTTCAACCGCGGCCGATACCGTCGAAACAAAGGTCGTGACGCATACGGTTCGTTCGGGTGATTACTTAGGGAAAATAGCCAGCCGTTATAAAGTGACCATTGGCGCTATAAAGCGTGAAAATAATCTGAAATCTGACACGCTAAAACTAGGGCAGAAACTTAAGATCACCGTGAGTCTAAAAGATGTGCCAATTCGTAAGCATACCGTCAAACGGGGCGACTATCTCGGAAAGATAGCGAGTAAGTATGGAGTGCCCATCAATAGTATTCGACAAGCAAACAAACTGAGGTCCGATGAATTAGCGATCGGTCAAATATTGATTATTCCTAATAAGTAGGCCTGTATGACCATAAAAATATTGCCTGCTCGACTGGCCAACCAAATCGCAGCAGGAGAGGTGGTAGAAAGACCTGCTTCTGTTGTCAAAGAGTTGGTTGAAAATAGTTTGGACTCAGGGGCGACGCGGATTGATGTTGATATCGAAAAAGGCGGAGCAAAGCTGATTCGAGTCCGAGATAACGGTAAAGGCATCGAAAAAGAGGAATTGGGCTTAGCGTTAAGCCGTCATGCGACCTCAAAAATACATTGCCTCGATGATCTTGAGGCCATAGTGAGTCTTGGTTTTCGTGGTGAGGCTCTTGCGAGCATTAGTTCTGTTTCTCGTTTGACGATGACATCACGCCCAGCGACTCAAGAGCAAGCTTGGTCGGCCTATAGTGAAGGTCGAGATATGCAGGTAAAGCTGACACCGACCGCACACCCCATTGGAACCAGCGTTGAAGTGCTCGATCTGTTTTTTAATACACCGGCTCGGCGCAAATTCCTTCGTACTGAAAAAACAGAATTCACCCATATTGACGAGTTGATGAAGCGGATAGCACTGAGCTGTTTTGACGTTACGATCAACCTCACCCACAACGGTAAATCGGTACGCCAGTATCGGGCTGCGAAGTCAGAAGTACAGGCAGAAAAGCGTATTTCAGCAGTGTGTGGCAGCCACTTTGTGAAGAACATGCTCAAGATCGAACTTGAACATCAAGGTTTGCGTTTGCATGGTTGGATCACCACGCCAGAAGGGGCTAGGCAGCAAAATGATCTTCAGTATTGTTATGTGAATGGCCGAATGATGAGAGACAAACTCATCAATCACGCAATCCGACAAAGCTATGAAAACACGCTACGCGTTGATCAATTCCCTACGTATATTCTATTTATTGAGATAGACCCTCATCAAGTCGATGTGAATGTACACCCCGCTAAACATGAAGTTCGTTTTCATCAAGCCAGATTAGTACACGATTTTATTTATCAGGCACTGAGCGATGCTCTCGCCCAAAGTGAGCACATCGGTTCACCTAAGCTCACGACGTCTGCTTTTCATCAGTCGAGTCAAGCATCGAGTGAATCTGATAAAGGCCCGGTAGACATAAACCCAAAGAATGAAAATAAGAAAGATCGAGGCGTCACTCACGATCGCGTTTCTCCTCAGATTATGGCCGCTATCGATCATTCACCGATGTACCCAAATAAAGTCACGAGCGAATCGAATGATAGGGTCGGCGAGTCGAGCCTCACTACTCCAAATTCAGCCGCTCATTGGCGAGGTTCAAAAACACCAACCTCGGGGCAGACGACCCAGCCAGTACCTGTTGATCGAGCAAGCCCAAAAGAGCTTCAGCTGTACTCTGAACTATTAACAACAGAGAATGAGAAACACACCCCACGAGCAGACCACAGAAATGCAGCAAGCGTGACACCAGCGCCTGTGCCGATAACATCGCTTGGCAAGGGGATCAATGTGGTTCATGGGCGTTATATATTGATGGCGTCTAAACAAAGCAGCGTGTTAGTGTCGTTAGCAAAGGCAGAATGGCTTCGTATTCGAGGTCAGCTTGATATTACTCATGCAGACCTGACCAGCCAGCCTCTTCTTGTGCCTTTGTCTTTAAAAGTCGATGAAAAGCAACACCTAAGTAATCAGCGTTTGCAGCCGACCTTATCTCGTCTTGGTATTCAAATTAAAGAGCGTAATAAGCAATCTTTAATGGTCATGGGCGTTCCGCAGCCGTTACGCCAACAAAACCTGCAAATAATCATTCCAGATCTGTTATCGTACTTGGCAACGAATGACTTGGAATCTGATTCTGACATCGATCCGACTTACCTTATTAATTGGTTGTCAGATCGTATAACCCAAGTGAAAACCGACTACACTTTATCGGAAGCGATTCAAATTATTGCGGAACTAGAACAGCTTTGGCATGGTCAATTACCATTAGATGATCCTAAGTTTGTCCAACCGATAGATTTTTCAGCGACGATTGCTGCGTTACTGGCTTAATAAAAAATAATGAATGAACAATTACCTTTAGCCCTGTTTTTGATGGGCCCAACAGCGTCAGGAAAAACAGATCTAGCGATTCGCTTGAGACAGAAATTTCCTGTTGAAATCATCAGTGTCGATTCTGCTTTGATATATAAAGGCATGGACATCGGCACCGCAAAGCCAGACGAGCATGAGTTGTCTTTGGCTCCACACCGCTTGATCGACATCTTAGATCCAAGTGAGGCGTATTCTGCCGCTGACTTTCGTTCTGATGCTCTATCGGAAATGAATCGTATTGTATCGGAAGGAAAAATCCCATTACTCGTGGGAGGCACTATGCTGTATTACAAAGCATTACTCGAAGGCTTGTCACCCCTTCCTGCGGCCGATCCTATTATTCGTAAAGAAATAGAACAAGAAGCCCAAGATTCTGGCTGGCAGGTGCTTCATGATCAATTACGAGAGATTGATCCTGTTTCAGCAGAAAGAATTCACCCAAATGACCCACAAAGATTATCTAGGGCATTGGAAGTTTACCGGATTTCAGGTAAAACTCTTACTGAACTTACTGAGACTAAGGGCGAAAGCCTACCGTTTCGGGTCAAGCAATTTGCAATAGCTCCCAAGGAAAGGGCAGAAATCCACCGCCGTATTGAACTGCGCTTTAGCAAAATGATGGAAGCAGGATTCGAAGAAGAAGTGAAGGTACTGTATGCCCGAGAAGATCTTCACCCTGAACTGCCATCTATTCGCTGCGTAGGGTATCGGCAGATGTGGGATTACTTAGATGGGAAGTGCGATAAAGAGGAAGCGGTTTTTCGTGGAATCTGTGCAACTCGTCAATTGGCCAAGCGTCAGATTACCTGGTTACGCAGCTGGGATGATTTAACTTGGTTAGATAGTGAGAACGTTGAACATGCGCTAGAAACGCTATCAAATGCAATAGCATCTGATTAAATTAGCTGTGTATAATGTGATCGCTTTTGCGTGAATTTATCCCGTCAAAGATCGTTTACTTGAAAAATGCAGGCATTGCCTACATAACAGGTAACAACGGGGTAACTATTACTCGTTTAGCTCAGATGCAAAGCAACACCTTTTTTTTGCACAAAACCACTAGCTAAATAATTACAACAAAATACAAAATAAGGAAAATAAAATGGCTAAGGGGCAATCTTTACAAGACCCATTCTTGAATGCACTACGTCGTGAGCGCATTCCCGTTTCAATCTATCTTGTTAACGGCATTAAACTACAAGGGCAAATCGAATCCTTTGATCAGTTTGTTATTCTATTGAAAAACACGGTCAACCAAATGGTTTATAAGCATGCGATTTCTACGGTTGTTCCTGCGCGTGCAGTGAGCCACCACAGCGGTGAGCGACCAGAGCGCCCACAAGAGAAATCAGAAGATTAATATTCTGACTTTTTTTATTAGATCAACAAGAAGGAGCTGACTGCTTGTTTGACCGTTATGAAGCCGGTGAGCGAGCCGTACTTGTTCATATCAACTTCACGCAAGAGGGTGAGTTGGAAGATTTAAGTGAATGTGAAATGCTTATTTCTTCTGCTGGAGTGTCGACACTGCAAGTTGTGACCGGCAGTCGTCAATCTCCACACCCTAAATATTATGTCGGGGAAGGTAAAGCTCAAGAAATCGCACAAGCTGTACAATTGGTCAGTGCGGATATCGTGATCTTTAACCACGCACTCTCACCAGCCCAAGAACGAAATTTGGAAGCCTTGTGTCAATGTCGAGTGTTGGACCGAACCGGTTTGATTCTCGATATTTTTGCTCAACGTGCTCGAACGCATGAAGGTAAGCTGCAAGTGGAGCTTGCCCAATTACGCCACATTTCTACTCGATTAATTCGAGGTTGGACACACCTAGAAAGGCAAAAAGGTGGTATCGGTCTGCGTGGGCCGGGTGAAACTCAACTAGAAACCGACAGACGATTATTGCGTGATCGTATTAAAACGATTTTGCGACGTTTAGCCAAAGTTGCTAAACAGCGAGAGCAAGGTCGAAGAGCAAGAAATCGCGCTGAGATCCCTACCATTTCATTGGTTGGGTATACGAACGCAGGTAAATCGACACTCTTTAATAGTATTACAGAAGCTGGGGTTTACGCGGCGGATCAGCTATTTGCTACTCTCGATCCGACATTGAGAAAAATTGAACTGTCAGATGTGGGGCCTGCTATTTTAGCGGATACCGTTGGTTTTATCCGGCACCTACCCCATGATTTAGTGGCCGCTTTTAAAGCAACGTTACAAGAGACACAAGAAGCTGACATTTTGTTACATGTTGTTGATGCCAGTGATGACCGTTTTCGTGAGAATATTCATGCTGTTCATGAAGTATTAGAAGAGATTGATGCACATGAGGTGCCAACTCTTGTAGTTATGAACAAAATCGATAACCTAGAAGGTCAAAAGCCTAGAATTGATCGGGACGAGGAAGGCAACCCTCGAACTGTTTGGGTCTCGGCAATGGAAGGGTTAGGGGTTGAATTACTATTTGAAGCGTTAACGGAAAGGTTAGCAAGTCAAATGGTGTCATATCAGCTACGAGTACCGCCTGAACATCAGGGCCGAATTCGTAGTACATTTTTCCAAATGAAGTGTATTCAAAAAGAAGAATATGACCAAGATGGTGATTTGTTGATTGATGTCAGAATGCAGCAAGTTGACTGGTTAAAGTTAGAGAAAAGAGAAGAGGCAGTTTTACGTGACTTTATAGTTACTTAAAGGACTGCTAGAGTATAACGTCATATCTAATGATGGAGCTTTCTAATGGCGTGGAATGAGCCTGGTAATAACAACGGCGACAACGGCCGCGATAAAGACCCTTGGGGTAATAAAGACAATCGCGGTGGCCGAGATCAAGGACCGCCAGATTTAGACGAAGTGTTTAATAAGCTGAGTCAAAAATTGGGTGGTAAGTTTGGTAATAAAGGTGGTAAGGGCCCTTCTTTCGGAGGTGGAGGCGCAATAGGCTTAGGCGTTATTGCAGCAATCGCAGTCGTTGTTTGGGGATTCTTTGGCTTTTACACTATTGGTGAAGCCGAGCGCGGTGTCGTATTACGTTTAGGTAAATACAGTCATATTGAGGAGCCTGGTTTGAACTGGCGTCCTGCTGGTATTGATACTTATGAAGCCGTGAACGTTCAAGCGATCCGGTCTTTGCGCGCATCCGGTTTGATGCTAACGAAAGATGAGAATGTAGTAACGGTTGGTATGGATATTCAGTACAGAGTATCGGATCCATACAAATACCTCTACACAGTAACTAACGCTGATAACAGTCTAAGTCAAGCGGCTGATTCTGCTCTACGTGCGGTCATCGGTGACTCGTTGATGGATAGTATCTTGACAAGCGGACGTCAACAAATTCGTCAAAGTACACAAGAAACATTGAATGAGATTATTGATGCTTACGACATGGGTTTGATCATTGTTGATGTCAACTTCCAGTCGGCTCGTCCGCCAGAGCAAGTAAAAGCATCGTTTGATGATGCAATTGCAGCTCGAGAAGATGAAGAGCGTTTTGAGCGAGAGGCAGAAGCGTATCGAAATGATATTTTGCCAAAAGCTACTGGTCGTGCAGAACGTTTGAAGAGAGAAGCACTTGGTTACTCTGAACGTACTGTCAATGCTGCAATTGGTGAAGTGGCTCAATTTGAGAAACTATTACCGGAATACACTGCTGCACCGGACGTAACGCGTAATCGTATGTACATCGATACCATGGAAAAAGTGTACACAAGTACATCGAAAGTACTGATTGATTCAGAGTCTAGTGGCAATCTACTGTACCTACCAATTGATAAACTGGCGGGTCAAGAAGGCAGCTCTAAGTCGACACGTAAGCCAACGTCATCTTATGATCAAATTGAACTTGAGTCAGAAGCTAATGTATCACAGTCAGATTCACAATCCCGCACGTCGGGCTCACGTCAAGGGAGATACTAATAATGCGTAAGTTAATGATCCCTATATTGGCGGTGACTATTGTACTCATGTTGATGTCACTTTTTGTTATTCAAGAAGGTGAGCGTGGCATGGTGATTCGTTTTGGTCGTGTTCTTGATGATAACGGCGTATCACGTATCTATGAACCGGGCGTACATTTCAAAATGCCGCTGTTTGACCGTGTGAAAACATTAGATGCACGTATCCAAACCATGGACGGTGTTTCAGACCGCTTTGTAACATCAGAGAAGAAAGACGTTTTAATTGATACCTATGCTAAATGGCGTATCGCTGATTTTGGACGTTTTTATCTGAGTACTGGTGGTGGTAATGTGATGACCGCAGAAACACTTCTTGAGCGTAAGGTAACCGATGTCCTTCGTTCTGAAATCGGTTCACGTGAAATCAAGCAGATTGTTTCTGGTCCACGTAACAAAGATGTCTTACCTGACAGTGCTGATAGTGAAGAAGTGACTACTGAAGCCGCTAGAGAAGCATTAGAGATTGATGGTGAGCGTGATAAGATCATGGAAAATGTACTAGCGGGAACAGCCGAGAGTGCAATGGCAGATTTAGGTGTTGAGATTGTTGATTTTCGAATGAAGAAAATCAACCTTCCTGATGAAATCAGTGAATCTATCTATCGTCGTATGCGTGCAGAACGTGAGTCAGTTGCTCGTAGACACCGTTCTCAAGGTCGCGAAAAAGCGGAAGTTATCCGTGCTCAAGCGGAGCTTGAAGTGGCCACCGTTATTGCAGAAGCAGACAGAACTGCGCGTGTAACACGTGGTGATGCGGATGCACAAGCAGCAAAAATCTACTCGGATGCTTACAGCAAAGATCCTGAGTTCTTTGGCTTTGTCCGTTCGCTTCAAGCCTATGAGCGTTCATTTAGTGAGAAGAGCGATATCTTAGTACTCGATCCTAAGAGTGATTTCTTCCAATACATGAACAATGCTAAAGGCATGGCTACGAAATAGTGGCAACATGTTGTTAAGTCATATGATAAAGGCTCCTAAGTTAGGGGCCTTTCTTTTTGGAGAGGAGTGATGATGTCAAATTCGATATGGGTGGCGCTAGGGTTGGTATTGGTGGTAGAGGGATTAGGCCCACTGATCGCTCCAAGAGGTTGGCGAGCCATGGTGTCACAACTCAGTGAGCAGCCAGACAATCAACTTAGAAGGTTTGGTGGTTGCCTAGTGGTTGCGGGTGTGGTGATCGCCTACGTTTTTGCTTAGTTTTTGTTGGGTTTGTACCTGGCTTGGGTAGGCGGAGAGCCTAAATTGCACAGTAAAGTGTAAAAAGCAGGCTCTTTATAGATTTGGGCTTCTTGTTATCCGCTTTGACTAGTAATGAGGAGGCGGCGTTTCTTCAGAAGGATCCGCTAGATTCGAAGAATCCATATTTTTTACTTTTCCGGCCACATACTTCATTTGATCTTGCATCTTGGTGATGAGCAGCTGCTGTGTTGAAAGTGCATCATTGAGTTCACTTACGGTTTGCTCTTGAAACGCCAGTTGGCATTCTAAATCATTGATACGATCTTCTAGTGCTTGATAGGATTTATCAGTCATCAAATTTCCACGCCTGTGCAATACCAGCAGATGTACCAGAGATAATCCGCTGTTGATTATCGAAAGCGGCATCATACACTACCGCACGAGGAGGACGAGTATCTTTTAATGGTTCCACTTCAAACCCATCCGTTTTTTTACCGCTCGTCGTATCCCAAACGATAACTCGGCTTGAAGGTGTACCGGTAACCAGTTTTGACCCATCATCAGAAAAACGCGCTGTAGAGAAAATAAGCTGGCGGGAGAAGCTGCTGAGTTGCGAGCGTACATTCCCCGTTTTTAGATCCCAAATGATCGCTTGGTTACCACCATCTGAACTAAATGCAAGATCCCCATCCCTTTGCAGTGCCACTCTGATCACCCTCTGCTCATGCTCAAATGTCCGTAAAATCAGCCCAGATTTGGTGTCCCATAAGTAGGCTTTATAATCATTTCCTCCTGATAGGGCGAAGCGTCCATTCGACGAAAGTGCAACGGAATTTATTTTTTCTTGATGAGCAAGGAACTCTAGGCGTCGTCCGGTGACTAAATTGACGTATATGGCTTTACCATTGGAAAGCCCGAGCAGAACTTGCTCCCCATTGCTTGAAATATCGACATCTCGAATAAGACCATCAGAAATCGACCACAGACCTTGAGCCTGTGTCCATGATAAGTCCCAAACGGCGAAATTGATTTGGCTCGCGGTGATAGCAAAGCGCCCATTATCTGAAATGCGAATACGTGACACACTATTTTCTTGGGCATCTTGTTGACCAAGTTGCGCGAGTTCTTTGTTTTCAACGAGATCCCAAAGAACTAACTGGCGTTCTTTGGAGTAAATGAGTGCAAATCGAGCATCACGACTGAGCGCAAAGCTGGTTGTGCCTTGAGGTTCTAATTCCCAGCGTTGGTCGTTATTAGAAGAAAAAAAGCAACCATTTAACGCTAGGATGACAAAGCAAAACAAGATTGAATGAAGAATATTTCGCATCAAGTCCAATTATCCGCTTGGTGTTGAAAGACATTTTGTAAACATATAGCTATATTGGTACAACTACGTCTCGCATGCCAGTCATAACTGAATGATTGTGATGAATGGTTAGCCCAAAACTGGAGAATTAAATGAAATCGATGTTTAAAGTATCACTGCTTGCAGCAACCGTAATGTTAGCCGTTGGCTGTCAGAAAGAAGAAGAACCAAAAGTTGAAACTGCGGCCGTTGAACAAGTTGCAGAAACTGGCAAAGCAGTTCACTTTCAAACGGAAGATGATAAAGCGGCTTATGCCATTGGTGTTTCATTTGCAAACTACCTCAGCACAAGCATTGAAAAACCGAACGAAATCGGTATTCAATTGAACAAAGATCTTGTCTTGAAAGGTATTGAGCATGTGTTTGCTGATAGCGCTGAATTAACGGAAGAAGAAACTCGTGAAGCACTCGAGCAATTGGATGCTCGAGTATCAGCAGCAATGCAAGCACAAGCGGCAGAAAAAGCAGCAGCGGCAGAAAAAGCCGGTCAGGACTTTCAGGCTGAGTTCGAACAGCAAGAAGGCGTAATGAAAACTGAGACAGGCTTAATGTACCAAGTCTTAACAGAAGCACAGGGTGAGCAACCAAAAGAGACGGATACCGTTCAAGTACACTATAAAGGTACGTTAATTGACGGTACTCAGTTCGATAGCTCATACGATCGTGGAGAGCCAGCGGTCTTCCCTCTAAACCGTGTGATTCCTGGCTGGACGGAAGGGGTTCAGCTTATGCCTGTTGGTTCGAAGTTTAAGTTTGTTATTCCACCTCAACTTGCTTACGGCCCTCAAGACACACCAACGATCCCAGCGAATTCTACGTTGGTATTTGAAGTTGAATTGTTGCAAATCGAAAGTGATGCAAGTGTAGAAGCTCAGTAAGCGATACTGAGATAGCATTTTTGAAGGCCTGACTTGCTCAGGCCTTTATTATTTTTAGCGATCCACACCTTATTCTTTGCTTTAAATCAGTATATCTCGACTTACTTAGGTGCTCGATTCAAATTTTCTGATAAACTTACATAGATTTGTTGATTTTTTGCGCTAAGGCTAGAATATCGTGACTACAACTGAAACACTTACAGACATACCACTAGAAAGCGAGTTGCTTGAAATGGAATCCGTTCATGTGAAGCCATTTAGCGATCATGACAAAATAATTTTAAGATCTTATGAAGCGGTGGTGGATGGCATTGCGAGCCTGATCGGTCCCTTTTGTGAGATTGTTTTGCACTCGCTTGAAGATCTCAACACGTCGGCAATCAAAATAGCGAACGGTGAAAATACAGGCCGACAAGTCGGTTCCCCCATTACCGATTTAGCCTTGAGAATGTTGAAAGATATTGAAGGCTCTGAACGTAACTTTTCACGTTCTTACTTTACACGAGCGAAAGGTGGGGTATTGATGAAGTCGATCACGGTTGCCATTCGCAACGGTGATAACCGCGTTATCGGTCTGTTATGTATCAACGTCAACCTAGACGCGCCTTTTTCTCAAGTTCTCCACTCCTTTATGCCAACGGAAGAAGCAAATGAAGCAGCTTCTTCGGTGAACTTTGCAAGCGATGTGGAAGAGTTGGTCGATCAAACGGTTGAGCGCACGATCGAAGAAATCAATGCTGACAAGTCAGTATCAAACAACACGAAGAATCGTCAAATAGTGATGGAACTGTATGACAAAGGCATTTTTGATATCAAAGATGCCATCAATCGAGTTGCAGATCGTCTCAATATTTCAAAACATACCGTCTACCTGTATATCCGTCAGCGTAAGACTGAGGATGAAGAGTCTTGAACCCTTCTCTCTGCTATGCGCTTGTTGTGAACGGCTCTGTATACGGCTCACAGTCGTCTAGAGTGGCATTTCTATTTGCCCAAGCGTTGATTAAAAAAGGACACATCTTAAAGAGTGTCTTTTTTTATCAAGATGGTGTGAGCAACGGATCCAGTTTGACGGTGCCAGCCAACGATGAATTTGATTTGGTCCAAGCTTGGCAAAAGCTCGCATCAGAGCACCATGTTTCCCTAGAGACTTGCGTTGCCGCGGCGTTGCGAAGAGGCATTGTGAGTGAAAATGAGGCGCATCAACATAATCTCGAAAGCTCAAATTTGGCGGATGGATTTGTCCAAGCTGGATTAGGCAGCTTAGCGGAATCGATGCTAACGCAAGATAGGGTTGTACAGTTTTGAAAAAGATAGGTTTTGTTTTTCACACGTCTCCTCACTCAACCTCCGCAGGGAGAGAAGGTCTTGATGCTCTTCTTGCTGCGTCTGCTTACTGTGAAGACATCTATGTGTTCTTTGTTGGCGATGGTGTCACTCAGTTGGTCAGCGCTCAGCAGCCTGAGAGAGTATTGAGCCGTGATTACATCAGTACATTCAAATTGATGGATCTGTACGACATTGAGCACGTATACGCTTGCCGAACGGGCCTAGAAGAACGAGGCTTATTAAATGTTGAAATGGCTTTCGATGTGCGCATTCTTCCAAGTGATGAGATTGCATCACAGATGGCGAGTTGCCATCATTTGCTGAGTTTTTAGGTGTCATCATGCTTTATATCGTCACTACTCCAGAAAAAGCAACACTGGCTATTCAGTTCGCGACGCAGACAGATGCGGTATTGTTAACTCAGTCTGCGGTCTACCTGACGAACCCCAAACATGCACAGCACCACGTGTTAAATACATCGCTTTGCCAAGTATTAGCGTTAAATATAGACCTCAAAGCCAGAGGTATTGAGCAATTTGTTGCGCAAGGTGTTTCATCGATAGATATTGACGAATTTGTGGATCTAACAGCAAAGCATTTAAAATCAGTCTCTTGGTGATGATTTTTCCATCCATTTTTACCTATATACCTTTTTATCTATTCAGTGGATGAAAAAAGATCTGTATATTTCTTGACACATCTCTCACTGCTGAATAGAATTTTGCGTCCCTATTTGTATCAACTACATTTAGGACTAGATTTTTCACAAAGCTTACTTTCAAGTAAATCAGGAGCTAGTTAATGGCAACTATTAACCAGTTGGTACGTAAACCTCGTGTAAAGCAAGTTGTTAAAAGCAACGTGCCTGCACTAGAAGCGTGCCCACAAAAACGTGGTGTATGTACTCGTGTTTACACAACTACACCTAAAAAACCTAACTCAGCACTTCGTAAGGTTTGCCGTGTTCGTCTAACGAACGGCTTTGAAGTGACTTCGTACATCGGCGGTGAAGGCCACAACCTTCAAGAGCACAGTGTTGTTCTAATCCGTGGCGGTCGTGTTAAAGACCTTCCGGGTGTACGTTACCACACTGTTCGCGGCGCATTAGACTGTGCTGGCGTAAATGACCGTAAGAAAGGTCGTTCTAAGTACGGTGTGAAGCGTCCTAAGTCTTAATGGATTCCGTTAAGTAAGGCCAAACACTAAATTAATTTAAATTCTTAATTTTTGAAAAAACTGTAAAGTTTTGGATAACCTGAAGAAGACAACGGAGAATATCCATGCCACGTCGTCGCGTTATAGGCCAGCGTAAGATCCTTCCAGATCCTAAGTTCAAATCTGAACTGCTGGCAAAATTCGTTAACATCCTAATGGTTGACGGAAAGAAATCTACTGCAGAGAAAATTGTTTACACTGCACTAGAAGTTATGGCTGAGAAATCTGGTAAAGATCACTTAGCTGTATTTGAAGAAGCTCTTGAAAATGTTCGTCCATCGGTAGAGGTTAAATCTCGCCGTGTGGGTGGTTCAACTTACCAAGTACCTGTAGAAGTTCGTCCGGTTCGCCGTAACGCTCTTGCTATGCGTTGGGTAGTTGAAGCTGCGCGTAAGCGTGGTGAAAAATCTATGGCTCAACGCCTAGCGGCTGAAATGCTAGATGCGTCTGAGAACAAAGGTACTTCGGTTAAGAAACGTGAAGACGTTCACCGTATGGCTGATGCTAACAAAGCATTCGCTCATTACCGCTGGTAATACCTTTTTAGTGCTGCGAGTTCCTCTCGCAGCACTTTCTTAACTCCCCACCTAATAGATATTAGGGTTTATTTATATTTCAAAATGCCTTTTTTGAAACATCAATAATTCCTACAAAGAGGATACACAGTGGCTCGTAAAACTCCTATTGAGCGCTACCGTAACATCGGTATCGTAGCTCACGTAGATGCAGGTAAAACAACCACAAGTGAACGTATTCTGTTCTATACTGGCCTTTCTCATAAAATCGGCGAAGTTCACGATGGTGCTGCTACCATGGATTGGATGGAGCAAGAGCAAGAACGTGGTATTACTATCACTTCTGCTGCAACCACGACTTTCTGGCGTGGTATGGAAGCACAGTATCAAGACCACCGCATTAATATCATTGATACTCCAGGGCACGTAGACTTCACTATTGAAGTAGAGCGTTCATTGCGCGTATTGGATGGTGCTGTCGTTGTATTCTGTGGCTCATCGGGTGTTGAACCTCAGTCAGAGACAGTATGGCGCCAAGCCGATAAATACCAAGTTCCACGTATGGTGTTTGTAAACAAAATGGACCGTACGGGTGCAGATTTCTTGCGCGTTGTAGACCAAATTAAAGATCGCCTAGGCGCAACGCCTGTACCGATTCAACTCAACATTGGTACTGAAGAAAACTTCCAGGGTGTTGTCGATCTTATCAAGATGAAGGCAATCAACTGGAACGACGCTGATCAAGGCATGACATTTACGTACGAAGATATCCCAGCAGACATGCAAGAAATGGCTGAAGAGTATCGTACTGAAATGGTTGAAGCTGCAGCCGAAGCCTCTGAAGAGCTGATGGATAAGTACCTGGAAGAAGGTGAACTGACGGAAGCAGAAATCAAACAAGGCCTTCGTACTCGCACTCTGAGTAATGAAATCGTACTCGCCACTTGTGGTAGTGCATTCAAAAACAAAGGGGTACAAGCCGTTCTTGATGCCGTCGTTGATTTCCTTCCTTCGCCTGTCGATGTACCAGCAATTCAAGGTATCGATGAAGATGAAAATGAAGTCGAGCGTCATGCTGACGACAATGAACCGTTTTCAGCCTTAGCATTTAAAATTGCAACAGACCCGTTTGTGGGAACGTTGACGTTCATTCGTGTTTACTCTGGGGTGGTGGAAAGCGGAAAAACAGCTTACAACTCAGTGAAGAAACAGCGTGAGCGTTTAGGGCGCATTGTTCAAATGCACTCAAATAAGCGTGAAGAAGTGAAAGAAGTGCGAGCGGGTGATATTGCCGCTATTATTGGTCTTAAAGATGTGACGACAGGTGAAACCCTGTGTGACCAGAATCATAAGATTATTCTTGAACGCATGGAATTCCCTGATCCTGTTATTCAGATTGTAGTAGAACCGCGTTCTCAAGCCGATCAAGATAAAATGACTATCGCGTTAGGAAAGCTAGCGGCAGAAGATCCATCGTTCCGTGTTGAAACGGACAAAGAAACAGGCCAAACGCTTATTTCTGGTATGGGTGAACTGCACTTAGATATCATTGTTGACCGGATGAAACGTGAGTTTAGCGTCAATTGCAACGTTGGTAACCCACAAGTTGCTTACCGTGAAACCATACGTGGTACTGCGAAGGCGGAAGGTAAGTTTGTCCGTGAGCATGCCGGTAAAGGGCAATATGGCCACGTTTGGCTTAAACTTGAACCATCAGAGCCAGGCGAAGGTTTTGTTTTCGTCGATGAAATTGCTAATGGCACGGTACCAAAAGAGTTTATTGAGTCAGTCGCGAAGGGCGCTGCAGAGCAAATGAATAGCGGTGTTGTTGCGGGTTATCCAATTTTGGATATTAAAGCTACACTCTATGATGGCTCTTATCATGAAACAGATTCAAGCGAGATGGCGTTTTTAATCGCTGCCTCTATGGCTTTCAAAACGGCGGCGCTTGAAGCGCAACCTGTTTTGCTTGAGCCTATGATGAAAGTTGAGGTAACTACTCCAGAGGACTGGATGGGTGATGTTGTTGGCGATATTAACCGTCGTCGTGGCATCATCGAAGGTATGGACGAGGGGACTGCTGGCCTGAAGATAATTCGTGCACAAGTTCCGTTGTCTGTCATGTTCGGTTACGCAACTGATTTACGTTCTGCGACACAAGGTCGTGCTTCTTACTCTATGGAGTTTAGTGAGTACGCTGAAGTGCCAAGCAATGTTGCAAAAGCAATCATTGCAGAGCGTGGTTAAAAAGTAGGGCATATTTTTTCTTCTTTTTTAGAAGATCAAGGCGTCCAAATATTGCGCTGACGCGAGTTGACGCATAAAATAGCAAATTCTGGATCTTCCTGATCAATAATGATCAGGTCGAATCATAACTAGGAAGGAACACGATCGTGTCTAAAGAAAAATTTGAACGTACGAAACCGCACGTAAACGTTGGTACTATCGGCCACGTTGACCACGGTAAAACAACTCTAACTGCTGCTATCTGTACGACACTTGCAAAAGTGTACGGCGGTGTTGCGAAAGATTTCGCATCTATCGATAATGCTCCAGAAGAGCGTGAGCGCGGTATCACAATCGCAACTTCACACGTTGAGTACGATACTCCAGAGCGTCACTACGCACACGTAGATTGCCCAGGACACGCGGATTACGTTAAAAACATGATCACTGGTGCTGCACAAATGGATGGTGGTATCCTAGTTGTTGCTGCAACAGATGGCCCAATGCCTCAAACACGTGAGCACATCCTACTTGGTCGTCAAGTTGGTATCCCTTACATCATCGTATTCATGAACAAATGTGACATGGTCGATGACGAAGAGCTACTTGAGCTAGTAGAAATGGAAGTACGTGAGCTTCTTTCTGAGTACGAATACCCAGGAGATGATCTTCCAGTAATCCAAGGTTCAGCTCTTGGTGCACTAAACGGCGAGAAGCAGTGGGAAGACAAGATCGTTGAGCTTGCAGAAGCGCTAGATTCTTACATTCCACTCCCAGAGCGTGCAGTAGACCAGCCGTTCCTACTACCAATTGAAGATGTATTCTCAATTCAAGGTCGTGGTACAGTTGTAACAGGTCGTATCGAGCGCGGTATCCTAAACGTAGGTAACGAAGTAGAAATCGTTGGTATCAAAGATACAGTAACAACGACTTGTACAGGTGTTGAAATGTTCCGTAAGCTGCTTGACGAAGGTCGTGCAGGTGAGAACGTTGGTGCACTACTACGTGGTACTAAGCGTGAAGACGTTGAACGTGGTCAAGTACTTGCTGCTCCTGGTTCAATCAACCCACACACACGTTTTGAGTCAGAAGTATACGTTCTGTCTAAAGACGAAGGTGGTCGTCACACACCATTCTTCAAAGGTTACCGTCCACAGTTCTACTTCCGTACAACGGACGTAACAGGCGACATCACGCTTCCAGAAGGCGTAGAAATGGTAATGCCTGGTGACAACATCCAAATGACGGTAGAGCTAATTGCTCCAATCGCAATGGATGAAGGTCTACGTTTCGCAATCCGCGAAGGTGGCCGTACAGTAGGTGCTGGTGTTGTTGCTAAAATCTTTGACTAATTTGTCACTGTAGCAAACACGATATCGAGAAAGGGAAGCTTAGGCTTCCCTTTTTTAATGATTAGAATTAATGATTAG
This sequence comes from Vibrio sp. YMD68, assembly GCF_029958905.1. Classification (NCBI taxonomy): domain Bacteria; kingdom Pseudomonadati; phylum Pseudomonadota; class Gammaproteobacteria; order Vibrionales; family Vibrionaceae; genus Vibrio; species Vibrio sp. YMD68. Next base: position 2,942,615 of record NZ_CP124614.1, on the reverse strand, counting down.
AAATAAAACGCCTATCGTTATAACCAATTCATCTAATATTTTTGATATTTTTATCTAGTAATAGTATCAATTCTCATTTACATTTGTATTTGTGTTAACTGATTAGGTTGTAATATGTACGTTTGCTTATGTCATGGAATATCAGATAAGAAGATTAAGCAGCTAGTGATAGAGGATGGTATTTCTGATATCCGAGGTATCAAAAAATGCACGGCACTGGGCAGTCAGTGTGGCAAATGCATTCGTATGACCAAAGAAATTTTGGACGAAACTCAAGTCATTCAGTTAAAACAAGCAAGTTAAAGTCGTTTCAACTTTGACACTCTTCAGATTGGTTCTACATTTAATAGAGCCATAGAGGAGGGTTAGAACATGAAAGGCGATCCAATCATTATTCAACATCTCAATAAAATTCTCGGTAACGAGCTTGTTGCCATCAATCAATATTTTCTCCATGCACGCATGTATAAAGACTGGGGTTTAAAGCACCTCGCCGATAAAGAGTATCATGAGTCCATTGATGAGATGAAACACGCGGATCATCTGGTTGAACGCATTCTGTTTCTCGAAGGCATCCCTAATCTTCAAGATCTAGGTAAACTAATGATCGGTGAAAATGTCAAAGAGATGCTCGAAAGTGACCTGAAAGTTGAAATGATAGCCATTCCAGACTTAAAAGACGCTATCGCTTACGCGGAAGATGTCCGAGACTATGTATCACGTGATCTGTTCCAAGAGATTTTGGAAGATGAAGAAGAGCACGTAGACTGGCTAGAAACGCAGTTGGGCTTGATTGAGCTCACTGGAATTGAAAATTACCTACAAGCACAGTTTATTGATGAAGATGATTAAATCGAGTAGGTAACTGAGTTAAGTGGTTCAAAATCATGACTTTGAACGACTTAGCTCATACCAATCGCTTTAACCATTAGTCTTCATCTTTTTCTGCACTTTTCCTTTCGTATCAATCTCACATTTCTCTTGCCTATTTTGCTTCCTTTCTGTACCATTTGCCGTCCTTAATTCTCGGTCATTTATCTTTAGTTCCTTGCTTCCTCTGGACGACCGAGCCACTCGTGGAAGCTAATAATCCGTAAGGAGCAACCAAATGCGTCATTATGAAATCGTATTCATGGTTCACCCTGATCAAAGCGAGCAAGTTGCTGGCATGATCGAGCGTTACACTGGTTCTATCACTGAAGCTGGCGGTACTATCCACCGTCTAGAAGACTGGGGTCGTCGTCAAATGGCTTACCCAATCAACAAGCTTCACAAAGCTCACTACGTTCTTATGAACGTTGAAGCTGGTCAAGAAGTGATTGACGAGCTAGAAACTGCTTTCCGTTTTAACGATGCAGTTCTACGTAACATGATCATGCGCACTAAAGGTGCTGTGACTGAACAATCTATTATGCTTAAGCAAAAAGAAGAGCGTGCTGAGCGTGCTCCTCGTCGTGAAGAGCGTACAGATCGTCCAGAAGCTAGCCAAGAAGCAGCTGCTGAGTAATTAACTTATGACCAATCGAATGGAACTTAGCGGCTCTGTCGTCAAAGAACCAATTCGAAGCCAAAGCCCTGCTGGTATCGCTCATTGCCGTTTTTGGTTAGAGCATCGTTCCACCATGGTAGAAGCTGATTTACCCAGACAAGTCTATTGTCGTATGCCGGTAGTCATCAGTGGGCAAGGGTCAAAAGCAATAACTCAGAACTTAGTTCAAGGCAGTAATATTAAGGTAAGTGGCTTTGTCGCTTATCAGACCGGCCGAAATGGCGTGGGAAAATTAGTATTGCATGCTGACAACATAACTCAAATTTAAGATCAGGAGATAGCCCATGGCTCGTTTCTTCCGTCGTCGTAAATTCTGCCGTTTTACTGCAGAAGGCGTACAAGAGATTGACTACAAAGACGTAGCAACTCTTAAAAACTACATTACTGAAGCTGGTAAAATCGTACCTAGCCGTATCACTGGTACAAGTGCTAAATATCAGCGTCAACTAGCTCGTGCTATCAAGCGTTCACGCTACCTAGCTCTTCTACCGTACACTGATAAGCATCAGTAAACGGTCGTTTTATTAAGAAAGAGGATTAAATAATGCAAGTTATTCTACTTGATAAAATCGGTAACCTAGGTGCTCTTGGCGATACTGCAAACGTTAAATCTGGCTACGCTCGTAACTTCCTTATCCCACAGGGTAAAGCGGTTATGGCAACGAAAGCTAACGTTGAAATGTTTGAAACTCGTCGCGCTGAGCTTGAAGCTAAAGTTGCTGAACAGCTAGCTGCTGCTCAAGTACGTGCTGATAAAGTTACTGCACTAGAAGCGGTTGTTATCGCTTCTAAAGCGGGTGATGAAGGTAAACTATTCGGTTCTATCGGTACTCGTGACATCGCTGACGCTATTACAGCGGCAGGTGTTGCAGTAGCTAAGAGCGAAGTACGCCTACCTGAAGGCGCTCTGCGCAACGTTGGTGAATTCGACGTAAGCATCCAACTTCACTCTGAAGTTTTTGCTACAGCGAAAGTACAAGTTGTTGCTGCTGAGTAATTTCAGTATCTAGACGATTTCTTCGTTAAGAAGATTTTAAACACCGGCTTAGGCCGGTGTTTTTTTATGCCTAAAACAATGAATAGCGCGGCGACAAAAAGATCGGTGCAGAAAAGAGACACTACCTAGGTAATAAACAGTACTAAAAAATAAACAATAAATTAACCGAAAATATACTGTCAGAGTTACTCAGTCCTTCTGGTACTTTGTCGTGGTATTGCTGCGAATAAGCCACTTTCAGTGCGATATCGTCAGTAATATTGTTCGTCATACTAAAATCGGTATCCAATCGAGTATTGCTTAAGCCCGTCACTGTCGTAATATCGGCTGACAAGGTTAAGTTATCAATCACATTCCAATCGACATTAATATTTCCTCGAAAAATCGCTTCTTGTACTGTTTCGGGAAAGATAATGTCATCGTCTTTTATCTCGTCCAAGTTGGGCTCTTGATAGCGATAGCCAGGGCCAAGTTCTAACTCGATGGTTAACTGTTCGGTATTGGTAAATTGATAACCCAATCCTGCTGACAACGTATGATCTTTGAAATAGGCGCTATACCGTGTTTCTATGCCTTTGAAGTTACCATAGAGGTAGGTTTTGGGGCTCAATTTGTAATCGCTTTGCGCCGTATAGGTCGATTGACGCTTATCTTCTTCGCCATCTTTATACAGCATGTGAAATTTCCATTCGCCACTGCTACGATGACGCCCAGAGGTATACTCGGCGTTCATTCTTGAATTCAGCGATTGCGAATCGGAGTTGCCGTTATGGGCCTGGTAACCAAATTCAATCTCAGATTTCCAAGGAGAAGGGAGTTCTATTTGGGTGGGGCTTTGTGTTGCTTCCTTTGCATAAGCCAGTGATGTTGTTAGCGTGCAAAAGCAAGCGAACCAAAGTTTACGCACTCGGAACCTCTAGGGGGAAAATGAAGAGTAGATAATATGTCAGACGTTGTATGCTTTCGTCAGCAGTTGGTTAATTATACTTAAGTAAAATACAAACACTCTCTAACTTAATTACAAATGAGATATTCTCGTTATAATAGCGGCAATAAAAAAGAAGTTGAGCAAAAAAATGGCAGACCAGAAAACGGATTACAGAAAAAAAATCAACGCAGACAGACAGGTTGATGCAATCAAGGTGCCTCCTCATTCATTAGAAGCAGAGCAATCGGTTATTGGTGGCTTGCTTTTGGATAATGAACGTTGGGATTCTGTGGCCGAAAAGGTTCTCGCCAATGACTTTTATAGCCGACCGCATCGATTAATTTTTGAGGCGGCAAAATCAATTTTAGACGACAGTAAACCTCTCGATCTCATCACTTTGTCCGAGTTTTTGGAGCTCAGAGAACAGCTTGAAGATGTTGGCGGGTTTGCCTATTTAGCGGATCTCGCTAAGAACACGCCAAGCGCTGCCAATGTTAATGCATACGCCGATATTGTCGCAGAGCGTGCGTTGGTTCGTAATTTGATTGGTGTTGCTAATGAGATTGCTGATGCGGGTTATGATCCACAAGGCCGTAGCTCTGAAGATTTACTCGATTTAGCGGAGAGTAAAGTCTTTGCGATAGCCGAAGAGCGAACCACAGAAAATGAAGGCCCTCAAAGTGTCGATAATATTCTAGAGAAGACCCTTGAACGCATTGAAATACTGTACAAATCACCTCAAGACGGCGTAACCGGTGTGAGTACTGGCTTTAATGATTTGAATAAAAAAACCGCAGGTTTGCAAGGTTCTGATTTGATCATTGTGGCTGCCCGTCCTTCTATGGGTAAAACAACGTTTGCCATGAACCTCTGTGAAAATGCGGCTATGGATCAAGATAAGCCAGTGTTGATTTTCTCACTAGAGATGCCGGCAGAACAATTGATGATGCGTATGCTCGCTTCGATGTCTCGTGTCGATCAAACCAAAATTCGTACGGGTCAATTAGACGATGAAGATTGGGCTAGAATCTCCTCTACCATGGGGATTCTGATGCAGAAAAAAAACATGTACATTGATGACAGTTCAGGTCTTACCCCAACAGAACTGCGTTCACGTGCTCGTCGTATCGCACGAGATTCCGGTGGGCTGAGTATGATCATGGTCGATTACCTGCAATTAATGCGAGTACCGGGCATGCAAGATAACCGTACTCTCGAAATCTCGGAGATTTCTCGCTCATTAAAAGCGTTGGCCAAAGAGTTAAATGTCCCTGTTGTTGCTTTGTCGCAATTGAACCGCTCTCTAGAGCAACGTGCCGACAAGCGCCCAATCAACTCAGATTTACGTGAGTCAGGCGCGATTGAGCAAGACGCCGATTTAATAATGTTTATCTATCGTGATGAAGTGTATAACCCAGATAGCTCACTGAAAGGCATTGCTGAAATCATCCTTGGTAAACAGCGTAACGGTCCAATCGGTTCGGTACGTCTGACATTCCAAGGCCAGTATTCGCGCTTTGACAATTATGCAGGCCCCGCTTTTGACGACGAGTAATAGCATGAGTTACATGAAAGCCGCGACCGCGAGTGTGGATTTAGCGGCGCTAGAGCATAACCTTGCACGGATTAAAACCAAAGCGCCATCGAGTAAAGTGATGGCTGTGGTTAAGGCAAATGGTTATGGTCATGGCTTATGTCATATCGCCAAGTCAGCTCATGCGGCTGACGCATTTGGTGTCGCTCGAATTGAAGAGGCGTTGCAGTTAAGAGCGGCCGGTATTGTTACTCCTATCTTGCTTCTAGAAGGTTTTTACTCTTCTGGCGATCTACCTATTTTGGTGGCGAATAACATCCAGACAGCGGTGCACTGCGAAGAGCAATTACAGGCGCTCGAACAGGCAAATTTAGACTCTCCCGTTGTTGTTTGGTTAAAAGTCGATAGTGGAATGCACCGTCTTGGTGTTCGGCCTGAGCAGTACCACTCTTTCGTTTCTCGTTTAAAAGCATGCGCTAACGTGGCGAAACCTCTACGCTACATGAGCCATTTTGGTTGTGCCGATGAACTGGACAACCCGGTTAGCCAACAACAAATCGAGCTGTTTTTATCGTTAACCAGTGGCTGTGAAGGCGAGCGTTCTCTTGCTGCTTCAGCCGGTTTACTTGCCTGGAAAGACAGCTTACTAGAATGGGTGAGACCGGGCATCATCATGTATGGAGTGTCTCCATTCGAAGATAAGTCAGCCGCTGAACTGGGCTTTAAACCCGTAATGAGCTTAACCTCACCATTAATTGCTGTACGTGATGTGAAAGCCGGTGAAAGTGTGGGATATGGCGCGGCGTGGACCAGTTATAGAGATACCAAAGTTGGGGTGATTGCTATCGGTTATGGCGATGGCTACCCAAGAATGGCGCCCAATGGAACGCCTGTGCTAGTAGGTGGCCGTAAAGTTCCTACCGTTGGCCGTGTTTCTATGGATATGCTGACCGTTGATCTTGGGCCTGATGCTTTGGATTCAGTCGGTGATGAAGCGATTCTGTGGGGCGATGGTTTGTCTGCGGAAGAAGTGGCGAGCCACATTGGAACGATAGCGTATGAGCTTGTGACAAAGTTGACCTCTCGTGTTGCGATGGAATACAAAAAGTAGGTTCTATGTCTCGATTGCTGCCCCATGTTTTGGCGATGATTTTACTCTCGGTTGTCGCTAGCGTTTCCGCCAAAGAAAAAGATTCTGCCTTCGTCCCTTTTATATTTAGTACTGAAACGTTAGGTTTTAGTGTCGGTGCCGCAGGTGTAGCCAAAGGTGTTTGGCAGCCTCAGGCGGCCTTATTTGGTATGGGTTTATATTCCGACAAAGGCAGCTATGTGGGTTTCCTCTCTGCTCATAACTACGCTTTAAGCGATAACTTGCTGTTTAGCACCCAGCTTTACCAAGCTAAACTTAACCAGGCTCCTTACTATTTAGGAGAGCAGGGCAACAACGAATCGTCCATCTTAAATAAAACGATTGTTGACGGCTTTGAAGAAAATTATGAACTTGAATTTAAATTCCTTCTTCCCTGGGGGGCGATAAAAGATCAAGGTTACATGGGTATGTTCAAGCCTCAGCGTGAGGTGTCATTTGCCAGCCCTTTAGAATCTGGTGTTACTTCTCTTTCTGTTGTTCCTTTTTATACCTCTCGAAAGCTAACGAATACGATTGAAGAAAATGAAGCTGCAAAAGGCGTCCGTTTTACTTTCGATTGGGATAATCGAGATAACGCGAGAAACCCCACAAAAGGCTCCCATACCGAAGTCTCTTTTACCATGGGCTCAGACAATTGGGTAGATGAAGACAGTTGGAACCAGGTGGAGTTGCAGAACAGCCAATATTTTTCACTAGGACCGCTTGGTGACATTTTTGATCAACAAGTATTGGCGTTTGATTTTTACACTGCCGATACACCAAGTTGGAATGATTGTGATGGTCCACAGAATTGTGCTCGACCTCCAGAGCATGAGAACATCAGTTTAGGTGGGTTGTATCGCTTACGAAGCTATACAGGTGGTCGTTATCATGGTCGCTCTGCCATCCACTATTCAGCAGAGTATCGCATATTGCCTGAGTGGCAACCATTAGGGTCACTACCTGTTATTAACTATTATGATTTACCTTGGTGGCAATGGGTTGTCTTTGTTGATGCCGGTCGAGTCGCTGATGAGTATGATTTAAAAACACTCCATACTGATATGAAATGGAGTGCTGGTGGTGCAATACGATTCCAAGTAGAAGGTATTGTGGTTCGCGCTGAAGTCGCTAAAGGGTCTGAAGAGAGCCTGTTTAGAGTGATGATTAATCAACCGTTTTAGCTGTTCGCTTAAGCTAATGGTTTAAGCGACTCAGTTTAGCTACTGCTTACCGCGGGTATTGCTTACTGCTCACCTTGAATCGTAATAACCACTTGGCGTTTTCCCGCATGGTGACGATGCTCACCTAAATAAATACCTTGCCACATTCCCATTGCGAGTTTCCCATTATGAATCGGGATAGAAAGGCTTTGACCTAAAATCGATGATTTTATATGTGCGGGCATATCATCATCGCCTTCATAGGTATGGCGGTAATAGGGGGCCTTTTCTGGGACATAGCGATTAAAGTGCGCTTCCATGTCACTACGAACGGTTGGATCTGCGTTTTCATTGATGGTTAAGCTGGCGGATGTATGTTGAATAAACACATGCATCAAACCAACGGAAAAAGCGCTCAACTCAGGGATTTGTTGTTCAATTTCATCAGTAATAAGATGAAACCCTTTTTTCTTTGCAGAAAGTTGAATGTTTTTCTGAAACCACATAGGGTGTCCTATAGTAAAAGTTGAATCGTTTATGGATTGTTATCGGCTTGAGGCCTTATGTAAACATGGTTTCTTTGAGAACGGCTTGTTTACGTGACCTACTTCAATGTCGGTGTCATTAAGCTGAGTCATAATCGGCAACTGAAAATTTATTACAATCTTGATAAATGTTATCGACTGAATAACACATTATTTTTGCTTAATCGGGGATTCTACCATTTGGTTGCGCTCTAGACGAAAACGGTGCAACGCGATGGAATAGAATAAAACCAACTGTAACATCGGAATTGACAGCATGTTGAAAAATATCAACCCAATAGAAACTCAAGCTTGGAAAGCGCTTACTGAGCATTTTGAAACCGCACAAGATATGGATATGAAAGAGCTGTTTGCTCAAGATGCAAAGCGTTTCGAGAGCTTTTCTACTCGCTTCGGTTCAGACATCTTAGTGGATTACTCTAAGAACCTAATCGACGCTGAGACTATGCAGCACCTATTTGCTCTTGCAAACGAGACTGAAGTTAAGTCTGCAATTGAAGCGATGTTTAGCGGTGATGCAATCAACAAGACTGAAGGTCGTTCAGTACTTCACACGGCTCTACGTAACCGTAGCGATAAGCCAGTCATGGTTGATGGCAAAGACGTCATGCCAGCCGTTAATGCAGTACTAGCAAAGATGGAACTGTTCACCCACCGTATCGTTTCTGGTGAGTGGAAAGGTTACACAGGTAAAGAGATCACTGATGTCGTCAACATCGGTATCGGCGGTTCGGACCTTGGTCCATACATGGTGACAGAAGCCCTAACGCCATACAAAACGCGCCTGAACATGCACTTCGTTTCTAACGTCGATGGCACTCACATTGTTGAGACACTTAAGCCGTTGAACCCAGAAACTACGCTGTTCCTAGTGGCCTCTAAAACATTCACCACTCAAGAAACAATGACGAACGCACACTCTGCTCGTGATTGGTTCTTAGCTGAAGCAGGCGACTCTGCACACGTTGCTAAGCACTTCGCAGCACTATCAACAAACGCAGCTTCAGTGGCTGAATTTGGTATTGATACTGACAACATGTTCGAATTCTGGGATTGGGTTGGTGGTCGTTATTCACTATGGTCTGCGATCGGTCTTTCTATCTCACTGTCTGTTGGCTTCGATAACTTCGTGGAGCTGTTAGATGGCGCTCATGAGATGGATAACCATTTTGCTTCAACTGAGTTTGAAAACAACATTCCAGTAATCCTTGCGCTTATCGGTATTTGGTACAACAACTTCCACGGCGCTGAGTCAGAAGCTATCCTACCTTACGATCAATACATGCACCGTTTTGCTGCTTATTTCCAGCAAGGTAACATGGAATCGAACGGTAAGTTTGTTGACCGTGACGGCAACCCAGTAGAATACCAAACAGGTCCTATCATCTGGGGTGAGCCGGGTACAAACGGCCAGCACGCTTTCTACCAACTGATTCACCAAGGCACTAAGCTGATCCCATCAGACTTTATTGCTCCTGCTATCAGCCACAACCCGGCCTCTGATCACCACCAGAAGCTGATGTCTAACTTCTTTGCTCAAACTGAAGCACTTGCTTTCGGTAAGACAAAAGAGACAGTAGAAGCTGAATTCCTAGCGGCGGGCAAAACTGCAGAAGAAGTGGCTGAACTCGTACCTTTCAAAGTGTTTGAAGGTAACCGTCCAACGAACTCAATTCTTGTTAAGCAAATCACGCCTCGCTCTTTAGGTAACCTAATCGCGATGTACGAGCACAAGATCTTTGTTCAAGGCGTTATCTGGAACATCTTCAGCTTCGACCAATGGGGTGTAGAACTTGGTAAGCAACTAGCAAACCAAATTCTTCCAGAGCTCGCTGACGATGCTGAAGTAACCTCTCACGACAGCTCAACGAACGGTCTAATCAACGCATTTAAAGCGTTGAAAGCTTAAAGCCGAGTAGAACAAAAAAACCAAGCACTATTAATCATAGGCTTGGTTTTTTATCTTTATGACACACAATAAAAAAGGTTGGCATAAGGCCAACCTTTTTTTTTGATAAGAATTTCTATTCAAAGCAAATCTCAATAAATGCGTTACCCCATTGAGAGGTGAAAGGCATAATGATGATAGAGCCTTCACACTTATGACGAATGGTATGGCCCTTTCCTGAAACAACGACAGGGGTTGCCATGTCAAAATCAAAGCCACTTTCAGCGAGGATTCGTTTTGCACCACCGGTTACCATATTGGTAATTTCACCCACCATATCGGTGACTTCTTCATTTAAGCCGTTTGGTCGTTCGCCTAGCATGTTTTGCATGATCTCAAGAGCTAAGTCTTCATCAAAAGTGATCGACATAGAGCCTCGGCTTTTATCTCCGACCATCCCGATTAAACCAGACACATCACCACGGGCAATTTCGTCTTTCTTAACTCGAGGTTTTTGTGGTTTCAACTCTAGTGAAGCCATCGTTTTTAGTACATTCATTAATGATGCTAAAAACGGGTTTACAAATTCAGCGCGCATAGCCTTCTTCTATATTTTAATATCTACATTTGAGGAGCATGTTTGGCAAATGCCATGAGATTCAATAACATGATTAGAAATCTTAAAGTTATGCTTCTCTGCGTTCTTTGCTAACAAGCTTATAAGGTTATCATCTTGTAGTTCGATAACGTTATTGCAACTGTCACAAATCAATAAATGAGAGTAATGCTTATTGGCATTACATGAGCAACAGGATATAAAACTATTTGTTGATTCCACTCGGTGAATAAAACCTTGCTCCATTAAGAAATCAAGGGCTCGATAAACCGTTGGTGGCTTGGCTCTCGGCTCGGTTTTTTTTAACTCTTCAAGTAATTCATAGGCACTGGAAGCCTTTTTACTTGAACAAATGAGCTTAAAAACGCTTTTCCTTTGAGGAGTCAGCCTGACACCGCGTGTCATACAAATGCTTTCAACTTGCTCTAATAACTTTTGGTCCAAACTCATCACCATAACCATTGGACTAATTTAATAATATACCATTTTTCGACAAATATGGTTTCACATAAAATAATTTATGTCGTTTGTGGAAAATTTCACACATTAACTTATTGTATCGCATATACGTTTTCCCTTCTCATGTTAATCAATCTTATACATCATTGGTCAAAGAGTTACGATTGTTCTATCGCGTTGGATGCCGGGTAGCCTGTTGATGTATCAGGCTCTAGAGCCGCGTCAATGATTAAGGGCATGTGCAAATACACGACAGATTAGTCATAAATGAAGGCGATTATGAGGTATCGAGTTAAGGAATGCATGATAGAAGCGTTATGCTGCAAGAAAGTGAGAGGGTATGAACGTGGTAAAACGATGACAGCGTTACCACGTTTTTATACGCGTTTATATTATATGGATTAGTTCTATACGAATTAGTTTTATACGAATAAGTACTAGAACGTTAATGAATAAACAGAAGTGGTCCCACTGACTTCATTACTGACTGCAATGTAATGGCTGCCGTTACGAGAAAAATACTCGATAGATTCCGGCCCTAGATCCCCAGCTTTCGGATTGTAGTGGCCGCTCTTGCAATCTCCGTCATCAACTTCGCTACAGACTGGCTGTGTAAAATCGCGATTGTTGAGGTAGCTGATGAACTTGGCGTGTGTAGGAATGGTGACATCGTAGACCATAATTCCGCCTTGGCGCTCTAAACCAATGAAGGCATAAGCTCGCTCTCCAATCACAGCGACCTCAATGGCTTCAGGCTCGACCCCTTTATCATCACTTCGATTATCAGCGCTTTGGTTACTGTCGTTGGTGCTATTAACGTTGGCTTTATCTTGTGCTAAGACGATACGAGCAAAGTCATCACCGCTGTCAAACACAGGTTCCCCTAACTCATTCCAGATGGAAAATGAACGTGCGCCGAAGGTTTGTACCTTTGCGTCTGCGGCTAACACCCCTTGAGGCTTAATTATTTTTAGGCGAGCAAGTCGGTTTTTGTCTTTGAGCGCTGTCGAGAGTGGGTGGCTACTGGCTACTTTCAGATCTTTGCCTCGAACTTCATCGACATAAGCAATGCAGAACGCTTGTTTGGTGTCGTAGTCAGAGGCGTCTTGGTCGTCGTCTCCATCCCACTTGTGACCATCGTCATCACATTGCTTTTGAGTGGCATCAAATCCATATTCTCGTCCATCCCCTTCATTCGCGGTAACGATGTAAGTCTTTCCATTGATGGTGTAGCTCGCGATGCTGTCTGGCATATAAAGCCCTTCGAGCATAGGGTAAGCGTGTAGATTTCCGATAATGCCGTCTTTATTGGAAGCATCAAGCTGGGATGTTTCCCAAGATTTACCACCAAGGCCAAATATTTTTTCAATGCTAGCGGACTTAACATCAATCGTGGCTATCGCGTTATTTTCTTGCATCGCTACGTACAGCTTACCGTTGTCGGCAAACGTTAGGTATTCTGGCTCAAGATCTTGTGCAACACTGGCATAGGGCCCTGAAATACGAACGCCTTCACCTAGCTCTGAGTATCGCGATTTACCCTGGTTGAAATCTTTAAAATCGATTTGGGTGACAATAGCGTGTTCAAGACCAGGCTTTAAATCGATCAAGGTAATGCTGCCTTCGGGATCGATAGAGTAGTTTGAATTTGGTTCCCCTTCATTCGCAGCAGCAATATAGTGGCCATCTTTAGAAAAGCTCACCATATCAGGCAGAGCTCCCGCAGGGAACGTATTGATAATATCTAAGGAATCAGAACGATAGAGCGCAATGATGCCATTATTTTGTTTTTTCTTATTTTCAATGGCAACCGCGATCAGCCCGTTGTGTGTGGAAACACTGTTTGCTGCCCCTATTTCAATACCACTGTGTTTTCCAGCAGATTTTAAGTCGATCTGCCCAACTGAGGTCGGTATGGAATCACGACTAAGTGCTAATACATCAATTTTTTTGTCTTGGGCGTTTACGACATACAATCTATCAGAACAGGCATCATAACTGACGATCTCTGCCGCCGAAGAATCAAATGGGGCGTTGGTGATGGATGTACCCACCAAGCGAATCCCCTTTAGCGATGTCGATGGAATGTTAGCAGTGACTAAAGGCTGACACGCTTCGTTCAGGAATGTGCCACTGACGTGATTCTGGTTACTAGAGTCTGGTTGGCTTGAGCATCCGGTTAGGCTAGCGGTAACCAAAGAGAGTATCGTTAAGGTGGTTTTAAAGTGGGTCATATTTCCTCCATGAATATCTAGCAGATGACCATAGAGTGAATATGTGACGGTTTGTTTAAAGAATTAAGAACAAATGAAGTCGTGTTGATTGTGATTGTCGAAACGCTCGGAGAGATGAAGACCAAGTAAGCAGTGTTATCGTTTTTAAGCGTATCTACTGGTGGTTTATAATGTGCTTAATTGAAGCAGTCGTAAGCTCTATGTATAATCGCGTTCCTCGAAACGAACACGGTTCTTTTTACTTCGACTGTTTTTTGTGGTGAGTATAGAGTGAGCAGAAGCGTCATTCGTTAATATTGTTTTGCCGTAATGGAATGTATGGCTAAAACCCTGAACATAATAGAGATTTTAACTATGCATCCATCATCCCGATTCTCAATCGCTCCCATGCTCGATGAGAACAAACTGTATCTATCCAACTGAAAATAAAGCGTAATTTCAAGCTATCATGGTCCACGTCAGGACGAGACTTCAATCGCTCCTATCTAATAGCAAGCGATTCACATTCAAAACTACCTTCATTCGTACCGAATCTGATTCAAATCTTCTCTCTTAGTATAGCGGCCAACAACACGTAGAGCGAGTTGCTTTCTATAGTCATAATTTCGTTGGACTCTGTAGTTGGGCAAGTGACCATCATATCCATAATCACGCTATAATTAATTCAAGAAAAAATAGGGAAGGGGCTATGTCATGAATGAAATTACGAAAGCACTAGAAGGTAGCGCCAGTAAAATGGTCGGCACTATCATCGCTGAAGCTATTAACCTTCGAATTGAAACTAATGTGATTAGCTCAACTGGTGAGTTTTCCAATGATGACACTAAGCTCGCAATAACACATCTTACAAAGTCTATGAGTGACAGGGCGGATGCGCTTATAACGCTCTACATCGTTATTGAAAGCTCTCAGTGCCCAGAAGAATTCTTTGATACAGAGTCTATTGAAGAGCTAACAGACGCTGTCGTAATGATTCAGGCTCTTAAAGATATTCTTAAGATTCAGTATAACGGGCTAGTTCGGCGTGTTGGAATAGATAGCGAAGCTGTACAGTCTTTTACAGTCGTTCGTCGCACTACCGCTAAACTGTACTCAAGCGTCATGAACCTTATCTCTCTTCATAAACAACTTAGTAGTTCTGAGGGCGCAGAGCATGTTTCAAAACTCGCATTTAGTGCTGAGATGGCTGAAATGCTTAAAAAGGCGACTGATGCTGCAGTGACGAACAGGCCTAGTTAAAGACTTATGCTCCTCCTAAGCCTAGTTGGATAGGATTCTTTTAGTGCCCTCCAACAAGAAAAAACAGTTAAGATCGTAAATTAGCCTGCTTATTGCCGATATTGGCTCAATTCTTCTTCCATAGTGTATTGAACAAAGGAAGGAGACGAATCATGAAAGCACGAGTTTCAACCTACGACACCCTACTCAAAGAGCATGGAAAGCTACTTATCCCTTTGTCAGAGCTGAGCAGCCTTTATCTTGGTGTTAGTTATCGAGTCGCAAGGCGTCATTACAACGAAGGAAAGTTGAGATTACCCATCATCGCAATGGGAGAAGGACAGAAAGCACCTTTATTTGTTCATCTTGAAGACTTAGCTAAATTTATTGATGCAAATAGACGTTTGCATTGAGGTCGCCCTTCTATATCTAAAAAGCATTAAAAACACCAAGAATAAGCAGATGACTTACTCTTGGTGTTTTAACGCGTTTTTGCTCTTCAGTGCGTTGAACAGCCTAAACCATATTTAACATCGCCGTCCTTCAAAATATCAAAATATCGTTCATTGCTTGCCATACAAGTTCGGCTGCTTTGACGCCAAAGACTAACGCTACTAGTTTTATAGTGAAATATACGGTTAACAGAGTGGCAATAGCTTGAGCAGTAATGTGAATAATAGTGTTCATTTAAGATCCTATGATGAAGTTGCAGTAGAGGAACCTTTAAGAACGCAGTTATAAAAATTTTATTTACAAATCTTCGCCTAATTTGCGGTGCGAAGCCTTACGGAGTAAGAATGACTGGGCTCTAGGTAAGAGGCTTTGTATTAAATTGTTTAATCCCTCACCTTCTAATCGAGGCAATTATTTAACAAGGTTCTGCCTCAAAGCGAGTTAATGCGATCTATAACTTGTTCTTGAATATCACTATTTGTGATACTTAATCTAATTGAGGCGAAAAGAAAGGCCGACCCTCTCGATTCATTCTTCAATTCGTTGTAGGTGTACACCTCGATATATTTCGAATGTTGGTATCTTCTAAGGATAGAAATGCAAAACCTTGTAAAATACACGCTTTATCTATTTCTATTGATTACTGGTCTAACGGCTGTTATGACTCTTGTAGGAATTGGCTATGCTTGGTTTTTCTCTGAGGCCAAAGAGCTTCCTCATTTAGAGTGGTTAATCGGTTCAGTAATTATTGAAATCGTTGCAGTAACTCTTATGCTTGCTAAAAAGGGCATGAAGTACCTACCTGATACACAAACGGATAAAGAACCAAAAGATACTCTTAAGTTTATGGAGAGATTTATCTCCACGGGAACAAGTGCGACGATTGTGAGTAATCGAGTTTCTTGGCTTGTAGGCGACGAAAAGCTGATATCCATTCTTCAATCAAAAATTGAGAGTGGTACTCGAATTGAAATTATTACCCCAAATGATGTTCCAGAGGTACTAAGAGAAAATTTGAGAGGAGCATCTTTCATTGTTACCAAAGAAAAAATTTCTCCAGAGGCTAGATTTACATTAGTGAATGGTGATCGTAGCGGTGCTGAAAAACTTGCCATTGCTAGAGGTGTTCATCCCGATCATGAGATTACAGTTTTTGATAATAACTCTGGGCCTCAAATAATTGCAATGGCAAAGGACATAATTAGAAAATCCAAGGAGTTATCTAATGCCTCATAGGTGGTGCAATTCAGCGATAATACGTCGAGAGCAAATTGAGTCAGGAATAGACATAACATTCAATGAGGTATTTAAGCCACTATTAGTAAGCCACATTAAGAATCTTAGACCTAATTGTATTCTTGAGGTCGGGGCTGGAACCGGCCACATTTCCTATGAATTATTTAAATTGGGTTTTTCCGTCACGTCCATAGAACCTTCTTTGGGGATGTATCAGGTCGCTCAGGACGTTTTGTCATCAACCGATGTGAGGTTGGTAAACTGTACATCTTTTGAATTAGAACCAGACACGTTTTATGAGGTCGCTTTCTCTCACCTTGTAGCACATGTCGTTGATGATCTTTCTACATTCTTTGAGTCAATCGGGCAACATATCGAAAAGAATGGTCATTTTATTTTTTCAATTCCGCATCCCTGCTTTTACAATGAATATAAAGGTTTTTTCGGTGCTGAATATAGTTACATGGTTCCAATCACAAAGAACGTATCATTTACTATCACTAAAGATCCAAAAAATGTAATAAGTGAAGTTCCGTATCATCACAGACCTTTGTCTGAGTACTTCAATAAGCTAGTAGAATTAGGTTTCGCTATTGACGGCTTTGACGAAATTTATCCAGATAGTGATATTCAAGAAAAATATGGCACCAAATGGGAGACACCACGGTACTGTGTCTTTACATGTAAAAAGATCTAACATGCGTATGTTGTCGGACTGGTTTTTCGCTGCGCTCCAAACAAGGAGTAAATACGGGCGTTAGAGTTCTCAGTAATTCATCATTATGGAGTGTATATATGCCCTATGAATTGGGTCAAAGGTTAGTTATTGGCGTTGCTTCAAGTGCAATGTTTGATTTAACTGAGTCTGATACGGTTTTCCGTACCAAAGGTGAAGAGGAGTATCGTAAATATCAGTCGGAGAACATCGACAATCCTTTAGATAAAGGGGTATCATTTTCGTTTGTGAAGCGGCTACTTTCTCTAAATGATCTGAGTGATACACCAGAATCAGACCCACTGGTAGAAGTCGTATTGCTGTCACGAAATGACCCAGATACAGGACTTCGTGTTATGAAATCAATCAAGCATCATAACTTACCTATTTCGCGTGCGATTTTTATGCAAGGTAAATCTCCATATGACTACATTCCAGCATTAAGTATTTCTTTGTTTTTATCAGGCAATGCGTCTGATGTAAAAGAGGCGATAAGGTTAGGTTATCCGGCTGGTCATGTAATGAAATCGACGATTATCGATGAAGATGATGACGACTTACGAATTGCATTCGACTTTGACGGTGTTCTTGCTGATGATGAATCAGAATCCGTTATGCACAACACCAATGACCTTAACCAGTTTCATGAGCATGAAACAATAAATGTATTACAGCCTCATAATCCAGGTCCATTGAAAGAGTTTTTAGTGAAAGTCTCAGCAATTCAAAAGATTGAAGAGAAGAAAAAGAAATCAGAACCTGAATATCGAAACCGTTTAAGAGTTTCAATTGTTACAGCAAGGAATGCACCTTCACATGAGAGAGCTTTAAATACACTGAAAGAATGGGGGGTAATGACAAATGATGCATTCTTCTTGGGTGGTGTAGATAAAGGTCTGATTTTAGGGGTTCTCAAGCCTCATATATTCTTTGATGACCAGTCTGGTCATTTAAGCTCGACTAGCACGGTTGCTCCGTCGGTTCATATACCCTTCGGTGTCAAAAACACTGAAGATTCTGCGGAAAAACACTAACAAGAGACTCTGGCATCAATTTACTTTTCCTAATCTGACACAAATAGTTTAGCTTGATAGTTCTTACTCACTTTTGTCTAGAAACGTTACAGTTGGCATTTTCTGAATCGAAAATGCCCCATTGCTTGTTAGTAGCTATGAGAGAGCGAGAGTTTTCACAAACTACTTTACGATACATGACCTAATGTATGGACAACAAAAAAACTGAGCCGCTCGGTTAAATTTATGCGACTCATAATAGATTGATTCGTTTAGACGCAAAAGCATTTTGCTCTGACGCCCTATGTTACTTAGAGCGTCGAGATATTAGCGAGGCATTATAGTTTCATTTGATGAAAAAGAGAGCATATCTTCTTTATTAATCGGGAGCGGGGTTTGTCGCCTAATCTTTTTTAGTTGATTATCTCGCAACTCTATGGAAATCGAGTTGTCTGCGTTGAACTTAACAGAAGCTTCATGCATGAAACATACTTGCTTAAATATACGAAAAGCATTGGTACTGTATGAAAACCCATTAACATTTAGCTTCGCTAGTTCAGGGCAAATATTTACTTTGATATCAACTTTTGCAGCTAAAAATAGTGATGTAACAAACTCTTCAAAGCTAATATCTTTAAAGGATATTTTTTTGCCAAAATCTTTTAGTATCAATTGAATGCATGAGTGATAGCTTTCTAATTCTAAATTGATGAACTCATCGTTCTTAGCTGTTGATATTCTTTTAGAACCAAACTCACCTTCATGGATAATATGGCTCTGTCCATCTTTTATGATAGTAACTCTGATTTTATCTCCATTAGAAAAACCCATAAATGCGCTATTTATAATAGGGTTTGTTGATGATATCTTGAAGCTAGGTAGTTCATCTAATGATTGATTACCAGAGGCATTATACTCCCCATCGTAGTTATTAAAGTCATTACTGTTGGCTTCCTTGACGACTTGGTTATCCCTTATTAACTCGAATACTGTAACATCTTTGTCCATACTACTCGCCTACAATTGAAGGATTGATTGGGAATTTAGATCGTTCGCCAATGTGAAATACATCACTTAAACTAGGAGGAGTGTAAAACGATATATTCTCCCAGACTGTAGTTGTCGTAATCGATTTTTTTGCAAATTTATTGGCAATGTCGAATTCAATGTCAGCTCGTAAAATCAATGGTTGGAAGTTATCAATGGCGAGACTGATTTGGGTGTTTTTATACGTGCTTATTGAAATACTATCGATAAAGTCACACTTAAAATCTATTAATCGTATTAACGAAAGTATTTCTTTTTGGAATTCGCTGGTTGTTTCACCAATAGAAGTTATAGAGATAAGTAACTGCTTATTATTAATAAATACAGAGTACATTGACCCTAAAAGAAGTTTGCTTAGCTTCTCTTCCATATAATCAAACAAGTCAGATTTACTCGTGATTATTTCATCTTGAGATTGAGTTGGAACTATTGATTCGTTATTTACGCTGCAGTTTAAAGCTCTTAAAAGCTCAGATACTTCCGGATGGCTAGGTGCTTCTGGTGAGTAAGGTATGATTTTAACACCGAACTTAGTGGAAAAGTTTGATTGCTTGAATTTTGAAGTCTCATTCAATAAGACGTAATGTGAAATCGGAATATTGGAGTTGATTGATTTTAAATACTCAAGAACAAGATTTAGGTGTGGATCCGTAAGAGAAAAACCTAAGAAAATAAACTTTTTAGTTGATAATAAGCTCGTTATAAAATTTCTTGTTGCAGGGTTTAAGTTGATAATATTTTGGTAATCACTTCCAGTCAGAACAATACTAGAATGTTCGTTAATGTCACCATGTAACTTAAAGACTAATTTTTTATTTTGGGCATGTATTCTTGTTGCTTCAGCTGCATTTTTATTTGTAGTAACTCTATACGTTCCATCGCTCGCTTGGTCAGGAATGCGGTCATAGTTGGTTGTTATTATTGTTTTTGGTTGCAAGTCAATGAGCAGCTGATATGCCTCAGGTATTTCACTTTTAGAGAAGGTTTTGTCAAAAACTGTTTCCATAAGATCTCGGTAATGGCTATCCGGAATGCTTGAAACGCAAGTGTCAGCAATTTCGAGATAGTTATCTCCGCTGTCTATATACCCATTCAACTCATCAATATCATGAGCAAATCCTTGCTCATTAGCTGCCGAAAGTAATTCTTTTAGTAGATTAGACCAAGATGGGAATAGTGGTTGAGATAGCCCTGCGCCTACAAAAAAAACAAAACTGTCGGGTTCTGAATGGTAGGACTCCACTAAATCTATAAAATTTCTACCAGTATCTAAAGCCATAAGTTGTAGTGATCCTTTGTGATGGGTGAAGCCAAATTATCTTAGTTAGCTAATCTTTGATATTAATATGCGTACAGTATCATCTGCTACTAATGTGACCAACAAAAAATAATCAGGTTCAGAGTTTGTTTTTTCCTTTAGTCGATTTGCTTACTTTTCTAATCCAAGGATTCTGCTTTAGAGCATGCTCTCTGGCTCATTTCTGTCCAAAAATGATTTAAAGCTCGTAGCACACCTTACGAGCTTTTTTTCCGTCATTACTTAACCTTCTCAAAATGAGGTGGATTACCAGTACGATGTAAGATCTCCTTCCAAATATAGCGGATTGCGTAATAAAGATTGCGCTTATACGACTCAGATTTATCAGCGTGTGCTCGCCAAAAATGTGCAACCTGCTTACGCCCTACTTGGCCTAGTGATTTTGTTTCTGGATGGGCTTGCTTTACCCAGTCTGCGAAGCGTCGCATGTTGCGAACTTGCTCCTTTCTGTTTTTTTTCCCTCCTGTTCGTCTGAACAGTTTTGTTCCCATGAAAATTTCGTAATCAATTTTGTCCACGGTAAGCTCCTTACTACCCTAAGTAGTTGTTAGTTATTCCAATACGATGATGACCAAGCTCCTCTGCTACACACATACGTGCTTGGTAATCAAAAGCTTTTGCTTGCTCGACAGAACATCCAATCTTTTCAGCGAGATAGTTGAAGTGCTCAAAGCCATGTTTTACCCCTACAGCTACAGGGCATTGAAGGCCTGAAACATTCGTTTGTTTTTCTAGGTGTGTTGAATAGCGTTGATGTGCATAGGCGTGGCGTTCACTATGTGGTTGGAAGCCAACCTTTGCGTATTCTCTGTAAGCTGCACTTTGAAATTGAGCGTAGCTGAGAGGTTTGGGAATCATTGAGTAGTGGTTCCCTTGTATGGCTGCAGCTCTTTCCAATGCGTCAATCTGTTTTGGTGATGAGCTTGGTACTTGGCGTGTTTGACCACCTTTTGTGCCATTGGAAACCGTAACAACTTTATTAGATAAAGCTTCCTTGAGCATTTGTTGAGGGTTTGATTTACATGACTCTTGAAAGCGCAAGCCTAGTTCACGCTGAAGTTCAGCCATAGATGAGAGTCGTTCAGGTAGCTGGCTAAGAACTTGTTTATGCTGTTGCTCGTTGATTGATTTATTAACGGTAGTAATCTCAGTGCGAGTAGGAAGTCCAGCCTCTTTACCTGTTACTTTTAGTGAGCCATTTCCAACGGCTTGCTCTAGTACGCTATTAACGGCAGCAAGGTAATCGTGAGTTGTTTTTGCTGAGATCTCGTTATTCTCATAACGCTCATTCAACCTTTCAGCGTAAGCAGCTACATGCTCCTTATCTATCTTTCTCATATCCTTAATACCGTGCTCCTCTTTTAGGAACCGACTAAACTGTTTAAAGCGAGAGTGCTGATCGGCTACGGTTTTATAGCCGATTTGCTTAGCATTATGCTTTTCTATGAGAGAGTGCTTTGCTGCACTGTCCATATCTCTTGAACGTAAACCAAAATTCCTAGCGTTCGGGCTCGTACGCTCCGTACGATTTGTCGGTCGATAAATTTTCATGGGTAATTCCTAAGTATTTGTAAATAAAGAACCATCCTTTCGCTGCAGCTAGCTGTCGATAAATGTAAATGCGCCTAATATATGGGCGCGGCACCGATAGGATATAGAGAGATAAATGCGCCTCTTACGCTTGATAGTCATACGAAATTTGTTCAGTTTGAGATAGCTAGTGACTGAGTTTTGAGATCTCATAGGAGGAGAGGTCATAGCTATAGCGAATGAATTAAATTGGTATGAGGTTGGTTGCTCTTGGAAGAGTTAGGAGTAGTACACGTGGCTGCGTCACAAGTCTTCCGTATAGGTTTATACGACTGACAATACTGGGTCCTGATATGACTGAAATAGCATGTTTTCATGTATTTTCATGTCTGAATATAAGCCTGTGAATCAGTCCTGAGACTATGTCTAGTAAGGGCTGTCTTGGGGGCTGTCTCGTTCGTCTATTTTTTATAAGGCTCAGCTTACCTAGGTGATTTCTAGGAAAATGTAAAATAGACGAACGATAGTTTGGCCTGAGATCTTCAAGCCGAGACACAGAATGAAACTGGGTCTAGAGATCTGTTCACATCACATTGCTACGATGCACAGTTAGCGAGTTGATCGCTATGGTTAGGCGAGGGATTACACCCCCAATATATCAATGAGCAAGACCAATTAGGTCAGCACAATGGGTGTCCTTTTATCCCAGTTTCACCATCTGGTTTGCACACTCGTATCCATCAATGGATGAATATCAAGCACGCTGTTTGAGTTATAAGTAAAACACCATTTTCTAGGTCATATCGGAAATAAGGACGCTATTTTGCGAAATTAAAGTGTATTTTTGCTAAATTTTGGCTCACGGGCGGGATTAGATTGCGGAGGGTTATGTTTTGTTAGCTGGCCTCTTTGTAGGGTAGTAGTAATGTTGAACCTGAGATCTCTATTTCATTCCATAGAAACTCGTTTGTAAATCGTTTAGCACCGCACTTGTCATTAGGATCTCTCTCCCGAAACTCGACTTTATGCATTGAGATTTATATTTGTGGCGATAAAGTAAACCGTACAACGTTTGTTGCGAAGACTGTTATTTTAATCTTATGACTCGTTAGGAGGAAGTATGGGGTGGTTTACAAGTTTCTTGGTAGCGGGTGGGTCTAGCAAAGACAGTGATGACATAACGGTTTTTTCGTTTCCAATGTGGTGCCATATCCCGTTCCTTATTATTCTATTTCTATTTTGGAATATTGGCTACAACTGGCTTATGCTTAGCTTCTTTACTTTTCTCTACTTAATATTTCCAGTGTGGTCTATTCTCGGTGCAGTGTGGTGGTTTTCAATATTAAAATTTTAAATGCCATTCCCAGTGTTGCTTGGACCTTAATGTGAAATTTCATTCCCTCTAGAGTGCTGAATGCTACTTACACTGAGCATTCGTTAAGGAGGGTAATATGAAAGATAACCAAGAATCACTGTAAATGAGTTGGAATTGTTGGCTATAAACTGCGAGAGCTCTGCTCTTTCTATGTAATAAAACAATTAAAGCACCGATTTTACCTTTTTACCTTGTAAGGAATTTGGATACAGCTCGGTATAGACCTGCCATAAGATATTCAGCGAACGATGCCCAGTAACTTGCGCCACTTCTTCAATGGTAAATCCTGCCTCAAATAAGCGGCTCGCTCCTTCTCGTCTTAAGTCGTGATAACGTAAATCCTCTATACCTAGCTCTTTTCGTGTTCTACGAAATCCTGCCGTGACACTACGCGAGTTATAGGGAAAGATGAGGTCGCCATCTTTGGGTTGTCTCTGCAAGATATCCCAGGCATCCCCAAGTAAAGGAGCCCATTGATGGTTACCTTCCTTTTTACGAGGGTCTTTTCTATCCCGCACTCTTACCGCTCTTTGTATTTCGTTCACATCTTCCCAGCGTATAGAGCAAATTTCGCCAATACGCATACAGGTTAAAATAGAGAATTCAAAGAGAGTGGAGTAGGGAATGCAGCACTTCGGTGATTGTTCTAGCTCAGAAAGAGCATTATGAAGCCGTTTGATTTCTTCTTGAGTTGGTCGGCGGCTGCGTCTAGCACTTTTAGTGATGAGCTTCATGTAGACAAGTGTTGGGTGAGCTTGTTTAAAAATATGATCATTGATCGTCATTCCCCATATTGCTTTAGCTGCTTTGAATATTGAGCGCAGGTTCGAGATCTCTACGGCATTGGTTTGAGGCTTAATGCCATCGATTTCAATTCGATGCTTGCAGTGTTGAATGAGATGATTTTCATTAAAGTCATTCAAAGACACAAAACTCAGAGGGTAATTAAGCAGTTGGCGAAGATTTGAGAACTTAGTACGTTTTGAATTCATTGAGGAATCCTCAAGGGCCATTTCGATTAAATCACCTATTGTTTCGTTGTGGGGAAGGTAGCCACCATCTTTAGCTCCTTCTATTTTCCCGACCTCACGCTGTCCCCAGCCTTCCGCTTCACGTTTAGTTTTGAAACTCTTGCTTTTATCGATGATACTTTTACCTAAATAGCGTTCACGAACTCGGCAGCGGTACAAATTCCCTTTTGCTGTCTTTCTAGTGATCTTCTCAACAAAGTAACGTGCCATAGCTTAAATCCTCATGCTTGGGTGAGAAGGGAAGTTGATGTAGAATCCCCGCTCTTCAAATAAAACATGATTTGAATCGGCATTTCGGCATTAAGAAGGCTATTTTAGCTGCTTAATGTTTTTTTCGATTTTAGAGTAAATTTCTCGACCATTTTGTGGGACAGATTTGGACAACTATGGTCCAAACAGGGCAAAAAAGGTCGAATTTCGGGTTAAATAGGGCAAAAAGATGCAAAATGATGCGACTCAAAAAACAACTGATGCTTTTGAAATGAAAGGGAAAAACCCACATTTCTACCATTCCCGATTTTCGATTGCTCCCATGCTAGATAGGTGCGATTGGATGGTGAAAATATATTTATTTCAATTACTTATTTGATTGTATTTGTATTTGGGGGTTAATCTGGGGGTCAAAAGGATTTCTTTTTTAAATTAATTCTATTTTAAGTTATTGTTTTTGAACGTTTTACCTTATTCTTGCATATTGTGACATATTTTACCATCGCATCTACAAATTTTAACCAATATCGGTTTAATAGATTCTTTGGGGTCATCTGGGGTCACCCGTTTTTCTAGTAAAAAAAAAAGCTGAACCTGCCGAAGCAGGAACAACTTTCCTTCCCAGAATTATCATCCAATTTGAAAGCTTTTCCATAAGCTTTTCTCCTCTTCAACTCTTCTGTTGATAAAATCGACTAAATCGCTCAGTGCTACTACATACGGAGACTTTTGCGTATCACCGACCCTGAAGCAAGGAAAAGGCAAAGAATGCGTTTTAGCCCTGTTTAAAGCAGTTCTACGTGCAAGATTCAAGTATGGTTCAGCAAGTTCTTCAACAGGGATTAAAGCCCTATAGTTAAACTGTTGAAGTAGAATCTGGTGAGTTAGCGTTAGTTCATCACTTTTTTTCATTTTAATGCCCCTTTGTAGTTGGGGCGCAAGCTCTTTCGAGCAATGCAAAATTCCGTTCTTGCACAAAAGAGATAATACTAAACAGATCTACTATTGACAACGAATCTATCCTATTTGGGGGTTGGCTAAAAGTTGATTCCCTATCTCCTGTGTTCTTCATGTATAATACAATGTCTAAATAAAAAATCCTGTATATAATTACAGTGTTTTGTTAAGCTGTGTTAAATAATCATAGGATCTATTTATGTTAATTACAGAAGATTTCTTGCAAGAAACATTGAACAATAAAAAATTCAAAAAAGATTTTTATAATCAACAAGATAAAATTGCTTCGTTTACTCATTTTTTACATAATAAGGGTGCTGTATACTCTGAACATTTTAAAGATGAAGCGCTTAAGTTTTTAGAAACTGTATTATCTTGGAAGTTTCCAAATAAAGATATCTCTGAAAATCTTCTCCATAACACATTGAATACAATTACTAATAGCTCATATATGAACTGTCCATTTCCAACACCAGAAAACTCAAATTTTACTTTTATAGATTTATTTGCAGGCATTGGTGGGTTTAGATTAGCACTGCAAAACCTTGGTGGTGCCTGCGTTTTCTCTAGCGAGTGGGATGCTTATTCAAAACAAACTTATAAAGCTAACTTTGGTAAATTACCATTTGGTGATATTACATTGCCAGAAACAAAGGCTGCAATACCTCAGTCATTTGATGTTTTATGCGCTGGTTTCCCGTGTCAGGCATTTTCTATTGCAGGTAAAAGAGGTGGCTTTGAAGATACGAGAGGGACGCTTTTCTTTGATGTGGCTGAAATTATTAAAAAGCACAAACCCAAAGCGTTTTTATTAGAGAATGTTAAAGGTTTAACCAATCATGATAAGGGAAAAACACTAGCAACAATATTAAATGTGTTAAGAGAAGATCTTGATTACTTTGTTCCTGAGCCAAGAATTATAAATGCGAAAGACTTCGGTGTCCCACAAAATAGAGAAAGAATCTTTATTGTTGGTTTTAGAAAAGACTTAAATATTAACTCATTTGAATATCCTGAACCATTGGAATCAAGTCCTTGTGTTAATGATATCCTTGAAAAAAATGAAGTGTCTGTAAAATATTATTTATCTACACAATATCTATCAACGTTAGTAAATCATAAAAAACGTCATGAAGATAAAGGTAATGGTTTTGGCTATCAGATTTTAGATAGCAATGGTATAGCTAATGCGGTGGTATGTGGTGGAATGGGGAGGGAGCGTAATTTAGTTTTGGATCATAAATTAACGAATTTCATTCCCGTAACGAAAATCAAAGGTGAAGTAAATCGAGAGGGTATTCGAAAAATGACACCAAGAGAATGGGCAAGATTACAGGGCTTTCCTGATACTTATGAAATTGTTGTTTCGGATGCTCAGGCATATAAACAATTTGGCAACTCTGTTGCTGTCCCTGCGATTCAAGCCACAGCCCAAGAAATATTAAATTTATTGGATTTAAAATGAGCATTAAAGGAAATATCGGAGAGTGGAGTGAAATATACACTCTTCTAAAAGTTTTAGGCGATGAAAATCTTTATGCAGGAGATGAGTCTATTGAAAAACTTAAAGATGTTGTTTATCCAGTGCTTAAAGTATTAAGAACTGAATCTACGGGAGAGTTTGAGTATTCTTTAAATCAAAACGTTGTTTTTATTACGAGCAATGGTAATAAACTCTTGGATTTACCAGTAGCAGAGTTTGCTAAAAAAGCTCAAAAAACTCTTGAACAAATCCTTAAAAATAAAAAACAAAAAAATACTACGTTCTCAATCCCTGAAATTGAACAGTTTATGGGACTGATTCATTGTAAATCATTAAAAGCTTCATCAAGCCAAAAAACAGACATTACAATAGTTATACATGATGAAAAAACAAACCAGCAACCAGTGCTTGGTTTTAGCATTAAATCTCAACTTGGTAACCCATCAACTTTATTAAATGCAGGAAAGACAACGAACTTTAAATATAAAGTTCAAGGGTTAAGTAATACACAAATGTTGGAAGTAAATGCCATTGAGAACCCTAAAAAACTATTAAAGCGAGTCTCAAAAATTAAAGAATTAGGCGGGGCATTTGAGTTTGAAAGAATAAGTAATACTGTGTTTTCTAATAACTTAATTTTAATTGATAGTTTACTTCCTGATATTATAAGTGAAATTGTTTTAAATTTTTATTCAACAAGTTCCTCAAAATTTTCTGATCTCGTTGACGAATTAGAGAAATTAAATCCTCTTGGTTTTGATAACACAAACAAACATCTCTTTTATACTTATAAAATTAAAAAAATGCTTACAGATATTGCATTAGGCTTAACCCCTGCAAAAGTATGGACAGGTAAATATGATGCGACTGGTGGTTATTTAATAGTAAAAGATGATGGAGAATTACTTTGTTATCATCTTTATAATAAAAATGCATTTGAAGATTACTTATTCTCAAATACTAAGCTAGATACTGCCAGTACATCAAGATATGATTTTGGTGAGCTTTATGAAGAATTTGGAAATATGTATTTCAATTTAAACTTACAAATTAGATTTTTAAAATAATAATGTGTTAAATATAACTCCCTGACACTTATTTAATTTACACTATACGAGACTTTTAGATTAAGCCAACCCAATAGGGTAGGCTTTTCATTTAATTGGCTTAAAATGGATTTTAGAACCTCATCCGCAAGCTCCTTCGGATAATCAGATAATCTTTTATGCTTTGGCCTCAGGCCGATAAAAACAAAAAATAAACTTATCTTCACTATGATCTTATATATATTCTTTTTTAAATATCTGAATTAGTTTTTATTGTGATCTTATTAGGGTGACAATTAGCTAGGTAGAGAGGTGACAAGCAACTAGGTTTTTGGGTGACAGGTAGCTAGATCTTTGGGTGACAGGTGGCTAGGCTTGACTAATTAGGAATAAATGGTCTACTGAAATCAAGACAAAAAAAAAGCCACTTAGCAGGTGGCTGTCTTTAACTAAACTTCTCATTCCAAAGAGATATAAATATTAATAGCATAAAATTACCTTTAGTAAAGTGTGTTTTATGGAAATATTATAATAATCCCTTAATTTTAGAAGTTTAACTAACAACAAAAATTAAAATAAAGGATTATTACAATGGAAAACAACAAAATATTTTTAAGGCTACCCAACACAATCATGAGCACCAAACACAACCTACATAGAGAATTATTTAACTTTAATACAAGCATGGAACAAAAAGTTTTTATGGCTGTGTTAGCTTATGCAAGTTCTATTTTTGTCAGAAACAAAATAAAGGGAATACAACATTTTTCAACCGTTGGGTTGCTTTCTGATGATCGATTCTTACCTGCCAATCTAGTTCATTCTAAACTTGAAGAAATAATAAATAATATAAGGTCTCCTTTCTTTGACACGTTGACGGTCAAAGATAAAAAAGTATCTTTTGAGTTTTCAAATCGCTACAAAAGAGAAGTAATAAAAAAAGGATTTCAACAAATAAATCTAATGAGCTTGAAGTCATGTAAAACTCTAAGAGCTACCCAAGTTGCTATCATGATAATGATGAAACCTAATGCTTATTTAAACTTAAACTACTTACTTGATGTATTAAAAATACACAAAGAAATTAAAAGAACTTCAAGAATTAGAGAGATTAAAAGGGTTTTTAAATCACTTAAAGATCAAGGTTTAGTAAGTGAATGGGAATATAAACACCCTGCAACAAAAAGTGCTGAGGTTTTGCCAGAACATTATAAATTTCATTACAAAAATACACCTGTTAAATCGTCAAAAGAAGTCGATAACGTGCAAGAACAAGCAGATGATACAAACAATAAAACTATGACTGTTGAAGAAAGCATTAAAAAAAGAAATGACTACTATGAACACACTGAAAAACTTAAAAAAATTGGTGTAGAAGATAAGCAGTTCATGATTAAGGCCATAGATAGAGAACCTATCTCAATCATGGGTCATACTGACTACTTAAATTATGTAGAAGAACCAAGAGAAGAAAAAGTGATAAACCCATCAAAATCTAACTTGCCAAAACTCAAAAAAGTAAGTTCTAACGATGAGTTAACTAACGAATTAAAAGATTTAAAGTTAGATGTTTAATTAATCTTCATCACGTTTAACAACTTTACCGTTTTTATCAAGTTTATATTTAGATTTTTTCTTAAAAGAATCATCTTTTTTATTAGAAGATTTTTTTAATTCTTTTTTTGTTTTTTCTTTTGATTTATCAACCTTTGGTTTATATTCAAAGCTTTCTTTTAATGACATTCCTGATTTTAAATGTTTTTCTATATCAATAACATTAACATCTTTAAATTTAGAGTTATATATTTGAGTTTTAACAAAACCAATCAACTCATTTTTATATTCATCAGCTACATAATTACCATCAACCAATTTTATTAAATTGTCTTTTGAAAGAAGATCATTACCAATAATATCTTTTAATTCACTAATTTTTAAAGTCGGTTCTTTTGTTTGAAAGAACAATAAATCATCTTTATTTGAAGCATAAGCAACAGTCATTGAGTCTAGAATCAACTGTTTATTATTACTCTCTGCATTCGTCCAACCGTTAGATTTAGCTAGTTTATAAGCCATTTCAACATCAAACTCATTCATGTTATTACCAAATGAAATTTTGTTTTTTTCAGCATTTATCTTTATGTTGTGATTATGTGGATACTTTTCAGCGTTTTTCTTTGCATAAAAGATAGAAATCGAACCATCAATATTTACTTTTTCTTTGTAGTTATTGTTTAAATTGCTTATTTTAAAGTTATTTTCTACATGATTTTTATTATTACTTGTTAGTGTTAATAAGCTTGTTTCACCCGTTAACAAACTAAATAATTCTGGATCATTCTTCTTGATTTTGCCAAAAGTTAAATATGAGTTAACTTTACCGCCTGCCATAGCAAGATCATCATGTTTTGTTGAATTAAACGTAATTCCGCCACTTTTACCATTGTTATGAAATGTAATATTTGCTTCGATATTATTCTCATTAAGTAATTTTAAAAACTCTTTTGAATTAGTCGATTGTCTATAAGAGTTGTTAATTGTATTTTTGAAATTAAGCTTTTCATTTGCATGATCAACTTTAAGATTCATTTTTTCATTTTGTTTGGATTTTTCATCATGATATTTTTTACGATCTTCTTTTAGCTTACCTAATGATATGTTGTTTTTATGCAATTTTTCATTAATCATCTGATTGTTGCTGATAAACTTTTCATTAATTTTATCCATTTTCTTGTAATTATCTTTGATTTTATTATCTAATTCTTTTCTATCTCTATAAGCTTTGGTTGTTTCTGGTTCAAGTAATTGTTTAGCAATCCAATTTGAAGCAGATTGTAATACACCATATTTTATAGGCTTTTCAAGCTTTTCATTTTCATCTTGCAACGGTTTTATTTTATTTATTTTAAGTTTTTTTATTTTGCCACGAGTCGCAAGGTTCTTAATCTTTGTATTTTCAATTTCATCAGTTTTTTTATTGATGTATTTAATTTTTCCATCTTCATCAATTAAAATTTTCATGTCTCGAATTTTGTTTTTAGTGATTTTGTTTGATGATGATTTATCACCGGGGAAATAAGTTTTTTTCTTCTTCCCGTCAACCGTTTTCCAAATCCAATTATTAGGATCATTTTTTCCTGTAAGTGTTAGATTTTCAGATTTTTCAAGCTTTTGGATAAAGTTATTAACTCTATGAAAGTCATTAGATTTTAATTGATACTTTCCATTCTCATCATGTAGACCTCTGACTAGGTGGAAATGAAGCTTATTTGAGTCGATTTGTGGCCAAAGCATTTGAGGCGCACCATTGGGATTAGCCTCATTAGCTATCTTTAAAGCTAGTTCTGTAAGTTTTTTCATTCCATACTTTTCATCATCTGCTCTATCAAATGAAATAGTTGAATGCTCGTATATGTGCTTTTGTCTTTTGTTCGTTGATAGTAATGAATTAGCATGAATGTCTAATACAAAGTTTTCAGTTAATCGTTTATAACTTTCTTCATCACTAACATCATCACAATAACCAACGTTAGAAATAACACCAATTAGTCTTGGATTGGTTTTATTGTGAAAACCTTTCTTTTCTTTTGAGTTATACCTAACCACACCTTTCAAAGCTTTAATGCTTTCGCCTTTGTGCAATACTCTAAACACTGCCATATTATTTCTCCCTGCTGTAAAAAACAGGGATTACATTTTTACAGAAATAAATCCTCGCTCGTTTAATTTGGTTTGAAAGATTTTGAAATTCTTCAAAAGAATGATCATCAATTTGACCATTAGTATTAGCTACTTTTGCAATTTGGTTTAAGTTTGTTCCTGCTCTTTGTAAAGAATTTATATACTTTAAAGCTTTACCATCTTGATCAACCTGAACCTTTTTTATGCCTTTTGTTTCACTCATCAGGCGAATAATTAAATCTTCCCAATCCTTACATTTATAAATTAATTTAAACTCATGTAAATCATCATACAGATCATCATCTAACCTTATCTTGATTGATTTTCTTCTGGGTTTTTTCTCTTTTTCTATTTCGTTATCCATAACTAAATCCTCAATATTATCCAAATGCCAATGCGGAAATATTGCCTCTAATTATGTAAGTGTATTTTTGTTTTTATTTTACATTTACGAAGTAAATCGAGAGGTTTGGGGGGACCCCAAGCCATATCTCGCAATATAACCTATATATAACTTTTATATCATTTGGTTTTATTTAGTCAACTGCATAAATTGAAGTTATTTATTGTTGTCTAATTTGACAACTTTAAAAAACATGATATCTAAATAGTAATAAATTCAAAAATTAGGAGGTTGAAAAATGACAGAAATAAATTGCAAGGAAAAGATAGATGAAAAATTTCTTACGGGAATGCTAATTAAGTTTTTCGAAGATGGTGTTAAGTTGTCAAAAACTGATTTGAAAGTTTATTTTAATATGTATATATATTCTAATAAATATGATTACTTTAAGTTTGATAAGTATTCTGATGTTGAATTTTATATTGGAGTTGATAAATATCAATTTTCAAAAAGTATTAAAAAATTAGTTGCTGCTGAATGTGTTGTCAAAAATGACAATAGTTTTTATTTAGAAAGTCAAATACCATTTTAAAAAATAGGAGAATATTAATGTATAAAAATAAATATAGTGATAAGAAAATGAGTCTTTATATAGAGTTGATTCATCAATACGAATTAGAATTAGAAGAAGAAGGTCGAGAAGATTTTAGAGATTTCATAATAGAACAAATTGAAAAATTGAATAAATCAAAAAGATATTTAGAAAATTGGACAATAGGAGATTAAATAATAATGATAATAAAAGGTATGGCGTTTGAACATTTTCTAGATTCACTCGAAGAACTAGCATATTTTGATTATGAGTTGAATAAAGAAAAAGATACTCAATTTGTTTATGATTTTCTTCAATATGTATCTTTTTTAATTGATCAAGATGAAGATATTGATGAAGATGAAAAAGAAGAAATCAAAGAGAGATTTGAAAAATATAACTTTTGGTAATTTAAAAATTAGAGTAAGAACACATTATTGTCAAATTAGCATAGGTTTTGTTTTTATTGACCTTCGATTAAATTGTTGTTGTCGATTTAGACAACAACAATGATTAATTATTTTATTTTTTAATGAATGCAGGAGTAAATGATTCAATATCAAAATTCTCCATTTCTAAATGCTGATAGACATTATGAAGTATGTTGATACTTTTATGACCACTGATTTTTGCTAAAACATTCAACGGAACACCTCTTTCAGCGAGATTGCTTAAGCAGTGTCTACGAAGATCATGATACCTAATATCACCAATACCTAGCTCTTTTCTAACTCGTTGCCAACCAGCAGTTACACTTCTTGAATTATAGGGAAATATCAAATCTGCCTTTTCTGGGTCTGTTGATTTTTTCTGTCTTGCTATAATATCTGCCGCATCACCGATCAATGGTATGACTGAATGCTTGTTTGCTTTTTCAGTCGGGTCGGGATCTTTACGTTCACGAATTATTAAAGTCTTTTTCTCAAAATTAAAATCTTCCCAACGAACCCTAGTGATTTCACTGATACGCATTGCAGTAAGTAAAGATATATCGAGAATATCTAAAAACGGAATGATTGAACCTCTATGCTCTTGTCTTTTTCTTAAACCTTCCCTCATTATCTGAAGCTGTTCATCTGTAGGTCTGTGGCTTGTTCTTGGTTGAGATTTACCAATCAATTTATATTTAACAAGTAGAGGGATAGCTTCTTCATGATATTTTAAATTTGCATTAATTTTAAAAAAAGATTTTGCGCTTTGCATAACGGTATGCAAATAAGTTACATCATGAAAAACTGTTTGAGGCTTTGGCTTTGTATGTTCATTTATTCGAAGTTTACAATGCGCTATAATATCGTCAGCACGAAGATTACTAGCAAGAATTGCTGAAATAGGGTAGTGAAGTAAAGCGTTGAGAACATACATTTTTGTTCTACCAAGTGGTTCAATTGCACCGCTTGGATCATTAGGTTTTTTAGGTTCGTCAGGGTCATGAAGTCGTAAATAGAGATCGATCAGTTCACCAACTGTTGCTTCTTTTAAATTATCTTCTTCACGAAATGAACCAGCTTTTTTTCTGGCTTCTATCGCTTCCATTTCATTTCTGATTTTCTCACCCCAAGTTTTTGCAAGCTTGCGAGTTGAAAATGTATCTTGTTTTTCAGCGATTTTTTTACCGTTTTTTGTAACTCTAACTTTTACTCTAAATTTAGAATTACCATTTGCCGATTTTCGCTCTTCTATACTAACTGATGCCATACCTTCACCTCTTATTAATTTGGGGTCATTTTGGGGTCAGTCCCAAATGCTTGGGGTCAAAGTATCAAGCGTTTTGGGGTTATTTTGGGGTCAAAACATTCTTAAAATGTATCAGAATTGGTCAAAATAGGCAATAACACAATATTCAATGAGATTTTTAATGATCAATAAAAGCACTAAAAACAATGACTTAAACAGAAGGTATCCAAGTAACCGTTTCTCCGTTGCACCCATGCTCGATTGGACCGATCGTCATTGCCGATACTTCCACCGATTACTCACAAGTCAAACCCTGCTTTATACCGAGATGATCACAACCGGCGCGATCATTCATGGTAAAGGGGACTTTCTTGCTTATAACGAAGAAGAGCACCCGGTTGCGCTTCAATTTGGTGGTTCAAACCCAACGGATCTTGCAACTTGTGCCAAGCTAGCACAAGAGCGAGGCTATGATGAAATCAACTTGAATGTTGGTTGCCCGTCAGATCGTGTTCAAAATGGCCGTTTTGGTGCTTGTTTAATGGCCGAGCCACAGTTGGTGGCTGATTGTGTGTCAGCGATGAGTGAGGTGGTTGATATTCCGGTGACCGTCAAAACGCGTATTGGTATTGATGATCAAGATTCTTATGAGTTTTTGACCGATTTTATTTCGATAGTGTCAGAAAAGGCGAAGTGTGAGCAGTTTACGATACACGCACGTAAGGCCTGGTTGAGCGGTTTGAGCCCGAAAGAGAACCGAGAAATTCCACCGCTTGATTACGATAGAGCTTACCAAATAAAGAAAGATTTCCCTCACTTATCCATTGCAGTAAATGGTGGTGTAAAAACGTTAGAAGAAACACTCATCCACCTAAAACATCTAGATGGCGTTATGGTTGGGCGCGAAGCGTATCAAAATCCGTATTTACTGGCTCAAGTTGATCAGTTGATTTTTGGCTTGGATAAGCCAATCATGAAGCGCAGTGAAGCGGTAGAGGCGATGCTTCCTTATATAGAGCAGCAATTATCTAATGGCGCTAAGTTGGGTCATATTACTCGTCATATGCTGGGGCTGTATCAAGGTATGCCTGGCGGCCGACAGTGGCGTCGATACATCAGTGAGAATGCGCATAAACCAGGTTCTGGAGTTGAGGTCGTGCAAGCCGCATTAGCCAAAATCCCCGCGGAACTCGATGTGTAAAATTAACCAACATTGTGGGTGAAATTTACCTATGTATATAAAAAGGTGAGAGGGCTTATGTGCTTCTCACCTTTTTTGGTTTCTAATTAGCTGATTTTTAATATAAAAATATTTGGCTCGATAACTGCATTAATGAATATCAGGAATACTGTAGGTAAGCGATATTAGGAGTGTGATTATGTTTGAGTTGATTTTTGTATTGGTATTTATTGCAACGCTATTGGTGACGGGCCTTACTATGATGTCCGTATTTGCGGCAACCGCTATAGCCTTTATTGTGTTGGCTGTTTTAGGCATGGTGGGGGTTGTATTTAAGTTGATCCCTTGGTTGATCGTCATTGCTATTGGTGTTTGGTTTTTCAAAAACCATGTTTATAGCCCGCGTTAATCTCAAATTATTCCAGTTAATACGCTAGGCGAATGTGCTATCATCCTTCGATAATTTTATTAGTGTCGACGCCACTCAGTTAAAGTAGGGATCAGAAAGGATGAATATTCGGGGATTGGGATTAGGCTTATCAGGCTTATTAATGCTTATTAGCGCACCAGTGGTGAATGCACAATCGCCATACAGTATTAGCCTTGGTGCTGATATGTGGTGGGGAAGCACCAAAGTGAATGAAGTTCGCAAAGATGACGATCAGGTTCCTTCTTTTAGCGTTGCTCTTGAGCATGAATTGCCATATTTACCGAATGTAAGCTTCCGTTATACAACACTCGAAGCTGACTATATGGCATTTGATAAATACGATTACACCTTTTACTACACCATTTTTGACCATGAACTGATGGACTTTGATTTTGGCGTGGCATTCAGCCACTACTCAAACTCAAAATATATTGCTCCAATCGGTTCTGGAGCCAATGGTGCGCCTCAGTCATTCGATGAGTTAACCTGGAATTGGTTTGGAAAAGCGTTAATCAATGTGCCAAACACCCACTTCGATGTGATTGGCCAGGTTGACTTTGGAGACAGTAAGGGTCTCAAAACAACCGATTTCATTGCTGGTATGCAATACCGACTCCCTGTCTCTTCTGGTGAGCTCGCACTTAAAGGCGGCTATCGTGTGATTGATATTGAGTCAGATGATTTCACTGTTGATGTTGAAAATCATAAAGAGTTTATCTTTGTGAACGGCTGGTTCTTAGGTGCTGAGTTTCAGTACTAGTTAAGTCTCGCATTGCTTTTTAATAACGCCACTTCATTAAGTGGCGTTTTTTATATCTAATGGTTATATAACGGTCCTATTTTTTAGCAGAACGCTCAAAATCTACCATGCTTAACAAAGGTGATTATGTTGTGTCGGCGATAGGTGCGTGATGGTATGACAATTACAGAACTGAGATGTTTGTACCGAGACCATAAACTGGTCGAGGCGATTATTGAGCCTTCAGTGCAGGAAGGCAGTTGGGTTGTTGAGTTTCGTCACGCTAGAGGCGGTTTTGTTTTGTTGACCGACTCACAGGGTGGTGAATGCCACTATATGGATTTGGATCTCGCTTCTAAGTCAGCAATGGCTGTCGGCTTTTCTCAGGTTAGGATTGAATCCAAATAACCCGCTTTTTACTTTCCATCTTCCAAAAAGTTATAAAACATACTTATCTATTCTTTCTTGTTATTAGCAAGAGTGGTTAATCTATCGGCACGCAATGAATAGGGATGTCGTGACCATGTCTTTAAATAAGAAAGAGTCCTCTCAAAAGGAAGTGTTATCTGGAAACACTTCAGCCAATGATCAGGCTGCATTTACTGCACCTATTAATCAGCAGCAAATTGGACAGCTTCAACAAACAGTTTCTGAATTATCAGCCAATCAACTTGCTTGGGTAAGTGGGTATTTTTGGGGATTAAGCCAAACTCAAAGTAATGCGGCTTCTGCGCCGATTGAGCAAGCAGCAGCGGTTGTTGCCTCAAAACCAGCCGGAAAACTCACTATTATTTTCGCTTCTCAGACCGGTAACGCAAAAGGTGTTGCTGAAGCGTTAGAGCATGAAGCAAAGCAATTAGGGGTGGAATCTCAGCTATTTGATGCCAGCGATTATAAAGGCAAGAATCTCGCGAAAGAAACCCATGTCATTATTGTTGCTTCAACTAATGGTGAAGGTGAAGCACCAGATAACGCCATTGAGCTGCATGAGTTCTTACAATCGAAGAAAGCGCCGAAGCTACCGAATCTAAAATACGCGGTGATTGGTTTGGGTGATTCAAGCTACGAATTCTTTTGCCAAACCGGTAAAGACTTCGATGCTTACTTATCGAAGCAAGGGGCGACGGCATTTATTGATCGCATTGACCTCGATGTGGACTACGAGAGCGAAGCTAAAGAGTGGCGTACTAAAGCGTTAGATATTCTTCAAGAAGATCTTTCTTCTGGTACTGAAGCTGAAGTCGTTCAATTGCCTGTTGGTCAGGCTTCGTCTCATTCACAATACACGAAACAGAACCCATACACAGCGAGCTTGCTAACGAGCCAGAAAATCACCGGTCGTGATTCAGGCAAAGACGTTCGTCATATCGAGATCGATCTTGAAGACTCAGGTATCACTTACCAAGCCGGAGACGCGTTGGGTGTTTGGTATGAGAACAGTTCTGATTTAGCGAATGAGATTCTGTCGAAAGTGGGCCTTTCTGGTGTTGAGAGTGTCGATGTTGATGGCGAAAGCCTCTCTATTCATAGCGCTTTAGTTAGCAAATTCGAAATCACAGCGTCAAACCCTCAGTTTGTAACTAAGTTTGCAGAGTTGTCGGGCAGTAAAAAACTCCAAAAGCTGGTGGAAGATAAAGATAAGCTACGAGAGTACGCAGGAAACACACAAATCGTTGACGTGCTTTCAGAAAAGAAAACCAAGTTGTCTGCTGATGAATTGGTCGGGCTACTGCGAAAATTGACGCCTCGTTTGTATTCCATTGCATCAAGTCAAAGTGAAGTCGATGAAGAAGTTCATTTGACGGTCGGTCTGGTTGAATATCAAAAAGATGAACAATCTCGACTTGGTGGTGCTTCAGGTTTCTTAGCGCAACGTCTGGAAGAAGGCGGTGAAGTTAAAGTGTTTATTGAAAACAACAATAACTTCAAACTTCCTCAAGATGATAATGCTCCGGTGATTATGATTGGCCCAGGAACGGGTATTGCACCTTTCCGAAGCTTTATGCAAGAACGCGACAACCGAGAAGCCGAAGGAAAAAACTGGTTATTCTTTGGTGATCGAACCTTTACCCAAGACTTCTTGTATCAAGTTGAATGGCAAAAGTACCTGAAGTCAGGTCTTCTTTCGCAGCTTGATGTCGCCTTTAGCCGTGATCAACATGAAAAAGTGTACGTCCAGCACCGAGTCCTTGAACAAGCAGAACAAGTTTGGCAATGGATACAGGCGGGGGCTTACATCTATGTTTGTGGTGATGCAACGCGCATGGCGAAAGATGTCCATGAAGCGCTAATTGAGGTCGCTGAGCAGCAAGGCAAGATGTCGCGTGATGACGCAGAGGCATTTATTAACAACTTACGTAAAGACAAACGTTACCAAAGGGATGTGTACTAATGAGCAAGCAAGAACAAGAAGTATTGGGTCAAGTGCTTGGTCCATTAGCAGACAACGAACGTTTGAAGCGTGAGAGTAATTTCTTGCGCGGTACGATAGAGAAGGATCTTCAAGATCGAATTACTGGTGGCTTTACGGCAGATAACTTCCAATTGATTCGTTTCCATGGGATGTATCAGCAGGATGACCGCGATATTAGAGCCGAGCGCGCGAAACAAAAACTAGAGCCTCTGCATAATGTCATGCTGCGTGCACGTATGCCGGGTGGCATTATTACGCCGAAGCAGTGGCTAGCGATTGATAAGTTTGCAACAGAAAATACCAGCTATGGAAGCCTGCGTTTAACGACTCGTCAAACCTTTCAATTTCATGGTGTATTGAAACCAAACATCAAGCTAATGCACCAGACGCTGAATAGCATTGGTATAGATTCCATTGCAACCGCCGGTGATGTAAACCGAAATGTTTTGTGTACAACGAACCCGGTTGAATCTGAACTTCATCAAGAAGCGTATGAGTGGGCGAAGAAGATCAGTGAGCATCTACTACCAAAAACTCGTGCCTATGCCGAGATTTGGCTTGATGGCGAAAAAGTTGAGACGACAGAGGAGCCTATCTTAGGCAGTAATTATCTACCGCGTAAGTTCAAAACAACGGTCGTGATTCCTCCTCAGAATGATGTTGATGTCCACGCAAACGATCTTAACTTTGTTGCGATTGCGAATAACGGAAAGCTTGTTGGATTTAATGTGTTGGTGGGCGGTGGATTAGCAATGACCCACGGTGACACGTCGACTTACGCGCGTAAAGCCGATGACTTTGGTTTTGTTCCCCTAGAAAAAACGTTAGAGGTTGCGGCTGCGGTCGTGACGACTCAGCGTGATTGGGGTAACCGATCTAACCGTAAAAACGCAAAAACCAAATACACACTCGATAGAGTCGGTATTGATGTGTTTAAAGCGGAAGTTGAAAAACGCGCAGGCGTTAATTTTGAAGAGAGCCGCCCATATGAATTTACAGGTCGCGGTGATCGTATTGGTTGGGCTGAAGGGATCGATGGTAAACATCACCTTGCATTGTTCATCGAAAATGGACGCTTATTAGACTTCCCAGGTAAACCTCTAAAAACAGGTGTTGCTGAAATTGCGAAAGTGCACAAAGGTGACTTCCGCATGACAGCGAATCAGAACTTGATTGTTGCTGGCGTACCAGAGAAAGAAAAAGCGAAGATTGAAAAGATTGCACGCGCCCATGGTTTGATGGATGACACCGTCAGTGAGCAACGTAAAAACTCAATGGCATGTGTTGCATTTCCTACCTGCCCACTAGCAATGGCGGAAGCTGAACGTTTCTTGCCTCAGTTCGTGACTGATGTTGAAGCTATTCTAGAAAAGCATCAGCTACCAAAAGATGACAACATTATCTTGCGAGTAACAGGTTGTCCTAATGGTTGTGGCCGAGCTATGTTGGCTGAAATTGGATTAGTGGGCAAAGCTCCTAATCGTTATAACCTACATTTAGGCGGTAACAGAGCGGGTACGCGAATTCCTAAAATGTATAAAGAGAACATCACTGACAAACAAATCTTGGAAGAAATAGATCAGTTAGTCGGTCGATGGGCGACAGAGCGTGAAGAAAACGAAGGCTTCGGTGACTTTACGATTCGTGCTGGCATTATAGAAGAAGTCTTCGTATCAAAGAGGGATCTTTATGCTTAATTCTGTAGCTTCAAAATTGAAGTTAGCAGAACTGCTCTCATTAACTAAGACGGAGCAAATTCTCCGTCTTGCTGAAATTAATGCCGAGTTAGAAAAGCTAACTGCGCAACAGCGTGTTAAATGGGCTTTGAATAACTTAGAGGGAACACACGTTGTTTCATCTAGTTTTGGTATTCAAGCTGCGGTGATGCTGCATCTAGTAACGCAAGCTGATCCAGATATTCCCGTAATATTAACGGACACAGGCTATCTTTTTAATGAAACGTATCAATTCATTGATCAATTGAGCCAACAGTTAACACTCAACCTTAAAGTATATCGAGCTCCAAATAGTCCCAATTGGCAAGAGGCACGTTACGGAAAGCTATGGGAACAAGGTATAGAGGGAATCGAAAAATATAATAAGCTGAATAAAGTCGAACCAATGCGTCGAGCGTTGGACGAGTTAGAAGTGGGAACATGGTTTTCAGGTCTAAGACGAGAGCAGTCTAGTAGCCGAGCAAATCTGCCTATTCTTTCGCTACAAAATGGTGTCTTCAAGTTCTTACCGGTAATAGACTGGACAAATAAAGACGTGCACTATTATTTAGAGAAGCATGGCTTGGCTTATCACCCACTGAGAGAAGAAGGTTACCTATCAGTGGGAGATACCCACACTTCTAAAAAGTGGGAGCCTGGAATGAATGAAGAAGAAACCCGTTTCTTTGGATTAAAAAGAGAATGTGGCCTTCATGAAGATGATGGCGAACAATATGGTTCTGGAATTTAATCATTCGATAAAGAGAAAGCTGCAATGGCAGCTTTTTTTATGTCTGAAAACTGATTCCAAAACACGTATTGTGTATAACTTTGGGGATAAGGTGTATATTTGATCTGTGTAAATGATAGGAAATAACCACTTGGATCAAATTAGCACTTAAAATGCGTATTTTTGCATTTTTTCACAAATAACACTTGCCAATGTGAGTTCGATCTCTATAATGCCTCCTCGTTGACACAGCAAGGGCTTACGGGCTAACAAGCAGGGTTAACAAGGCTAGAAAGCAAAAAGAGAAAATTTAAAAAAAGTGTTTGACACTGGAAATTATCTCGCTAGAATGGCCGCCTCTTCCAAGTGATGCAAATCACAAAAGAAGAACGCTCTTTAACAATTTAAACCTATCAATCTGTGTGGGCACTCGTTGATGATAATCCAATATGTTTTTACCTAGGTAAAAACAGTTTCTTCGGAAACAACTTTGGTTTCAATGAACTGAGTGACCAATTCAATTTGGTACAGCCTTGAGCTGTTTGATTTCACTTTTTAAAGTGAAAACCAAAAAGAGCACAGTCAATTCATTATCTTTCTGTTGGAAAGATAATAGCTTTAGAATTACAGGTTTATCTTCGGATAAATCCTAGTTTTGAAGTCAGTATTCGTTGAGCCGAGCCCTATTTATTTAGGGAATCAAAATCTTAAATTGAAGAGTTTGATCATGGCTCAGATTGAACGCTGGCGGCAGGCCTAACACATGCAAGTCGAGCGGTAACAGAAAGAAAGCTTGCTTTCTTTGCTGACGAGCGGCGGACGGGTGAGTAATGCCTAGGAAGTTGCCCAGTAGAGGGGGATAACCATTGGAAACGATGGCTAATACCGCATAATCTCTTTGGAGCAAAGCAGGGGACCTTCGGGCCTTGTGCTATTGGATACGCCTAGGTGGGATTAGCTAGTTGGTGAGGTAATGGCTCACCAAGGCGACGATCCCTAGCTGGTCTGAGAGGATGATCAGCCACACTGGAACTGAGACACGGTCCAGACTCCTACGGGAGGCAGCAGTGGGGAATATTGCACAATGGGCGAAAGCCTGATGCAGCCATGCCGCGTGTATGAAGAAGGCCTTCGGGTTGTAAAGTACTTTCAGTCGTGAGGAAGGGGGTAAGTTTAATACGCTTATCTCTTGACGTTAGCGACAGAAGAAGCACCGGCTAACTCCGTGCCAGCAGCCGCGGTAATACGGAGGGTGCGAGCGTTAATCGGAATTACTGGGCGTAAAGCGCATGCAGGTGGTTCAATAAGTCAGATGTGAAAGCCCGGGGCTCAACCTCGGAACTGCATTTGAAACTGTTGGACTAGAGTACTGTAGAGGGGGGTAGAATTTCAGGTGTAGCGGTGAAATGCGTAGAGATCTGAAGGAATACCAGTGGCGAAGGCGGCCCCCTGGACAGATACTGACACTCAGATGCGAAAGCGTGGGGAGCAAACAGGATTAGATACCCTGGTAGTCCACGCCGTAAACGATGTCTACTTGGAGGTTGTGGCCTTGAGCCGTGGCTTTCGGAGCTAACGCGTTAAGTAGACCGCCTGGGGAGTACGGTCGCAAGATTAAAACTCAAATGAATTGACGGGGGCCCGCACAAGCGGTGGAGCATGTGGTTTAATTCGATGCAACGCGAAGAACCTTACCTACTCTTGACATCTAGAGAAGCCAGCGGAGACGCAGGTGTGCCTTCGGGAGCTCTAAGACAGGTGCTGCATGGCTGTCGTCAGCTCGTGTTGTGAAATGTTGGGTTAAGTCCCGCAACGAGCGCAACCCTTATCCTTGTTTGCCAGCACGTAATGGTGGGAACTCCAGGGAGACTGCCGGTGATAAACCGGAGGAAGGTGGGGACGACGTCAAGTCATCATGGCCCTTACGAGTAGGGCTACACACGTGCTACAATGGCGCATACAGAGGGCAGCAAGCTAGCGATAGTGAGCGAATCCCAAAAAGTGCGTCGTAGTCCGGATTGGAGTCTGCAACTCGACTCCATGAAGTCGGAATCGCTAGTAATCGTGAATCAGAATGTCACGGTGAATACGTTCCCGGGCCTTGTACACACCGCCCGTCACACCATGGGAGTGGGCTGCAAAAGAAGTGGGTAGTTTAACCTTTCGGGGAGGACGCTCACCACTTTGTGGTTCATGACTGGGGTGAAGTCGTAACAAGGTAGCCCTAGGGGAACCTGGGGCTGGATCACCTCCTTATACGATGATTTTCACGATGAGTACCCACACAGATTGATGGTTTAAAATGTAAAGAGAAAGAAATATCTCCCAAGATATTTCAACAGTTTGTTTTCACTTTTAAGAAGTGAAAGTAAATCTAGTGTCCCGTTCGTCTAGAGGCCTAGGACACCGCCCTTTCACGGCGGTAACAGGGGTTCGACTCCCCTACGGGATACCATTGGGTCGTTAGCTCAGTTGGTAGAGCAGTTGACTTTTAATCAATTGGTCGCAGGTTCGAATCCTGCACGACCCACCATTTCCTCCCAAGGAAATGCTTACGAAAGTAAGAAAATAAATTGGGGCTATAGCTCAGCTGGGAGAGCGCCTGCCTTGCACGCAGGAGGTCTGCGGTTCGATCCCGCATAGCTCCACCATTCTTCTCCACAGGAAGATGGCTTTTTATTGTCACTTTTTAAAAAAGTGACAATAAAAAGAAACTTAATGTGGGCGATTAGCTCAGTTGGGAGAGCACCTGCCTTACAAGCAGGGGGTCACTGGTTCGAGCCCGGTATCGCCCACCACTCTCTAAAGACTTTTGGATGTTGACTTCCAAACCAATTCAGTAAAACGAATATGGTTCGGATTCTTGTCGACGAAAGTCATTAGAAAGTGCTTTAACTTGAAAAAGTAAACACTCGCTCTTTAACAATTTGGAAAGCTGACGAACAACAACTTGATTGGTTGTTGTTCAAATAAAAGTTCTCAAATCCTATTCTCTTTTAGAGA
Organism: Vibrio sp. YMD68; assembly: GCF_029958905.1. Taxonomy (NCBI): domain Bacteria; kingdom Pseudomonadati; phylum Pseudomonadota; class Gammaproteobacteria; order Vibrionales; family Vibrionaceae; genus Vibrio; species Vibrio sp. YMD68. Next base: position 2,898,438 of record NZ_CP124614.1, on the reverse strand, counting down.
CTAGGTACCAACACACATTCAAGTGTTTTTGGAAACAACATGACTCGTCATGATTGTTTATATTTGAGTCCGGCAAAATCGCAGTTTGATGTCACTTTTTAAAGTGAGACAAACTGATGTCTCTCGCTCATTCAAATAATGAGAGACAAATTACACCTTGGTTGTTTACCATACATAAGACCTCTTGGGGTTGTATGGTTAAGTGACTAAGCGTACACGGTGGATGCCTTGGCAGTCAGAGGCGATGAAAGACGTAATAACTTGCGATAAGCCCAGATTAGGTAGTAATAACCGTTTGAGTCTGGGATTTCTGAATGGGGAAACCCACGTGCATAAGCACGTATCGTTGTGTGAATACATAGCACAACGAGGCAAACCCGGGGAACTGAAACATCTAAGTACCCGGAGGAGTAGAAATCAACCGAGATTCCGAAAGTAGCGGCGAGCGAAATTGGAGTAGCCCTTAAGCTTTTAATGATGCAGGTGAAGAGTCTGGAAAGTCTCGCGATACAGGGTGATAGCCCCGTAACCGACACATCATAATCAGTGAAATCGAGTAGGGCGGGACACGTGATATCCTGTCTGAATATGGGGGGACCATCCTCCAAGGCTAAATACTACTGACTGACCGATAGTGAACCAGTACCGTGAGGGAAAGGCGAAAAGAACCCCTGTGAGGGGAGTGAAATAGAACCTGAAACCGTGTACGTACAAGCAGTAGGAGCCCACTTGTTGGGTGACTGCGTACCTTTTGTATAATGGGTCAGCGACTTAATTTTAGTAGCAAGGTTAACCGTTTAGGGGAGCCGTAGGGAAACCGAGTCTTAACTGGGCGTACAGTTGCTAGGATTAGACCCGAAACCAGGTGATCTAGCCATGGGCAGGTTGAAGGTTGAGTAACATCAACTGGAGGACCGAACCGACTAATGTTGAAAAATTAGCGGATGACTTGTGGCTAGGGGTGAAAGGCCAATCAAACCTGGAGATAGCTGGTTCTCCCCGAAAGCTATTTAGGTAGCGCCTCGGACGAATACTACTGGGGGTAGAGCACTGTTAAGGCTAGGGGGTCATCCCGACTTACCAACCCTTTGCAAACTCCGAATACCAGTAAGTACTATCCGGGAGACACACGGCGGGTGCTAACGTCCGTCGTGGAGAGGGAAACAACCCAGACCGCCAGCTAAGGTCCCAAAGTATAGCTAAGTGGGAAACGATGTGGGAAGGCTTAGACAGCTAGGATGTTGGCTTAGAAGCAGCCATCATTTAAAGAAAGCGTAATAGCTCACTAGTCGAGTCGGCCTGCGCGGAAGATGTAACGGGGCTAAGCTATACACCGAAGCTGCGGCTGCATACTTTGTATGCGGGGTAGGGGAGCGTTCTGTAAGCGGTTGAAGGTGGTCTGTAAGGGCTGCTGGACGTATCAGAAGTGCGAATGCTGACATGAGTAACGATAAAGGGGGTGAAAAACCCCCTCGCCGGAAGACCAAGGGTTCCTGTCCAACGTTAATCGGGGCAGGGTAAGTCGACCCCTAAGGCGAGGCCGAAAGGCGTAGTCGATGGGAAACGGGTTAATATTCCCGTACTTCTTATAATTGCGATGGGGGGACGGAGAAGGCTAGGTGGGCCTGGCGACGGTTGTCCAGGTTCAAGTACGTAGGCGGAAAGTTTAGGTAAATCCGGACTTTCTTAACGCTGAGATACGATGTCGAGCCACTACGGTGGTGAAGTCATTGATGCCATGCTTCCAGGAAAAGCCTCTAAGCTTCAGATTATAAGAAATCGTACCCCAAACCGACACAGGTGGTCGGGTAGAGAATACCAAGGCGCTTGAGAGAACTCGGGTGAAGGAACTAGGCAAAATGGTACCGTAACTTCGGGAGAAGGTACGCTCTTGGCGGTGAAGTCCCTTGCGGATGGAGCTACTAGGAGTCGCAGATACCAGGTGGCTGCAACTGTTTATTAAAAACACAGCACTGTGCAAAATCGTAAGATGACGTATACGGTGTGACGCCTGCCCGGTGCCGGAAGGTTAATTGATGGGGTTAGACTTCGGTCGAAGCTCTTGATCGAAGCCCCGGTAAACGGCGGCCGTAACTATAACGGTCCTAAGGTAGCGAAATTCCTTGTCGGGTAAGTTCCGACCTGCACGAATGGCGTAATGATGGCCACGCTGTCTCCACCCGAGACTCAGTGAAATTGAAATCGCTGTGAAGATGCAGTGTACCCGCGGCTAGACGGAAAGACCCCGTGAACCTTTACTACAGCTTGGCACTGAACATTGAACCTACATGTGTAGGATAGGTGGGAGACTTTGAAACTTCGTCGCTAGATGGAGTGGAGTCAACCTTGAAATACCACCCTTGTACGTTTGATGTTCTAACGTTGGTCCCTTATCGGGATTGCGGACAGTGCCTGGTGGGTAGTTTGACTGGGGCGGTCTCCTCCCAAAGAGTAACGGAGGAGCACGAAGGTGGGCTAAACACGGTTGGACATCGTGTGGTTAGTGCAATGGCATAAGCCCGCTTGACTGCGAGAATGACAATTCGAGCAGGTGCGAAAGCAGGTCATAGTGATCCGGTGGTTCTGAATGGAAGGGCCATCGCTCAACGGATAAAAGGTACTCCGGGGATAACAGGCTGATACCGCCCAAGAGTTCATATCGACGGCGGTGTTTGGCACCTCGATGTCGGCTCATCACATCCTGGGGCTGAAGTCGGTCCCAAGGGTATGGCTGTTCGCCATTTAAAGTGGTACGCGAGCTGGGTTTAGAACGTCGTGAGACAGTTCGGTCCCTATCTGCCGTGGGCGTTGGAAGATTGAAGGGGGCTGCTCCTAGTACGAGAGGACCGGAGTGGACGAACCTCTGGTGTTCGGGTTGTCACGCCAGTGGCATTGCCCGGTAGCTAAGTTCGGAATCGATAAGCGCTGAAAGCATCTAAGCGCGAAGCGAGCCCTGAGATGAGTCTTCCCTGGCACTTTAAGTGCCCTTAAGGGTTGTTCAAGACTAGAACGTTGATAGGCAGGGTGTGTAAGTGCTGCGAGGCATTGAGCTAACCTGTACTAATTGCCCGTGAGGCTTAACCATACAACACCCAAGGGGTTTTGTGGACTCAAATAGAACATTGAATGTGTGATTGAACTTTTATAATCAGTTTTCCGAATTTAAGAATTTGCTTGGCGACCATAGCGTTGCGGACCCACCTGATCCCATGCCGAACTCAGAAGTGAAACGCAGTAGCGCCGATGGTAGTGTGGGGTTTCCCCATGTGAGAGTAGGACATCGCCAGGCTTTAATTCCGACTTGTCTCGATGAGACGAGTCAACATAGTTTTTTAAGTAATAACTTAGAATATTATGTTGACTTACAGAGTCAAAAGCGTATTATACGCATCCGCTTGAGAGGTTAAGGCCTTGAAAAGCAACGCTCTTTAACAATTTAAACCTATCAATCTGTGTGGGCACTCGTTGATGAAAATCCAATATGTTTTTACCTAGGTAAAAACAGTTTCTTCGGAAACAACTTTGGTTTCAATGAACTGAGTGACCAATTCAATTTGGTACAGCTTTGAGCTGTTTGATTTCACTTTTTAAAGTGAAAACCAAAAAGAGCACAGTCAATTCATTACTATTCTGTTGGAATGGTAATAGCTTTAGAATTACAGGTTTATCTTCGGATAAATCCTAGTTTTGAAGTCAGTATTCGTTGAGCCGAGCCCTATTTATTTAGGGAATCAAAACTTTAAATTGAAGAGTTTGATCATGGCTCAGATTGAACGCTGGCGGCAGGCCTAACACATGCAAGTCGAGCGGTAACAGAAAGAAAGCTTGCTTTCTTTGCTGACGAGCGGCGGACGGGTGAGTAATGCCTAGGAAGTTGCCCAGTAGAGGGGGATAACCATTGGAAACGATGGCTAATACCGCATAATCTCTTTGGAGCAAAGCAGGGGACCTTCGGGCCTTGTGCTATTGGATACGCCTAGGTGGGATTAGCTAGTTGGTGAGGTAATGGCTCACCAAGGCGACGATCCCTAGCTGGTCTGAGAGGATGATCAGCCACACTGGAACTGAGACACGGTCCAGACTCCTACGGGAGGCAGCAGTGGGGAATATTGCACAATGGGCGAAAGCCTGATGCAGCCATGCCGCGTGTATGAAGAAGGCCTTCGGGTTGTAAAGTACTTTCAGTCGTGAGGAAGGGGGTAAGTTTAATACGCTTATCTCTTGACGTTAGCGACAGAAGAAGCACCGGCTAACTCCGTGCCAGCAGCCGCGGTAATACGGAGGGTGCGAGCGTTAATCGGAATTACTGGGCGTAAAGCGCATGCAGGTGGTTCAATAAGTCAGATGTGAAAGCCCGGGGCTCAACCTCGGAACTGCATTTGAAACTGTTGGACTAGAGTACTGTAGAGGGGGGTAGAATTTCAGGTGTAGCGGTGAAATGCGTAGAGATCTGAAGGAATACCAGTGGCGAAGGCGGCCCCCTGGACAGATACTGACACTCAGATGCGAAAGCGTGGGGAGCAAACAGGATTAGATACCCTGGTAGTCCACGCCGTAAACGATGTCTACTTGGAGGTTGTGGCCTTGAGCCGTGGCTTTCGGAGCTAACGCGTTAAGTAGACCGCCTGGGGAGTACGGTCGCAAGATTAAAACTCAAATGAATTGACGGGGGCCCGCACAAGCGGTGGAGCATGTGGTTTAATTCGATGCAACGCGAAGAACCTTACCTACTCTTGACATCTAGAGAAGCCAGCGGAGACGCAGGTGTGCCTTCGGGAGCTCTAAGACAGGTGCTGCATGGCTGTCGTCAGCTCGTGTTGTGAAATGTTGGGTTAAGTCCCGCAACGAGCGCAACCCTTATCCTTGTTTGCCAGCACGTAATGGTGGGAACTCCAGGGAGACTGCCGGTGATAAACCGGAGGAAGGTGGGGACGACGTCAAGTCATCATGGCCCTTACGAGTAGGGCTACACACGTGCTACAATGGCGCATACAGAGGGCAGCAAGCTAGCGATAGTGAGCGAATCCCAAAAAGTGCGTCGTAGTCCGGATTGGAGTCTGCAACTCGACTCCATGAAGTCGGAATCGCTAGTAATCGTGAATCAGAATGTCACGGTGAATACGTTCCCGGGCCTTGTACACACCGCCCGTCACACCATGGGAGTGGGCTGCAAAAGAAGTGGGTAGTTTAACCTTTCGGGGAGGACGCTCACCACTTTGTGGTTCATGACTGGGGTGAAGTCGTAACAAGGTAGCCCTAGGGGAACCTGGGGCTGGATCACCTCCTTATACGATGATTTTCACGATGAGTACCCACACAGATTGATGGTTTAAAATGTAAAGAGAAAGAAATATCTCCCAAGATATTTCAACAGTTTGTTTTCACTTTTAAGAAGTGAAAGTAAATCTAGTGTCCCGTTCGTCTAGAGGCCTAGGACACCGCCCTTTCACGGCGGTAACAGGGGTTCGACTCCCCTACGGGATACCATTGGGTCGTTAGCTCAGTTGGTAGAGCAGTTGACTTTTAATCAATTGGTCGCAGGTTCGAATCCTGCACGACCCACCATTCTTCTCCACAGGAAGATGGCTTTTTATTGTCACTTTTTTAAAAAGTGAAAATAAAAAGAAACTTAATGTGGGCGATTAGCTCAGTTGGGAGAGCACCTGCCTTACAAGCAGGGGGTCACTGGTTCGAGCCCGGTATCGCCCACCACTCTCTAAAGACTTTTGGATGTTGACTTCCAAACCAATTCAGTAAAACGAATATGGTTCGGATTCTTGTCGACGAAAGTCATTAGAAAGTGCTTTAACTTGAAAAAGTAAACACTCGCTCTTTAACAATTTGGAAAGCTGACGAACAACAACTTGATTGGTTGTTGTTCAAATAAAAGTTCTCAAATCCTATTCTCTTTTAGAGACTAGGTACCAACACACATTCAAGTGTTTTTGGAAACAACATGACTCGTCATGATTGTTTATATTTGAGTCCGGCAAAATCGCAGTTTGATGTCACTTTTTAAAGTGAGACAAACTGATGTCTCTCGCTCATTCAAATAATGAGAGACAAATTACACCTTGGTTGTTTACCATACATAAGACCTCTTGGGGTTGTATGGTTAAGTGACTAAGCGTACACGGTGGATGCCTTGGCAGTCAGAGGCGATGAAAGACGTAATAACTTGCGATAAGCCCAGATTAGGTAGTAATAACCGTTTGAGTCTGGGATTTCTGAATGGGGAAACCCACGTGCATAAGCACGTATCGTTGTGTGAATACATAGCACAACGAGGCAAACCCGGGGAACTGAAACATCTAAGTACCCGGAGGAGTAGAAATCAACCGAGATTCCGAAAGTAGCGGCGAGCGAAATTGGAGTAGCCCTTAAGCTTTTAATGATGCAGGTGAAGAGTCTGGAAAGTCTCGCGATACAGGGTGATAGCCCCGTAACCGACACATCATAATCAGTGAAATCGAGTAGGGCGGGACACGTGATATCCTGTCTGAATATGGGGGGACCATCCTCCAAGGCTAAATACTACTGACTGACCGATAGTGAACCAGTACCGTGAGGGAAAGGCGAAAAGAACCCCTGTGAGGGGAGTGAAATAGAACCTGAAACCGTGTACGTACAAGCAGTAGGAGCCCACTTGTTGGGTGACTGCGTACCTTTTGTATAATGGGTCAGCGACTTAATTTTAGTAGCAAGGTTAACCGTTTAGGGGAGCCGTAGGGAAACCGAGTCTTAACTGGGCGTACAGTTGCTAGGATTAGACCCGAAACCAGGTGATCTAGCCATGGGCAGGTTGAAGGTTGAGTAACATCAACTGGAGGACCGAACCGACTAATGTTGAAAAATTAGCGGATGACTTGTGGCTAGGGGTGAAAGGCCAATCAAACCTGGAGATAGCTGGTTCTCCCCGAAAGCTATTTAGGTAGCGCCTCGGACGAATACTACTGGGGGTAGAGCACTGTTAAGGCTAGGGGGTCATCCCGACTTACCAACCCTTTGCAAACTCCGAATACCAGTAAGTACTATCCGGGAGACACACGGCGGGTGCTAACGTCCGTCGTGGAGAGGGAAACAACCCAGACCGCCAGCTAAGGTCCCAAAGTATAGCTAAGTGGGAAACGATGTGGGAAGGCTTAGACAGCTAGGATGTTGGCTTAGAAGCAGCCATCATTTAAAGAAAGCGTAATAGCTCACTAGTCGAGTCGGCCTGCGCGGAAGATGTAACGGGGCTAAGCTATACACCGAAGCTGCGGCTGCATACTTTGTATGCGGGGTAGGGGAGCGTTCTGTAAGCGGTTGAAGGTGGTCTGTAAGGGCTGCTGGACGTATCAGAAGTGCGAATGCTGACATGAGTAACGATAAAGGGGGTGAAAAACCCCCTCGCCGGAAGACCAAGGGTTCCTGTCCAACGTTAATCGGGGCAGGGTAAGTCGACCCCTAAGGCGAGGCCGAAAGGCGTAGTCGATGGGAAACGGGTTAATATTCCCGTACTTCTTATAATTGCGATGGGGGGACGGAGAAGGCTAGGTGGGCCTGGCGACGGTTGTCCAGGTTCAAGTACGTAGGCGGAAAGTTTAGGTAAATCCGGACTTTCTTAACGCTGAGATACGATGTCGAGCCACTACGGTGGTGAAGTCATTGATGCCATGCTTCCAGGAAAAGCCTCTAAGCTTCAGATTATAAGAAATCGTACCCCAAACCGACACAGGTGGTCGGGTAGAGAATACCAAGGCGCTTGAGAGAACTCGGGTGAAGGAACTAGGCAAAATGGTACCGTAACTTCGGGAGAAGGTACGCTCTTGGCGGTGAAGTCCCTTGCGGATGGAGCTACTAGGAGTCGCAGATACCAGGTGGCTGCAACTGTTTATTAAAAACACAGCACTGTGCAAAATCGTAAGATGACGTATACGGTGTGACGCCTGCCCGGTGCCGGAAGGTTAATTGATGGGGTTAGACTTCGGTCGAAGCTCTTGATCGAAGCCCCGGTAAACGGCGGCCGTAACTATAACGGTCCTAAGGTAGCGAAATTCCTTGTCGGGTAAGTTCCGACCTGCACGAATGGCGTAATGATGGCCACGCTGTCTCCACCCGAGACTCAGTGAAATTGAAATCGCTGTGAAGATGCAGTGTACCCGCGGCTAGACGGAAAGACCCCGTGAACCTTTACTACAGCTTGGCACTGAACATTGAACCTACATGTGTAGGATAGGTGGGAGACTTTGAAACTTCGTCGCTAGATGGAGTGGAGTCAACCTTGAAATACCACCCTTGTACGTTTGATGTTCTAACGTTGGTCCCTTATCGGGATTGCGGACAGTGCCTGGTGGGTAGTTTGACTGGGGCGGTCTCCTCCCAAAGAGTAACGGAGGAGCACGAAGGTGGGCTAAACACGGTTGGACATCGTGTGGTTAGTGCAATGGCATAAGCCCGCTTGACTGCGAGAATGACAATTCGAGCAGGTGCGAAAGCAGGTCATAGTGATCCGGTGGTTCTGAATGGAAGGGCCATCGCTCAACGGATAAAAGGTACTCCGGGGATAACAGGCTGATACCGCCCAAGAGTTCATATCGACGGCGGTGTTTGGCACCTCGATGTCGGCTCATCACATCCTGGGGCTGAAGTCGGTCCCAAGGGTATGGCTGTTCGCCATTTAAAGTGGTACGCGAGCTGGGTTTAGAACGTCGTGAGACAGTTCGGTCCCTATCTGCCGTGGGCGTTGGAAGATTGAAGGGGGCTGCTCCTAGTACGAGAGGACCGGAGTGGACGAACCTCTGGTGTTCGGGTTGTCACGCCAGTGGCATTGCCCGGTAGCTAAGTTCGGAATCGATAAGCGCTGAAAGCATCTAAGCGCGAAGCGAGCCCTGAGATGAGTCTTCCCTGGCACTTTAAGTGCCCTTAAGGGTTGTTCAAGACTAGAACGTTGATAGGCAGGGTGTGTAAGTGCTGTGAGGCATTGAGCTAACCTGTACTAATTGCCCGTGAGGCTTAACCATACAACACCCAAGGGGTTTTGTGGACTCAATAAAGAACATTGAATGCGTGTTTGAACTTTTATAATCAGTTTTCCAGATTTTTTGCTTTCACTTTTTAAAAAGTGAAGACAAAAGAAGAATTTGCTTGGCGACCATAGCGTTGCGGACCCACCTGATCCCATGCCGAACTCAGAAGTGAAACGCAGTAGCGCCGATGGTAGTGTGGGGCTTCCCCATGTGAGAGTAGGACATCGCCAGGCTTTAATTTCGTTTCTAGACAGCGTTTAGAAACAGATGGACACTTGCTTAGCAAGTTGCCACTGCGGAGTGGTAGTTCAGTTGGTTAGAATACCGGCCTGTCACGCCGGGGGTCGCGGGTTCGAGTCCCGTCCACTCCGCCATTATATTGAGAAAGCCCAAGTCGAAAGACTTGGGCTTTTTTACGTTTGAATACGATCTAAATGCTCAAAATCCAGTAGCAATATCTTCTATCTTTCCATTCTGATTTTTATCCCTTATACCCTATAGCCAACATTGCAGCATGACATCAAATCGATAAAATACCCTTTGGAGATAAATCTATTCTAAGACCCGTTCTTTATTGTTTAGACGTCTAGACAGCTGAATAGACTGTGGTAGGATGTAAGGTATAAAAAAGGAATGAGGCTGTATTGTGGGAAGTAATGTAAAGCAACAGATTGAAGCACAATTAAAGGAAAGAATCTTACTTATCGACGGTGGCATGGGCACCATGATTCAAGATTTTAAGCTTGAAGAAAAGGATTATCGCGGTGAACGGTTTTCTGACTGGCATTGTGATCTTAAGGGAAATAATGACCTGTTAGTTCTTTCTCAGCCTCAAATCATTGAAGATATCCATGGCCAGTATCTAGAAGCTGGGGCTGATATCCTTGAGACGAATACATTCAATGCAACCACGATCGCAATGGCAGACTACGAGATGGAAAGCCTGAGTGAAGAGATTAACTTTGAAGCGGCTAAGCTCGCTAGAAAGGTTGCTGATGAGTGGACTCAAAAAACACCACATAAGCCAAGGTATGTTGCAGGTGTTTTAGGCCCTACAAACCGAACTTGTACCATTTCACCTGATGTTAATGATCCCGGGTTTCGTAACGTAACCTTTGATGAGCTTGTCGAGGCTTATTCTGAATCGACACGTGCGTTGATCAGAGGTGGTTCAGATCTGATTTTGATTGAAACGATTTTCGATACGTTGAATGCCAAGGCATGTTCATTTGCTGTTGAATCGGTATTTGAAGAAGTGGGCATCACATTGCCGGTTATGATCTCAGGTACCATTACCGATGCTTCTGGGCGTACCCTTTCAGGGCAGACAACGGAAGCTTTTTATAACGCCTTACGCCACGTAAAACCTATTTCATTTGGCTTGAACTGTGCGTTAGGGCCAGACGAATTACGTGAGTATGTTAGTGAGTTGTCACGTATTTCAGAATGCAGCGTCTCAGCACACCCTAATGCTGGTCTACCTAACGCGTTCGGTGAGTATGACCTATCCCCTGAAGATATGGCTGAACACGTAAAAGAGTGGGCTGAAAGTGGATTCTTGAATCTTATTGGTGGCTGTTGCGGCACAACACCTGAACACATTCGTCAAATGGCCGAAGCGGTCGAAGGTGTTACTCCTCGACAGTTACCCGATATTCCAGTGGCGTGCCGTCTTTCTGGTTTAGAGCCTTTAACCATCTCTAAAGAATCCCTATTTGTTAACGTTGGTGAGCGAACGAATGTCACAGGTTCTGCTAGGTTTAAGCGTTTAATTAAAGAAGAACTCTACGACGAAGCGTTGAGCGTTGCCCGTGAGCAAGTCGAGAATGGCGCTCAGATCATCGATATAAATATGGATGAAGGCATGCTCGATGCGGAAGCATGTATGGTTCGTTTCCTTAATTTATGTGCATCGGAGCCAGAAATCTCGAAAGTACCGGTGATGGTCGATTCATCAAAGTGGGAAGTCATTGAAGCGGGCCTTAAGTGTATTCAAGGCAAAGGTATTGTTAACTCTATTTCTTTAAAAGAAGGCAAAGAGAAGTTCATAGAACAAGCTAAATTAGTTCGACGATACGGTGCTGCGGTTATTGTGATGGCGTTTGACGAGGTCGGTCAAGCCGATACACGTGAACGAAAAGTAGAAATCTGTACTAACGCATACCATATACTGGTTGACGAAGTTGGCTTCCCACCTGAAGACATTATTTTTGATCCAAACATATTCGCCGTTGCTACAGGGATTGATGAGCATAACAATTATGCTGTCGATTTCATTGAAGCGGTCGCCGATATTAAGCAAACCCTGCCTCATGCGATGATTTCTGGCGGCGTTTCAAATGTGTCTTTCTCTTTCCGAGGGAATAACTACGTTCGGGAAGCGATTCACGCCGTGTTCCTCTATCACTGTTTTAAACATGGAATGGATATGGGGATCGTGAACGCGGGTCAATTGGAGATATACGATAACGTCCCAGAAGACTTACGCGAAGCGGTTGAAGATGTCGTTCTTAACCGCCGTGATGATTCGACCGAACGTCTTCTCGATATCGCAACTGAATATCTTGAGCGTGCCGTTGGAAAAGTTGAAGATAAGTCCGCCCTTGAATGGCGAACATGGCCGGTAGAGAAACGGTTAGAGCACTCTCTTGTTAAAGGAATTACCGACTTCATCGTTGAAGATACCGAAGAAGCACGTTTGAATGCGGCGCGTCCAATAGAGGTGATTGAAGGCCCGTTGATGGATGGCATGAATGTTGTCGGTGATTTATTTGGCGAAGGTAAAATGTTCCTTCCTCAGGTGGTTAAGTCTGCAAGGGTAATGAAGCAAGCTGTTGCTCATTTAGAGCCATTTATCAATGCAACTAAAGATGTGGGTGCGACTAACGGCAAAATTTTATTGGCGACCGTTAAAGGGGATGTTCATGATATCGGTAAGAACATTGTAGGCGTTGTGCTTCAGTGTAATAACTACGATATTATTGATCTCGGTGTTATGGTCTCTTGTGAGAAGATTCTAAAAGTTGCGAAAGAAGAAAACGTCGACATTATTGGCCTCTCTGGGTTAATTACGCCATCTCTAGATGAAATGGTACATGTAGCTAAAGAGATGGAGCGTCAAGGTTTTAAGCTTCCACTTCTTATCGGTGGAGCAACGACCTCGAAAGCGCATACTGCGGTCAAAATTGAACAGAATTATTCAGAACCAGTCGTTTACGTCAATAATGCATCTCGAGCCGTAGGTGTCTGTACATCGTTACTGTCTGATGAATTAAAACCAGCATTTACATCAAAGCTCGATTTAGATTATGAACGTGTTCGTGATCAGCATGCTCGTAAAACCCCCCGCACTAAACCAGTGACATTAGAAAAAGCCCGTCAGAACAAAGTTGATATCGATTGGGCTACTTACACACCACCCGCGCCAGAAAAACCGGGTATTCATGTTTTCAAAGATTTTGATGTGTCGGTTCTGCGTCAGTATATCGATTGGACTCCATTTTTCATGACTTGGACATTAATGGGGAAATACCCTGCCATTTTAGATCATGAAGAAGTCGGTGAAGAGGCGAGACGTCTTTTCAAAGATGCGAATGACTTACTCGATCGCGTTGAGAAAGAGAAGCTTCTCGAAGCGAGAGGGATGTGCGGTTTGTTCCCTGCGAACAGCGTTGGTGACGATATTGAAGTGTACACCGATGAGTCACGTACAGAAGTTCTTAAGGTATTGCATAACTTGCGTCAGCAAACGGACAAACCGAAAGGTTTTAATTATTGCTTATCTGATTACATTGCACCCAAAGAGAGCGGCAAAGCGGATTGGATTGGCGGTTTTGCAGTAACCGGTGGTATTGGCGAAAGAGAATTGGCTGATGCTTACAAGGCGGCAGGTGATGATTACAACGCGATCATGATTCAAGCTGTTGCGGATCGCCTTGCGGAAGCTTTTGCTGAATATTTGCATAAAGAAGTTCGTAAGGATATTTGGGGATACGCTCCAGATGAAGATCTAAGTAATGACGATCTGATCCGCGAAAAGTATCAAGGGATTCGCCCCGCCCCCGGTTATCCGGCATGTCCAGAACATACCGAAAAAGGAACGCTATGGGAGATGATGAATGTTGAAGAAGCGATCGATATGTCATTGACCAGCAGTTATGCGATGTGGCCAGGCGCATCAGTATCAGGAATGTACTTTTCTCATCCTGATTGCCGATATTTTGCCATTGCTCAAATTCAACAAGATCAGGTTGAAAGTTATGCTGAGCGTAAAGGCTGGGACATATTGGAAGCAGAAAAATGGTTGGGCCCTAATATCAACTAATGCTTTTGTCGTAACCTAGGACATTAAAAGAAAAGAGCTGCCAATTAGGCAGCTCTTTGTATATAGACGGCTTTATACACAGAGATTACAGAGAAGCTGACTTACTTTATAGTGCCAGTGCTAGAGTCTGATGAGGTGTCTCGTTCTGCTTGTTTGGCTTTCTCAATCATGGGCGTAATCGTAGAGCCCTGGATCAAAATAGAAAAGACAACAACAGAATAAGTCATGACCAAAATGATCTCCTTCACATCAATCAGCTTGTCAGGTATCACCCAGATCCCAGAAGGTATGGAAAGAGCCATTGCTAAAGCCAGCCCACCTCGTAGTCCTCCCCAGGTGAGTATTCTCACTGACCAAGGGTTGTAACTGCGAAAACGTTGGAAGCCGAGATAGGAAACAAAAACACTGAAGTAACGAGCAAACAGCACCAATGGAATTGAGAACGCCATTAAAATCCAATCTTCTTGGTGGAATTTAAAAAGCAGCATCGACATGCCAATCAAGAGGAACAAAATACCATTCAAAAACTCATCAACGAGTTCCCAAAAATGATCTAAGTGCTCTTCACTCTCTTTTGAGAATCCGGTAAAACGAGTCCAGTTGCCAATCATGATACCCGACACCACCATCGCTAAAGGCCCAGAGACATGAATGATATCCGCAAAGACATACCCTGCAGTTGGGATTCCGATGGTCAGTAATAATTCCATAGAATGATCGTCAGTGGCACTGATCAAGTAATGAAAAAGAAGCCCGAGAACAAAGCCATACGCGATTCCTCCAAGAGCCTCTTGGGCAAACAATAAGCTGACACTTCCTATAGTTGGAGTTTCTGTCCCAAACGCGACAGTAAAAATAGTGACAAAAATGACTAAACCAAAACCGTCATTAAATAAAGACTCCCCTTCTATTTGTGTCGAGATTCGTTTCGGCGCATCAAGTTTTTTTACAATCGCCAAGACAGCAATCGGGTCTGTTGGGGAGATGAGTGAACCAAACAACAAGCAATAGACAAAATCAAAGGGAATGCCAATCAGTTGACAGAACCCATACAAGATACTGCCAATGAGAAACGTCGAAATCAATGTCGCCCCCAATGCTAAAGCGGTAATTTCCCATTTTTGGTCTTTCAGGTTTGGCAGCTTAATTCCTAGGCCACCGCCGAATAACAGAAACCCAAGAATGCCTTTTAGGAGAAAATCTTCAAAGTTGATACTGGCAATGGTGGTTGTCGCGATTTCTGTCAATTGAAACCAGTTATTTTGACCCACTATTAAAATAGCCAATGACAGCACCATCGCTCCTGCTGTAATCGCAATGGTGGTTTGCATCTTTATTATTTTATTATTGAGAAACGCAATCAACATTGCCGCTGCAGAGAGAAAGCAAAGTGTGTAGTAGATGGACATGGGTTCATGACTTTGTAACAGAATATGTCGTGAAATTTTCAACGCTGCTAGCTCAAATAGCAATCATTTTTTGTCATGTTTGCGTTAGCAATGACTCAGCGATCTTTATAGACCGTTGATGTTCAGAAACAAAAACGGATAGATTCTGAGATAGGGAAGCTTCAGAAGCTGAAGTAATGTGTTTAGTGGTTTGTATTGCGTGGGTTTTTTAAAACGAATGGCTATAAATGCAGGGCGACTCTAATGAGCAGCCCTGCATTTTCATTATTCAAACAATTCAGCGTGAAGCTTTTGAATGGCCGATTTAGAATCAGCTTCATTGAGTAAGAAACATAGGTTATGAGCGCTTGCTCCATAACAAATCATACGTAAATTGAAGTCTTCTAGCGTGCCAAATACCTGCTTTGCATAGCCTTTACTTCCACTCATGTTATTACCAATTAAGGCCACCAAGCAGAGACCATGTTCGACTTCCACATGACACAGTTCTTCCAGTTCAATGCGTGCCTGCTCAGGAAGTTGTGGCGCGCCGCCTGCTGTGTCTGTTTGATCTAACGTTAATGAAACACTGATTTCTGACGTTGTGATCAAATCGACGGATATCTTATGCTTAGCCAAAATTTCAAACACTTTGGCAAGAAAACCGTACGCATGAAACATATTGGCGCTGCGAAGGGTCACCATTGTTTGGTTTGTTCGTAAGGCCAATGCCCGAAACAGTGGAGAAGACTCTGCGTGGTGACGAATCCACGTGCCGCCACGTTCAGGTTCTTTTGACGACCCAACAAATACTGGGATGTCATGGCGAAGTGCGGGAACTAACGTTGATGGGTGAAGGATTTTCGCACCGAAGTTCGCCATTTCTGAAGCTTCGCTAAAGCTAATTTCAGGAATCGGTGAAGCTTTAGGCGCTATTCGAGGGTCGGTGGTATAGATACCAGGAACATCAGTCCATATCGCGAGGCCCGAAGCTTCAACACTTTCCGCGATCAGGGCTGCGCTGTAGTCACTGCCACCACGGCCTAATGTGGTCGTATTGCCATCGGCATCTGAACCGATAAACCCTTGGGTGATAACAACGTATTCTTGGCAAAGTGGCGCTAATTTATCTTTCGCTAATGCAGAGATGTCTTCCAGTTGCGGTTCAGCACGGCCAAAGGTTCCATCTGTTCTCAGTATTTCTCTAATATCAAAGCGAACAGCATGAATACCGCGCTCTCTCATCACCTGAGTCAGGATGTAGGTCGACATCAACTCACCACACGCTACCAAATGGTCAGTGAGTTTGGTACTCGCCTGGATGGAAGCTGCTTCAGCTAGGTTTGCGACCGTCTCTAAGATGGCATTCACCTCAGAGGCCGCTTCTGCTCCATCACTTAGGCTGGATATAATCGAATCATGGATGGCGGCAATGTTTTGTAATATGTCACTGCGTCGCTCTTGGTCTGCAACACCGTTGGCGAGTTCAACAAGTAAATTAGTGACTCCAGAGCATGCGCTGCTAACGACAAGCTTAGTTTCTGGATTGTTTTCGATAATAGCAGCACAACGGCTCATTGCTTCAAAGTTGGCTACACTGGTCCCACCAAACTTGGCGACATTGAATGCGCTCACAGCATTTCTCCTACAACGGGTAAAAAATAAACAGGTTGATAATAACCTAATGTTCTTTAGTGAAGAGAATCGTTGAGCGAAAAAGAGGTGCGTATAGATAGATTGACCTCAGAAGCTCATCACTAGGCGGTGCTAGTGACAGTTAAGGGGATTCAGCCCACTTAACCGATAAACATAACCCTTACATTACGTTTACCTCGGCACTGCTCCCCATGGATACATTGTATTGGAATTAAGGCTCCACAATATATCTGCCTGGGCAGTGCTCCTCTTCTGCATAAAGCCTGTTCATTGAACGGTTTTGTCGGTTGAATGTCAATGGATATTTGTTACCACGAATTAATTACAAAGTGTGATCATCATATTCACACTAGACTTACGCCGCATTGATAGCGCTAGGGATTTGATCTAGTGTAGTTACTCAAACCATCGTGTAAGTAAGGAGCATACATGCCAATTCAAAGTTTTATCCCCCCTCAACGGATACTTATGGGGCCTGGGCCATCGGATATTTCTCCCCAAGTATTACAGGCTTTAAGTCGCCCAATTGTTGGCCATTTAGACCCGTTATTTATTGGCATGATGGACGAAGTGAAACAGCTACTTAAATACGCTTTCCAGACCGATAATGAGTTTACTATTGCCGTTTCTGCCCCTGGTAGTGCTGGCATGGAAGCGTGTTTTGTTAACCTGATTGAACCAGGAGAGAAAGTCATCGTTTGCCGCAATGGCGTGTTTGGTGATCGAATGCGAGAAAACGTCATACGTGCAGGTGCTGAAGCCATCGTTGTTGATGATGAATGGGGTGCGCCTGTCAGCCCTGATAAAGTAGAGCAAGCGTTTAAAGCGAATCCGGATGCAAAAATATTGGCATTTGTTCATGCGGAAACGTCTACCGGTGCGCTTTCTGATGCTCAGGCACTGAGTCAAATTGCGAAACAGCATCATGCTCTTACTATTGTAGATGCCGTCACCTCGTTGGGTGGTGTGCCATTAAAAGTCGATGAATGGGAACTCGATGCAGTTTATTCGGGAAGCCAAAAGTGCTTATCTTGCGTGCCAGGGTTATCCCCGCTGACTCTGTCGCCTAAAGCTATCGAGAAAATTAATGCTCGTACGACGCCGGTTCAAAGCTGGTTCCTTGATCAGAGTCTTGTTCTGGGGTATTGGAGTGGAGAGGGCAAGCGAAGCTACCATCATACAGCACCCGTTAACAGCCTCTATGCGTTACACGAGTCATTATTGATGCTCAAACGTGAAGGATTAGAAAATGCCTGGCAACGACATAAAGAGATGCATGCGACATTAAAAATAGGATTAGAAAAGCTTGGCTTCACATTTGTCGTCAATGAAGACTCTCGACTTCCTCAGTTGAACGCGATTTATATTCCAGATGGGGTAGACGATACGCAAGTGAGGTCAACGTTGCTTGAGAAGTATAATTTGGAGATTGGAGCTGGACTTGGGAGTTTAGCGGGTAAAGCCTGGCGTATTGGTTTGATGGGGTATGCCGCTAGAAATGAGAATGTTTCTTTATGCTTACGAGCATTGGAAGAAACATTGCATCAGTAGCGATCATTCACAATCGCAGTCTAAATTGATAAAGGGGCGTGAGTGCCCCTTTATGGTTTTATTCGCTCGGGATAGATGCTTCCGTTAACGCTGTTTCCGCTGACGATTTCGGCCTATATTGAATGGCGGTAAAGTCTTTATCAGGAAATAGATACTGCGCTTCAGCTCGAATTTGTTCTGCTCGGCTGCTGTCACCTAACCCTTGGTACGCGAGAATTAAGTTACTGT
Organism: Vibrio sp. YMD68; assembly: GCF_029958905.1. Taxonomy (NCBI): domain Bacteria; kingdom Pseudomonadati; phylum Pseudomonadota; class Gammaproteobacteria; order Vibrionales; family Vibrionaceae; genus Vibrio; species Vibrio sp. YMD68. Next base: position 2,880,283 of record NZ_CP124614.1, on the reverse strand, counting down.
AAAACGCCGGTCTGGGCTTAGACTGAATCATGTCAAGCGACCACTGTATGTAGGGTTTGATTAACTCAGGCTCTTGGGTGTGTAACCCAATATTGAGATAAGTGCTGTATATATCCCAGTCAAAGCGATCTTTCCAAACGACAGGATTCGTCACTCGATCTAAGATCTCAGGTTGCTTGGGTGACGATCGTTCAAACAAAGTAAGAACATAGTTAGTGTGCAGGGCGCTGAACATATAGAAGCTGGTGATCAGAGGGGCGATAATACACATAACTCGGAGAAAACTTTTTGTCAGTTGACCAAAATGAAGGCGCTTATAACTGGCAACCCGTTGATCGACCCAAAACAATAGGATCATGAAGGTGATCCAATGAACGGCTGAATGGTAGAAAGGATATTCCAGTTGTGAATGCACGACTATCGGAACAAACAGCGCGAACATGGCGAGCCTGATACCCTTTTTCGCATAGTAGATACGAGCAAGCACTAAGCTTGCCGCCAACACAATCGCCAGGAGTGGGATAAGCCCGCCTTCGACGCCCCAAAATAATAGCTCATTGTGAGGATGGTCCATGGCGGGTAAACCGGGTTTGTAGCTTGGATTTAATTGGTGCTGACGAGCGGTATACAGTATGTATTCCGCTTCAAAGTTACCGTATCCGTATCCGGTAAATGGTTTTTCAATCACCATATCAAGTGCTTGAGGAAAAGTGTATTTTCTCGGGCTTTCTAAATCCGCTTTGCTAGAAAGCAGCGCATCTGTGCCCTGAGAATGTGTAGCGAAAAACCCCAATCCAACCCCAATCAGACAGCAGATTACCCAGGAAAAAAATCGTTTACGTGTTGAATATTTATATAAATATGGAAGAACAAAACACAGCGAAATGACGGCACCTAACCAACCGGTTCTAGAAGCAATAATGATCAAAAGAGGGGCGGTTAATAAGGGGATGAGGCATAAAAATGAAGTTTCACTCAATCGACTGTACTTGTTGGTTTGTCGTGCGAGTAAATAGGCGGATATCACTAAACCTGTAGCCAGGAAGCTTGCCATGACATTCGGTTGCTGAAATATACCGTATGGTCTGTTACGTAACGCATCGTAGCCAAACATATTATTAGGTTCTAAAAGCAGGTATTGATAGAACCCAAATACAGATTGAATAAAAACGGCGATAACAATAAACCACAACAGCCTTTGTTTGTGTTTATTACTGAAACGAAATTGTTGCAAGAGGACAAACAGTAAGAAGCCAGTCCAAAGACCGATGAGCCGCCCTAATGCTGCTGATGTTGTTGCATTACCGTAAAAGGTTGGAACGGTCATTAAAAGGCAGCACACCAACAGACCAATCGTCAACTTTGAATACATCAGAGATTGGTTGGTGGCTAATTGATACAGGCCAATAGAAAGGGTGACGGATAATGCAGTCCAAGTCGTGGCATTAAAAGAAAGTGCTAGCCCTGATCCTCCCGGATTTTGCATGAAAAAATGCATCGCTACGATAAAGACAACAGCGAGAGAGATTAAGAATGGCTTATTGAGAGGAATGCTTGGTGCATGAGGTTCAAGGCGGGTGCCACCAGTATGCAATATTGCCATGTGATTACTCATCCTATATAAAGAAACCAGCGTCACTGCTGGTTTCTTTATCTTAGCGTTTATTTCTATTTTAACATAGGTTTAAGAAAACGAGCGGTATGAGAACCTTTCACTTTTGCGACCGATTCGGGCGTACCTTCAGCGACAATTTCTCCACCACCTTGGCCACCTTCCGGACCTAAATCAACGACCCAATCTGCTGTCTTGACGACGTCGAGGTTGTGTTCGATGACCACCACGGTATTTCCATGATCGCGTAATCGGTGCAAAACAGTGAGCAATTGCTGAATATCGTGAAAGTGTAACCCGGTTGTAGGTTCATCTAGGATATATAAGGTTTTGCCTGTATCTCGCTTTGATAGCTCTCGAGCTAATTTGACCCTCTGTGCTTCCCCTCCGGATAAGGTGGTCGCTGCTTGACCAAGCCTAATATAGGAAAGGCCAACATCCATTAACGTCTGTAATTTTCGGGCAATAACCGGTACCGGTTCAAAGAAAGCGCGTGCATCTTCAACGGTCATCTGTAGAACTTCATCAATGCTCTTACCTTTGTAGTGCACTTCTAAGGTTTCACGGTTGTAGCGTTTTCCTTTACATGCATCACAGGAGACGTAAACATCTGGAAGAAAGTGCATCTCAACTTTAATCATGCCATCCCCTTGGCACGCTTCACAGCGCCCACCACGAACGTTGAAACTAAATCGACCAGGTTTATACCCTCGAGAACGAGATTCTTGCGTTCCAGCGAACAGCTCTCGGATTGGCGTGAAGATTCCGGTATAGGTCGCGGGGTTAGAACGCGGTGTTCTGCCTATTGGGCTTTGGTCGATATCGATCACTTTATCGAAGTGCTCTAGCCCCTTTATTTTCTTGTAAGGCGAAGGCGTTGCTGTAGTGGCACCATTTAAAGCGGTATGAGCAATCTTAAAGAAAGTGTCGTTAATCAAGGTCGACTTACCCGATCCAGATACGCCAGTGACACAAGTGAACAGACCAACAGGCAGTGATAGTGTGACGTCTTTTAAGTTATTGCCGGTAGCGCCGATAAGTTCAACGGTTTTCTTGGGATCTTTTTTAGTGCGTTGCTTGGGTATTTCTATTTTTTTGACGCCGCTTAAGTACTGACCAGTGAGAGATTCTGGAGTCGCGATAATCTCATCCATGGTGCCTTCTGCTACGATGTGACCGCCATGAACACCAGCCCCAGGGCCGATATCAATCACATGGTCGGCACATCGAATCGCATCCTCATCATGCTCGACCACTAGAACGGTATTTCCCAAGTCACGCAAGTGTGTCAGGGTTTTAAGCAATCTTTCGTTGTCGCGTTGGTGCAGACCAATTGATGGCTCATCTAGAACATACATCACGCCAACAAGCCCAGCTCCAATTTGACTGGCAAGCCTGATGCGTTGAGCTTCTCCGCCAGACAAGGTTTCTGCACTGCGTGATAGGTTAAGGTAGTTTAGACCGACGTTAACCAGAAATTGAAGGCGATCATTGATCTCTTTCATCACTTTGTCGGCTATTTGCCCACGCTGGCCATCAAGCTTTAGATTCTGGAAGAAGTCGAGTGCTTCAGCAATACTAAACTCAACAATTTGAGGCAAGGCGGTATCATTGATGAATACATTACGTGCTTCGATTCTCAATCGTGTTCCATTGCATCCAGTACAAGACTTCGTTGAGATGTATTTCACCAAATCTTCCCTGACCGCATTGGATTCGGTATCTCGATAACGGCGTTCTAAGGTATTGAGAATACCTTCAAATGGGTGCCGTTTAACACGAATATCACCGCGATCATTGATGTACTTAAACTCGACTTCAGTCCGACCAGAACCTTTTAATATAATTTCTCGAGTCTTTTTAGGTAGTTTTTTAAAAGGGGTGTTAAGGTCAAAACCATAATGATCGGCTAATGACGTGAGCATTTGAAAGTAGTAATAGTTTTTTTGATCCCATCCGCGAATCGCTCCATCGGCTAGGCTCGCATTCTCATCCATAATGACGCGTTCAGGATCAAAATATTGTTGAACCCCCAAACCATCACAAGATCCGCAGGCACCCGCTGGATTATTAAATGAGAACAGCCTTGGCTCAAGCTCTTGCATGCTATAACCACAATGTGAACAAGCAAAATTGGCAGAAAAGACAATTTCCTCCCCCTCTTCATCCATTGGCGTCACCACCACAATTCCGCCAGAGAGCTCGAGAGTGGTTTCTATAGATTCCGCCAAACGTTGCTGCAAATCGTCTCGAACTTTAAATCGGTCGACCACGACTTCGATGGTGTGTTTTTTGTGAAGTTCCAATGTTGGTGGATCGGAAAGATCGCAAGTTTCCCCATCAATACGGGCGCGTATAAAGCCTTGAGCCGCAAGGTTTTCGAGTGTTTTTACATGCTCACCTTTACGTTCCTTAATGATGGGAGCCAGAAGCATTCTCTTAGAACCCTGAGGCAGTTCTAAGATTCGATCAACCATTTGGCTGACGGTTTGAGCCGCGAGTGGCGTATTGTGCTCTGGGCATCGTGGTTCGCCAACACGCGCGTAAAGTAATCTTAGGTAATCATACACCTCTGTAATGGTTCCCACGGTGGAACGTGGGTTATGAGAAGTGGATTTTTGTTCAATAGAAATCGCGGGAGATAGGCCTTCGATATGATCGACATCTGGTTTTTCCATGAGCGAGAGAAATTGGCGAGCATAAGCTGACAAAGACTCAACATAGCGGCGCTGCCCTTCGGCATAAAGCGTATCAAAAGCGAGAGAGGATTTTCCTGATCCAGAAAGCCCGGTGACAACGATTAATTTATCGCGAGGAATGGTGAGGTTGATATCTTTAAGGTTATGGGTTCGTGCACCGCGAACTTCAATTGTGTCCATTGTCTAAGCTCATTGAAATACTAAGTGCTGCAAGTATTACATAGTGTGGCAATTGTGCAAATAAAATACTGGATAAAAAAACAGTAAGGCCACTTGGGTACAAAGTGGCCTTAGAAATAATCGCTAGGAATTTGGATATATCGTGGTCGGCTTTTGTGAGTGCGACTTTTGTAAGTTCGACTTAGCCGTTCGGTATTATGACTCTTTATGCGTTGAGTGCTTACCGAGTTCCGTTGTTTTTTCATCTTTCAGGTAAAGATTTTCAAAGCAGTAGTTGGTGGCTTCAATATAGCCTTCAACACTACCGCAATCAAAACGGTTACCCTTGAACTTATAAGCCAATACACAGCCTGATTTCGCTTGTTTAAGAAGCGCATCGGTGATTTGAATTTCACCACCTTTGCCTGGTTCTGTTTGCTCAATTAATTCGAAAATATCTGGAGTCAGAATATAACGACCAATAATGGCTAAGTTACTCGGCGCGGTTCCTTGTTCTGGCTTCTCTACCATGTCGTCGACACGGAAAAGATCATCTTTAATCATTTCCCCTGAAATTACACCGTATTTATGGGTTTCATCTTCAGGTACTTCCTGAACCGCAACAATTGAGCAGCGGAACTGTTTGTATAGTGACACCATTTGCGCCAACACACCTTGTTGCTCATTGACACAAAGGTCATCGGCCAACACTACAGCGAAAGGTTCATCACCAATAAGATCACGACCAGTCAGTATGGCATGGCCAAGGCCTTTCATTTCTTTTTGACGGATATAAGTGAAACTTGCACTGTCGATAACTTTACGGATATCGACGAGCAACTCTTCCTTATTCGTGCCACTGATCTGATGTTCCAGCTCATAATTTTTATCAAAGTGGTCCATGATTGAATGTTTGCCACGACCAGTAACAATACACATACCATCCATACCTGCTTGAATCGCTTCTTCAACACCGTATTCGATGAGTGGCTTGTTGACCACCGGCATCATTTCTTTTGGCATTGATTTAGTGGCTGGCAGAAAACGAGTTCCGTAACCCGCTGCCGGGAATAGGCACTTTTTGATCATGATAAAACCTTTTGTAATTCCGTATAAATAATGATTTCGCGTCAAGATAACATGCTTTATGTTTCTGGCTAGTTAACGGCGGTTCATCTAGTACAGAATTCATACTTTGTCGCCAAATTAAGACGCTAAATTTTGATTTGCCCATGCTATCGCCTGCACTCGATTTTTAACAGAGAGTTTTTTAAAAATCTGATAAAGATGTGATTTTACCGTAAATTCACTAATGAATAGGCTATCAGCAATTTGAATATTGGATGAATTATCTTGAAGGCAGCGCAATATCTGCAGTTCACGAGAGGTTAAGTCAACGATCACAGGAGCGGTGTTGCTGTTAAGCACATGACGATAATAGTGCAGCAGTTGGCTTGTGACCTTTCGAGGGAGCCAGTTTTGCCCATTAATGATTTCTCCAAGCCCTCGAACAATATCTTCGACATTTGTGTAAGTGTAAAATAACCCTTTTAGGTTGCCAAAGTAGAGCAATTCGTCGGTCGTAAGCCGTTTATTGAGGTTAAAAATAATCACTTCAAAGTTCTTATCTGTAATGGGTAAATTACGAACTTGCTGTTGAAGTTGTTTATGCGTTTGGTAATCGATCAGTAAAATCTTATGTCGATGTTTGGGGTTGGCTTCGAGCAAATCGTTGGGCTCTATTTTTGGAAGATCTAATGATAGATCAGTCTCTAGTCGACTGATGTAAGGATAGTCTGCATGTTTATCTTCACATAAAAAATAAACGGTTCGAGTGTAATCTGCTTTTTTCATTATGTACCTTCCTAGCCTGTTACATTATGTTTACAAAATGAAGCAAGCCGAGCGGAATATCTAGGTCTATTGAAGCTAGGTATGTCATTTTGCGTCTGGTTTCATATTGTTAGGTAATTTACCTATCTGTCATTTAGATGAGGTAGGAGAGGGTTCAAAAAACGAGTAAATAAAATCCCGATTGGCTCATACAATAAGATGGATTTTTTAATACGATTTGAGCCTGTGTTAAAGCGTGCTATCCTACCCCTCAGAATTTTTTAGACATCATTGAGACGGAGCAGAGCATGGCAAGCCGTGGCGTAAATAAAGTCATCATTATGGGTAATCTTGGGCAAGATCCTGAGGTTAAGTACACTGCCAATGGTAGTGCGATTGCAAATATTACAGTCGCCACTTCTGAAACTTGGCGTGACAAGCAAACTGGTGAACAACGCGAAAAGACAGAGTGGCACCGTGTTGTGTTATTTGGAAAAACAGCTGAAATTGCAGGTGAATACTTACGTAAGGGCTCTCAAGTTTATCTTGAAGGTCAACTGCAAACACGTAAGTGGCAAGATCAAAGTGGTCAAGATCGTTACTCAACTGAAGTTGTTGTTCAGTGGCCAGCAGGTCAAATGCAGCTATTAGGTGGGCGTGGCCAAGGTGGTGGCGGTCAACAGGCGAGTCAGCAGCAAAATAATAACTGGGGCCAACCTCAGCAGCCAGCCATGCAGCAACAGCAGCCAGCGATGCAACAGCCTCAATCGGCTCCTCAGCACAAACCGGCTCAACAAGCTCCACAGCAAGCTCAGCCTCAATATAATGAGCCACCAATGGATTTCGATGACGATATCCCGTTCTAGGTCGTTTGATGGAGAAGTCTCAGAGTTTAATATTCTGTGAAGTTCTATAATTAACAATACAAACTAAAGCTCCGTAGTACGGGGCTTTTTTTGTGATTTGCGTTATTGACTCTATCTACTGCATACTCGTGGCGATCCGCATGATCACTTATGATCTCTAATACTCGTGGCGCTTTAAGAGAGAGATCACGTTTGGCTAACAAAGTTTGATAACAGTAGTCAAAATAAAACGAGTTCTTGGAGACTTTTTAATATAGTAACAGCAGAGGCAAATGATTTGCTTCCTTGTTGATAGCAACACACTAAAACCGGTAAATAAAATATAGAAAGGAACTCTTAATTTATGAGGTTTACTCCGACCTTAAAGCTCAGTACAAGGCTGGTGGCTTTTGTTACCATCATTGTGATCAGCGCGACCTTTATTTTATTTGTCGGTGGCACACTGACATTCAAAAAAATTGGCCAAGAATATCTCAATCATTATTTGGATGGCATTGTTGTCGTTGTTGATAGAGAAATGGAAGATCCTGAATCGGCGCAATCAATGCAGCGCTGGATGCCCAAAATGCTGCAAGCATCACGCATTGTTGAAATGCAGTTATCTTCACAGGCAGGGGTCGTATATCAGTTTAACGATACCGATTCTCGGGTCGATCCTTCTCGCTTGTACAACAAAACTTATCGATTGGAAAGAAACAGCGGCTATCAAGTGACCTTCAAGGCCGTTCCACCGTATCTAGGTTCTACCGACTCTTTTGGTGCCTTATGGACGATCACTCTCGCCGTTAGCTTGATCATATTTTGCCTAGTGAGAGGCGTTAAATGGCTCAAAGAACAGCTATTGGGATCGGAGCTGTTAGAGGAGCGTGGGCGAATGATCTTAGCGGGGCGCGTAGAGCAGTTTTCAAAAGGGGATCTCAGGGAATGGCCGTATACAGCAAGTGAGGCATTGGATTGTTTGATTGAAGAGTTACAAGATGCCCGCCAAGAGAGAAGCCGATTTGATACCTTTATCCGAACGCAAACCTTCTTAGATCAACTGACTGGAACAGCAAACCGCGTGTTATTCGACAGTAAACTTGAGTCAGTTTTGCATGAAAGTGGCTCTCATGGTGCTGTCATTTTGCTTAGAGTGGATGACTGGGAAGATGTCAAAGAACTGAATGGTAAAAGTGCCAGTGACGACTTCATTGTTGAATTGGCAGAAGCTATTAGTGGAGTGATACAACGTTACCCTGATGTGCTGTTATCTCGATATTATAGCTCTGATTTTGCGATATTTGTTCCATACCAGGGGACAAAAGAAGTGACACATCTTGTTAACGCGTGCATGAAGCAGCTGGCTAAAATCTCTCCACCATCGCCAGTTGATAAAGATAATTGGTGCCATATGGGGGTCACCAATTTTAACCAGGGAGATCGCCAGGGCAAGATCATGGATGAGGCTGAAATTGCGCTGAAGAGTGCCCAGTTACAGCAGATCAATACCTGGAGCCGATTTAATAAAGCAACCGTGGATCAAGAAGATCGTGGTAGCGTTCGCTGGCGTACGCTTTTTGATCAGACGTTAACGCCAGAAAATATACGAGTATTCGGTCAGCCTTGCTATTTGCATTCGGCAACGAGCGATCTCAAGTTGATTCATCATGAGTTGTTTGCGCGGATAGATGATCCAGAGAAAGGCACACTTAAGGCTTCAAGATTCAATGCGGCCATTGAGCAGGTAGGTTATGAGCTTAAGATGGACCGCGCAATACTCAGAAAAACAATAACATGTATGAAAGAATCTCAGTTAAACCTATGTTATTCTGTAAACCTGCATGTCAGCCCATTTGCAGATAAAGAACACTTTAAATGGCTGCGAAATGAACTGTTGCAACTGACGTCTCAAACTCGCTCAAAATTGAGTTTTGAATTTTCGGAAGGGCGTTTGATTAAGCACCTGGATTATATGAGACCCGTCATACGGATGCTTTCAGGATTAGGTTGTCAGGTTATTGTTGGTCAAGCGGGACGAACGATAGTTAGTACCCATTATTTAAAAGACTTAAAGGTCGATTACCTTAAGTTGCATCGAAGTTTGATTAAACGAATTGACCAAAGAGATGAGAACCAACTCTTTGTAAGAAGCATCATCGGTGCATGCAGTGGCGGAAAAACTCAGGTCATTGCAGTGGGTGTCGAAACGAAAGCAGAGCATAAAACGCTGATAGATTTAGGTGTACATGGCGTTCAAGGGCGACTGTTCGATACAGAATTAGAAGTATGGGCTAGAATAAATAACAAAGCCCATACTAATGTTTCAAATAAAATAAAGCCGGGTCGACGAAACCGATGGCGATAATCTAACGAAAGTGATCAGTGGATGAACATTAAATCCTTCATAGATAAATTAAGCCCAACAAAAAAGCAGCACTCCAACTTATTGGCGATAGTGGAGCCGAACGCTATCTATTTTTCAAGGCACTCAGCGTTCACATTACCGAAAATAGAGCTTGATAATCCACATTGGCCAAAGGCCCTCGCAACACATTTAAAAGCGCACTCTGTTGAGAGTGTCACGGTCAGTGTGGTTCTGAACTCAAATCTGTATCAAACATTTCAAATAGATACCCCTAATGTGCCTCAAGAAGAGCTGTCTATTGCTCTGCCATTTTTGCTAAAAGACCTCGTCACAGAGAAAGTAACGGACATTGTCGCTGATGCCTTTACTTTGCCCAGTGGTAATAAAACTCAAGCTTATGTGATCAAAAAATCGCTTATTACTGAGCTGACTCATCTTTTAGCTGAACTGAAATGCTCGTTAGGTGAAGTACTGACAGAAGACGATGTGTGGGGTATTGCTTCGTCTGAATTAAGCAGTTATTTATTGTTGCAGCGCAGTGTAAAGGGCAGTTATAAAATCTGTGCTTTTCACGAAGGAAAATGTGTTTTTCAACGCACTATCCGTAATGTCGTTTCACCATTAACAGGCACAGCAAGCTCCGATTTTCAGCTCGATGGCATGGCTTTGGAATTGCAGCGTTCGATTGATTACCTATCGTCTCAGCTTAAAGGTGTGCCGTTACATACGCTTTTCACCAGTTGTGATGAAGAAGAACAGCAAGAGTTAGCCGAAGCATTAGATGAACGGTTAAACGTTAAAGTTAGGTCGATATCACCGGATCCCATTGAGTCTGGAGAGCTTCTCGCTATTACAGCAACACATTTGGCGGGCGATTACATTAATCTGTACCCCGATCATTTACGCCCTCAAAAACAGTATTTTACCTTTCAAAACGCCGCGACCTCTTGGGTTTTGACTGCCGCACTGCTATTGGCATGCAGTGGGTATTACCATTACAGTTCAATGCAGCTAAAAGCACAATTAAAGCTCCAGCAGCAGCAATCGACACAACTGGCCCAGCAAGCCCAAAAGCTTAGAGAGCAGTTAGAGCAGCACAAACCGTCGCCAGGCAAAGTGGCCGCCGTTGCCAGGTTAAAAGATCAAATTCAATCGCATAACCGTTCATTGAGTGCGATTGGTGATTACAATCAGTCTCAGCGTCAAGGTTTCGCAGGCGTCATGGGTTCTTTAGCGAATATTGGAAGGAATGATATCTCTTTGGAGAGTATTCGTATCGATAATCAACGATTGAATTTACAAGGCTTAGCTAAAAACGCTGAAACGGTGCCAAACTGGGTTCAGCAGTTTAGAGAAGAGCTGAACTTGGTAGGGCGCTCGTTTGAAAAGTTGAAAATAGGCAGAAATGAACAAGATGTCATTACATTCGAATTGCGAACGCAGGAGGATGTAAAATAATGAAACACGCATTAGAAAAAATAGAAGCCAAATTTTCGGATCTTTCCCAAAGAGAAAAGTGGCTCATTACACTCGGTGGGTTTGCCGTCACTGCCTTGGTCATGTTTACGTTTGTCTTTGAACCTGCAATGAAAACGGATAATGAATTGTCGCGTCAAAACGTAGCAACCAAATCTGAGATTCAGAGGTTACAGGGCGAGATCCTAGTCTTGACTGCGAAGCTGAAAAAAGACCCAGACCAAGAGATCGATATTGAGCTGAATAAACTCCAGAAACAGAGTCAATCTTTATCGCAAGAGTTAGCCGATGTGATTGATACCTTGATTTCACCTTCTCAAATGACGCTGCTCTTGGAAGGTGTTTTGTCTGAAAGTAAGCAGCTTCACCTGGTGTCATTGGAAACGCTAGGCGCAGAGTCCATTACAAAAGGACAGGATCAAGACAGCACTTACTATCTGCATCCGGTTCGAATTGAAATGACAGGTCGATTTTTTGATATCCTCACCTATTTACAAACGCTTGAGGCGATGCCTGCCAACTATTATTGGCGCAGTTTTCAATATCAAGTTGAAGAGTACCCAGAAGCACGACTGATTTTGGAAGTCTACACTTTAGGGGCTCGTAAAGAGTTTATAGGGGGCTAGCCAATAATGCGATTACAGATGCTATTACAGACGCGACTAAAGATGGGATTGAAAATGCCATTGAGGATCGCGTTACTGAGTCTCGCTGTATTGGGCTTTTCCGTCAATGCGTCAGTCAATGCGCTGCCGAGCCAAAAAACAGGTCAAGATCCAACGGCGCCGTTAGGGTGGCAGAAAAAAGATCCCTCTACGTCGACAGTGAAAAAACCCGTTGTTTATCGATTGCCGAGACTCAAAAGTATCGCATGTGATCATGTTAATCGATGTAATGCCGTTCTTAACAACAGTGTTGTCGAGACCGGAGATAAATTAAATGGATACCAAGTCCGTCAGATAACTGATGAAAAAGTGACTTTGGTACGTGGAAGTAAGCTTTGGACATTAGAGCTTTTTTCGTTAGATATTAAGAATTAAGGTAATAATAATTCTATGCGTAAAATCGTACTTGCTATCGCTATCGTATCTTTAGCCGGATGCTCAATGGGCCACCGAGATCCAGTAGAAGCCAAAGCCGCCATCAACGAAGCCATCAATGAATCCAACAGTTTGGGGCTCAATGATCTTCCTGCTTCCGTGCAGCAAGATTTGATGCCGAATATTGATGGAGTAAACCTATCCTCAGCGCAGAACGTCAAGCGTTTTAGAGTTCGAGCGGACGGCGTTGAGGCCAGTACCTTTTTTGCTAGTTTAGTCAAAGGAACCGACTACAGCGCAGCGATACACCCTGCAGTAGAAGGGAATATCACCGTTAATTTAGCCGATGTCACTTTAGATGAGGTGTTGTCTGTGGTTCGTGATATGTATGGCTATGAAGTTGAGCGTAAAGGCAAAGTGATACAAGTGTATCCATCGGGAATGCGCACCGTCACGATTCCAGTCGATTATTTACAGATGCAACGAAAAGGGCGATCACTCACTTCGATTACGACCGGAACGATCACCAATTCTGACACGGGGTCGTCGTCATCGAATAACTCTTCGTCATCAAATAATTCCTCTTCAAATTCTTCGAGTTCGTCATCAACGAGCGCCATTGGAGGAACGGAAATTGAAACCATCAGTGAGAGTGATTTTTGGCCGCAGCTAGTGAGTGCTGTTTCACAGCTTATTGGCAGTGGTGATGGTCAGAGTGTGGTCGCCACACCGCAAGCGAGTGTAATTACGGTGCGAGCATACCCAGATGCCATACGTGAAGTTAGGCACTTCTTAAACGTTTCCCAAGAGAGGCTGCAACGTCAGGTTATTTTGGAAGCGAAAATTTTAGAAGTCACGTTGAACGATGGCTATCAACAAGGGATCAATTGGTCAAACATTTCAATTGGCGACAGCAAGGTTGTTATTGATCGATTAGGGGCCGCAGCGCTTCCGGGGCTAGATTCTATTGGCAGCTTACTGGGCGGTCAAACCAATATCACCGTTTCCGATGGTAGCTTTGAAGCGGTCTTGAGCTTTATGGATACGCAAGGTGACTTGAATGTTCTCTCAAGCCCTCGAGTCACGGCCGCAAACAATCAAAAAGCGGTCATCAAAGTGGGTACTGACGAATACTACGTGACCGACTTTTCCAGTGTGGTGGGCAGTGGCGATAATTCCGAGGCTTCACCAGAAGTTGAACTTACGCCTTTCTTCTCCGGTATTTCTCTAGACGTGACACCTCAAATTGATGACGAAGGAAATGTGTTACTGCATGTTCACCCAGCGGTTATTGATGTGAAAGAACAAGTCAAAGAAATTGGTTATGGTGGCAAAACGATCAGCCTTCCATTGGCTCAAAGTTCTATTCGTGAATCCGATTCCATTATCAGAGCACGAGATGGGGATGTTGTCGTCATTGGTGGATTAATGAAATCCAATACCTTTGAACAAGTCTCTAAGGTGCCATTCTTTGGTGATATTCCTGCGCTTGGACACTTATTTAGAAATACGTCTGAACTGACACAAAAAACAGAATTGGTGATTTTATTGCGCCCAACGGTTGTTGGTGTAAACACGTGGCAGAAAGAACTCGAACGCTCACGTGATATTTTGCAAGAATGGTTTCCAGATTCCGAATAACCGATTCTCAGGGTAAAGCATGTATCTTGACCACTTTGGTTTTAGCCAATACCCGTTTCATCTAACCCCGAATACGGGCTTGTTTTTAGGGTTAGAACCACACTATGAAGCGATTCAAATGGTCACAGCGGCTCTGGACATGGGAGAAGGCGTGATCAAGGTAACTGGCGAGGTGGGGTCGGGTAAAACCATGGTATGCCGAATGCTGATCAATCACTTAAAAGATAACGTCGAGCTGGTTTACTTACCTAACCCTGTATTAACGGGTGAGGAGTTAAGGTTGGCCGTTGCCGCTGAGCTGGGGCTTGAGATTCATTCTTCAATGTCAGTGGTTGATAAGATTCAAACCAAGTTGATCGAACTTTCTAAATCGGGCAATCAAACCGTGGTTATTGTTGATGAAGCTCAGGCTTTATCTGATGAAGCCCTAGAGGTGTTGCGGCTGTTTGGAAACCTAGAAACAGAGCAGGCAAAACTGCTTAATATTGTCCTTATTGGCCAACCTGAATTGGATGAACGGCTCGAGCAGCATCATTTAAGGCAGTTTCGTCAACGCATCACCTTTAATGCGAAGTTACGCCCATTATCGGTGGATGAAAGTGTGGCTTATATTGATACTCGTTTAACCCGAAGCGCGGCCAGTGAAGCGGTATTTAGCCTTTCTATTAAGAAAGCGATTTGGCGGGCAAGCCATGGAAATCCTCGCCTGATCAATCAGATATGCCATAAGACTCTGATATTAGCTTTTGGCGACAAGGCTGAAAAAGTCAATAATCACCATGTTTATAGCGCTATTTACGATACGTTTGATAGCTGTAAACCAAAATTTAAAGCCCCAATTTTATGGGGGTGGAGTCACTAATGAGTACCATCAATCAAGCGCTTTCTGAACTTGCTGATAAAGAACAACAGGGTGCATCGGTTAAGATTGAAAAAGCTCAAATTAATAAGGTAAAAACTCGCCCTGTTTTACCTTGGGTTATCGGTGGCTTTTCAATCAGTCTCGCCATTGGTGGCTGGGCGGTATCGCATCAATCCGAAACCATCGATCGTTCTATAGATCACTCAGTGGTGATCTCTGAACCGACCATGGTTACAGTGGAATCCAATGGCGCTCTTGAACCAAACTCAGTGCCGAGTATCGCTGAAGTGACCACGCAAACCTCAGCTTCACAGGTAACGATATATCAAGCTCCCGTCGTTGAAAAATCGACAACAAAGATCGAACAGCCTTTAACGCTCGTGGCTAAAAATTCAACGTCTGACGCCCCTGTTGCTAAAGCGTCGGTTGCTAAAGCGTCCGTTTCTAACACGTCTGTTTCTAAAGTATCGGTTTCTAAAGCCCCCATCGCCCCAAAGCCAGTCGCCAGCAAGCCGTCACCTCAAAAGCCAATATTACTGGCTAGCAACACATCGAGCCCTTCTCGCGTCAGTTCGAAGGCGGCAACCAAGCCAGAGCCTGTTGAGCAAGGTGGTATTATTGTTGAACAAGTCGAACTGACACCGGTTCAATTAGCCGAGAAAGCAGAGATCAGAGCCCGTAAAGCGATCGATAGTAACAACATCGATGAAGCGTTAAGCAGCTACAAAGACGTACTTCGTTACACTCCTAAAGATGAAAACAGCCGACAACAACTGGCGGCCTTATATTATGGTAAAGGGGATGCGCGTAGAGCGTTTGAAATATTGCAAGATGGCATCAAAATCGATAACGACAGTGAAGCCTTGCGGATTGCCCTCGCCAAGCTGTTGATTAAAGAACAACAACCAGAAGCTGCACTCACTCCTCTTCTTCACCTAAATCATTCTCCGAGTGTGGATTACTTGTCTTTAAGGGCGGCGTTAGCTCAAAAAAATAGCCTTGATGATGTGGCATTGGAAACCTATCAACAACTGGTCGCTGCGGACAGTGCCAACGCACGTTGGTGGCTAGGCTTAGCGATTCAACATGACCGAAATTCAAATATGCCAGAGGCTAAAGCCGCGTATCAGCAAGCACTAACGAAAGTCGGTCTTTCAAAGCAGTCTCAGACCTTTGTACGTGAGCGTTTGAAATTGATTGATGCAATAAAGGAGAGCAGCAGTGCAAATTAAACTTCGTAAACGTCTTGGTGATTTGCTGGTTGAAGAAGGCATTATTACTGAGAGTCAGGTTGAGCAAGCACTCGCAGCCCAGAAAAGCACAGGTCGTAAATTAGGCGCCATGCTTATTGAGCTTGGCTTCGTAACCGAACACCAGATGCTGACTTTTCTCTCGCAACAATTGGCCCTACCGTTAATTGATGTGAGCCGAGCCAATGTCGACGTTGATGCGGTTCAACTGCTTCCTGAAGTTCACGCACGTCGTTTGCGTGCTCTTGTCATTTCTCGTAGTGGAGACACAGTACGGATTGCGATGAGTGATCCCGCGGATTTATTTGCTCAAGAAGCGCTACTTGGTCAGCTTTCTAATTTCAGTTTAGAGTTTGTTATCGCGCCTGAAAGTCAATTGGTTGAAGGGTTTGACCGATACTACCGCCGCACCAAAGAGATCGCATCATTCGCCGAGCAATTGCAGGCGGAACATCAGGTCAACGATGCTTTTGATATTAACAATCTTGATGAAGCCGGTGACAGTGATGAAGTCACCGTCGTTAAGTTGATTAACTCTCTGTTTGAAGATGCCATTCAAATGGGGGCGTCTGATATTCACATTGAGCCAGATTCGAATGTGCTGCGTTTGCGCCAACGTATCGACGGTATTTTGCATGAAACGCTGCTAAACGAAGTTAACATCGCTTCCGCATTGGTGCTGCGATTAAAACTCATGGCCAATTTGGACATTTCAGAAAAACGTTTACCTCAAGACGGTCGTTTTAATATCCGAACCAAAGGACAATCGGTGGATATTCGTATGTCGACCATGCCGGTTCAATATGGCGAGTCGGTGGTGATGCGTCTTTTGAATCAGTCATCGGGTGTCAGAAAACTCGAAGAATCAGGATTACCGGCGGATCTTTTAGAAAAATTGCGTAAGCAACTCAAAAGACCTCACGGCATGATCCTAGTAACAGGGCCAACGGGCTCAGGTAAAACCACCACCTTGTATGGCGCGTTGTCAGAGCTCAATCAACCGGGTAAAAAGATCATTACCGCGGAAGATCCGGTCGAATACCGCTTACCGAGAGTCAATCAGGTTCAAGTGAACCCAAAGATCAATTTAGACTTCTCCACAATATTAAGAACCTTTTTACGTCAAGATCCGGACATCATTCTGGTGGGGGAGATGCGTGACCAAGAAACGGTGGAAATTGGGCTAAGAGCGGCGTTAACGGGCCACTTAGTCCTCAGCACCTTACATACTAATGACGCTGTTGATAGTGCACTTCGTATGATGGACATGGGGGCACCAGGCTACCTTGTGGCAAGTGCCGTCAGAGCCGTGGTCGCTCAGCGATTGGTTCGCAAAATTTGCACCGATTGTAAAGTGGAAGACGAGGTGGACGAATCGAGAAGGCAATGGTTAGCCGTGCGCTTTCCAAACCAAGCACATGCCAGTTTTTCCCGAGGAAGCGGTTGCCAGAACTGTAACCTTACAGGGTATCGAGGCCGAATCGGTGTCTTTGAAATGCTAGAGCTAGAGCAATCGATGATGGATGCGTTACGTTCGGAAGATGCGGTTGGTTTTGCGGAAGCGGCGAGAAACTGTAAGGACTATAAACCGCTACTTGCGTCAGCGATGGAGCTGGCATTGCAAGGGGTGGTCAGTATTGATGAAGTGATGAACTTGAGTGAAGGCGACTCTTCAGGCATCAATAAAGCGATTTTAATGTAGGAAAGTGTTAATACAGGAAAGCTATGCCAACATATCAATATAATGGGCGTAACCTTGATGGCAGCAAAGCGTCGGGGCAGGTTGAAGCCGCAAACGAAGAATTGGCGGCCGAGACACTAATGAATAAAGGGGTTATTCCTACTTCAATCACGGTGGGCGGAGACACTTTTTCGTTCAGTTTT
Organism: Vibrio sp. YMD68; assembly: GCF_029958905.1. Taxonomy (NCBI): domain Bacteria; kingdom Pseudomonadati; phylum Pseudomonadota; class Gammaproteobacteria; order Vibrionales; family Vibrionaceae; genus Vibrio; species Vibrio sp. YMD68. The sequence continues at coordinate 2,862,617 of NZ_CP124614.1, read as the reverse complement.
GATGTGAAAACACTGTTTGTTCCTGCTGTTCCTCTTGATGTGCTGGTCATTTTTTGTCGTCAGTTATACAGCTTAACGAAAGCTGGCGTACCGCTGTTGAGATCGATGAAAGGATTGACCCAAAACTGTGCAAATAAACAACTAAAAGAAGCGTTAGAAGAGGTTGCCGCTGAACTCACTAATGGACGCAGCTTGTCTGGTGCCATGCAACTTCACCCAAAAGTATTCAGCTCTTTGTTTGTATCGATGATCAGTGTCGGGGAAAATACCGGTCGCCTTGATGAAGCCTTGTTGCAACTTGCGGGTTATTACGAACAGGAAGTGGAAACACGTAAGCGGATAAAAACTGCCATGCGTTACCCAACGTTTGTGATCAGCTTCATTCTTGTTGCTCTGTTTATTCTCAATCTTAAAGTGATTCCCCAGTTTGCCACTATGTTCAGTCGGTTTGGCGTTGATTTGCCTTTGCCTACTCGTATTTTAATTGGGATGTCTGAATTTTTCGTCAATTACTGGGCCTTAATGATCGGGGTCATGGTGGGGCTGTTGTTTGCTTTTAAAGCCTGGCATAACACAATAGCAGGACGAGAACGTTGGGATTTATTTCGCATTCGAACCCCTATCGTCGGTGATGTGATCAACCGAGCGTTACTTTCTCGGTTCTCGAGAACGTTCGCATTGATGCTCAAAGCAGGGGTACCACTGAATCAATCGCTAGCGCTTTCTGCCGAAGCGTTAGACAACAAATATCTAGAAAGAAAGTTACTGGAAATGAAAGCCTCGATTGAAGCCGGTTCCACCATTTCATCCACGGCGATTAACGCCAATATATTCACCCCTCTGGTCATTCAGATGATCTCTGTTGGCGAAGAAACCGGGCGAATTGATGAACTGCTGCTGGAAGTCTCTGATTTTTACGATCGTGAAGTAGATTACGATTTGAAGACTTTAACCGCGCGAATAGAACCGATTTTATTGGTTATTGTCGCAGGCATGGTACTTATTCTAGCACTGGGCATATTCTTGCCAATGTGGGGAATGTTAGATGCGATGAAGGGATAGCATGCTGGTGGATAATGCTCGTTCACAGTTTGTTATTTGGCTATTGCTGGTGATTATTTTGGTGCTGAGTTTTATGTTGGCATGGAAAAGTGTCGATGAGGAAGCAAGCGAAACCGCGTTATTGCTCGCGAGTAAAAGAGTGGTTGAGCGCGCCAGCTTTTACAAACAAGAGTGGTTGTTACACAAGCAGCCATCTAAACTTGTTATAGACGGCCGTGTATTAGCCATGAGTGACCAAGGGTGGGTACTGCCACTGGATCAAAATCAGCAGGTGAATTGTGCATTTTGGTTACAGGTGTTATACCCGGAAAATCGCCAATGGCCCGCTTATAGTGAATCGATCGAACGCCATGATAAACGTGTGAAATATCAATGTAGATATCTCTATGCGAGTGATCAAGTGATTGTTATTCAGTTAGATAATGGCAATTTTACGGTCAGTGTCGATTTTCTAACACAAGCGTAAAAATTGACAGATTACCAATAGAAAGTAATAAAAATTACCGTATAATACGCCATACGAATTAAGTGAGTAAAAAGATGAACAATAAACAAGCTGGTTTCTCATTAGTAGAACTCGTGGTCGTGATTGTTGTGGTTGGGCTCTTAGCCGTGGCCGCATTACCGCGTTTTTTAGATGTGACCGATGAAGCGAAAAAAGCCAGCATTGAGGGCGTCGCTGGTGGTTATGCTACTGGGGTATTGTCTGCTCGAGCGCAATGGGAAGCGGAAGCTCGCCCTTCAGAAACACTCAGTAACGAAAAATACAACACCGTGAACTACGACGGTGTGGAATTCTGGCTAACGCGTTCTCGTTCTAGCAACGGTACAGATACCGGTTTTCGCGATGGTTACCCATTTGCTCTGAATACCGGCAATGGTGCATTCCCTACAACGCTTTCAGATCAATATTGTATTGATTTAATGGATAATTTGTTACAAAACCCACCAAAAGTTGATACGGTGGCTAACGCAGCAACAGATTCTAACGTGAAGTATTCTGCTCAAGCGAATGACACGGACTACACTTGTACTTATGTGCAGCAAGAAGGTGGTACCAATCATGAGTTTGTTTATGAAATTGAAACAGGTCGAGTGACCGTAACCTTGCAGTAACTCTGCATTAATGAAAAATAGAGAGATTTTGGCTATGAAAAGACAAGGCGGTTTCACCCTGATTGAGTTAGTGGTGGTGATTGTTATTTTGGGTATTCTTGCGGTTACTGCAGCACCTCGTTTTTTGAATTTGCAATCTGATGCAAGAGAGTCTTCATTGCAAGGTTTGAAAGGGGCCATGGCTGGGGCGGCTGGTATTGTTTATGGTCGTTCAGCGATTAATGGAACCGAAACGAAATCACAGACAGCAGCAGAAAATGATGATGGCATCGCAACTACATTTGGTTACCCGGCTGCAGCTAGTGATGGTATTGGTAATGCGGTTGAAGGCTTGAATGATAACATTGATTGGATCATAGTTAGTAACCCGGCCTCGGCAGCAACAACTAGTATTTCTTATAGTTTTAGTGGCTCAGCATCGGATACTGGCTGCTTAGTAAATTATGCAACCAATGCTTCAGCAAGTGCGCCAACGATTTCGGTATCGAATACAGGTTGCTAAATTTTTGCTACTCTAAAGGCCAGCATCGCTGGCCTTTTTTAAGTCCGTCATAAACACACCATTCAATCCAATACCTTTTTTCTCTTTTACTATAATATTAATTACTTAGTTTTATCTTATTGCTGTCAAAGCTCAGGTGATTCATGGATGACCAACGTTCAATACAACAAGGCTTTACTCTGGTTGAGTTGATTGTTGTTATCTTATTGATAGCGATTGTCTCGGTGTACGCCACAAGCCGCTACCTTGGTACTTCAAGCTTTTCTGCCTTTACCGCACAAGAACAGATCATCTCGGTGATTCGCCAAGTTCAAGTGAATCGTATTCAAACCAATATCCCTGATCTCTATACCTATTGCAGTGACGCCAGTAACCCTGATCTTCAAGAACTCTGCCTTCGTAGTCGAATCACGGCAAACTCCAGTTGTATTGGCAGTTCTAGTGGTTGTAACGCCAGTGACCCAAGTGCTCGAAGTGATCTTGTGGTTGCCGATCAAGTTGTTTTCAGTACCACACCTTCTGTTTCCCAAATCACTTTTGATCTGCTAGGTAATCCACTTGACGCTGCCAGTGGTGGCGTCAGTATTTCCATTACCGCAGGTCAAAGTGCGGCCAATGTGTGCATTAACTCTCAAGGTTATGTCTATGGCGGGGCGTGTTTATGAAGCATCTCAAGGGGTTCACTCTTATAGAAAGCGTGATTGCTATTGTGATTATGGGCTTTGCGATGCTCGCTCTCACTAGCTTTTTATTTCCACAAATTGAGCGTTCCGCTTCCGTTCAGTATCAAACTCGCGCCGTTACTTTGGGCCAAAGTATGCTCAGCCAAATTTTGGCGCGTGGCTTTGATCATTGGAGTGATTTTGATGGTGGCACTGTACGCTGTGGAGAGCCTGCCGCAATATCTAACCCGCTTAACCCGACAAATAGTTGTACAGGAAGTGGGGGGCTTGGTGTTGATACTACAGGTGGAATAACCGAGGCTAATCCTAGTAGCTTCAACGATGTCGATGATTACATCGGTTGCTGGGCTGGTGCGAATAGCTCCAATTGTCAGGCTGTGACGCCTGAGTACGACCTAACCGATATTCTAGGGGCGGATATTTCAGCGCAATACAACAATTTCACTGTGATTGTTGCAGCCACGTATGTTGACCCAACCTCTTTTACAGACACAACCAGCATTACGACGATGAAAAAGATCACCGTACAGATCCAAGCAGGAAAGTGGGGCGATTACCGCTTTTTCGGATATAAGGGAAATTACTGATGAAGCGCAACGGCTTTACACTCATTGAAATGGTGATGACGATCATCGTCGGGGCTATTCTGGTGCTCGGTATTGCTGGCTTTATCGAGCTTGGCATGAAAGGCTATTCCGATACCGTTGACCGACAGAGAATGCAAACTCAAGCTCGATTTGTGTTGGAAAAAATATCGCGTGAAGTCAGGCACTCAATTCCCAATAGCATTTCTGTCTCTGGAGCGACAGACAAGTGCCTTTCGTTTTACCCTATTTTGTATTCAGGCTTCTATTCTGTTTCTGCTGCCAATAACCTCAGCCTGTCATTTTTGGTTGGGAATGATTCTCCTCCCGCGAGTTATGATGGCCTCTCTATGATCATTAACCCAAGCCAGCAGAGTGACCTTACCAACACCGATATCGCCATCTCTTTATCTGGCACGAATGCCACGGTGACACTCACTCAGCCTCTCGCGAGTGAATCTATTGCGAATCGGCACTATATTTATAAAGATCTCGTGACTTATTGTTTTAACTCTGCCGGCTCTGCGATCACTCGAAACAGTGTCCAAGTCGCAGACAGCGTAACCGGTGGCGACATCAGTTACGATGCACCAACCTTACAGCGCGGCGGTGTCGTTCATCTTGACCTGGTCTTTTCTGATGAGGGAGAAACCACGAGTTTCCAACAAGACATACAGGTGCTCAATGTTCCATAACAACCGATTGTTCCATAAAAACCGATCGTTCCATAAAAGCCGATTGTCCACCAAAAGCCAAATGCTGAATGGACGACGCAAGCAGTCAGGCAGTTTGTACATTATTGCCGTATTCGTACTGGTGGTGATGGGTTTTTTAGGCGCGGCATTAACGCGAATGGAATGGTCAAACAATGATGCTCTAACACGCGATGCACTGGGTACTCAGGCGTGGTTGCTTTCTCACTCGGCCAATGAATTAGTGCTTACTTACATGTACCCACTGAATGCTTCCTCCGCGATTGCGACCAATTGTACATCGCCACTGCCATCGGCCGTTACAAACTCGCTGCAGGGGCTGGCTTCACAGCATGCGAATTGTTCTCAGATAACGTCTGTTTGCACGCCTATTGGCACATTAGCCGGTGAAAGTTTTTTCAAAGTAGAGAGCTCAACCCTATGTGGAAGCGGTATTAACCAAGTACAGCGTGTACAAGAAATTTGGGTGAAGGAATAATTATGCGTCATTTCAGAACAGTTTTAATCGCTACGTTACTCCAGTTATTGGTACTGCCTTCTGTATGGGCGAATGAAGAGTGCAAAGTTAAGGGGAACAAAGATTTTGTGGCGATTCTGTCGGTGACCGGATCTGACGACTATCAAGAGTTTTATTTTACACAAGGAAACGGTCAGAGATATCAAACGCTGTGGTATACCCAAAGTTACAATGCCAATTCGAGTTATATTTTTAATGAACCCAACCTGCAAACTGGGTCTAACTATGACCTTCGGTTTGATTATTATGCCGGTAGCGAGGACAGTTATTACTATCGTCGTGAGCAAGGCGAGAATGAATGGGAACTCATAAGCCGTTCAAAAGTTCCTATTAAAAATGGAACTATCGAAGGGTTGGGCAGTGACGTCAGTATCGTCTCGTGTAATGAACAAGACGTGGAACCTCCAGTTTTTTCTACTGATGCTCAATATGAATTTGGTACAGCGCAATGTAACTTAACGGGGTCGACTTCCTGCACGATACCCTTTACCAATAATTACAATATAGCGCCTCTGGTCTTTGTTATGCCAACGATTGATACCGTAGACCCTGATGAAGATAAACCGGCAACGCTTTACATTTCTTCTGAACTAACGGCTGATGCCACATCCGTTCAAATAACCAAAGACACCATTAACCTCCGACAAATGGATAATGATGTGCCTATTACTGAGGTCAGTTACTTAATTATCGAACCTGGTGTGGCAAACTTTAATGGCCATGAGGTTATTGCTGGTTATTTGGATACTAACGCCAATGACTCCAAATCGCATACGGGGAACTCGGCCAACGTGCCATTTTCTGATTTTGGAAAACAAGGCTCGTTTAACTCACCCGTTGTTTTGCATCAAATCCAAACCAGAAATAATGGTGATAAATGGATGACGTCAGGAAAGCTATTGACAGGCAATGACAATAATTCCGCACAATTATTTCTTGAACTCTCGGCATCAAGAGATCGAAACCACAACTATGTAGAAGAGCGGATCGCTTTTATCGCCACTAACTCTTTAAGCGCTCTCGAAGTGGACGGCTATAACATACACTTTGGTCGAGGGTTTCGAACGCCAGATCAAACAGGCAACGACCCTATGGAAGATGGGTGTACCCGAGGCTATGCGAATATTCCACTCGATGGCATTGATGGCATTATTGGTAAGAAGCAAGAGCGTCGCGGTGGACATGGCGGTTGGGCCCGTCGCTGTGAAATTAAAAACGACAATCAGGTGAGCTTCGCCATTGATGAGGATTTTCGCGATAGAACCCACTTAAGAGAAGAAATTGGGTACTTTGCTTTTGAGCGTCTTGAAATCGATATCGATATTTGTACTTATTTTCCTGAGCCTGTACAAAGTTGGGGGCCTAATGGTGAACTAAACTTAAGATCTCCAAATATCCTAATCAGTGGTTGGTCAGAAGAATATCAATCTCAGTATTTCATCAATGGTTCTTTACAAGTTCCTTTTGATGCTACAGAAAATGCCAATTCACTTTCACAATTAGCACAAAGTTGTGTTTTAGACTCGTCCACAGAAGATTGCGCATTGCGTAACGGTTTACTCCAACCTCCCTTAATTCCTATACCTCCAGCCCTCGATCCTGAATGGGGGCAAGAAGGTTTAGTTTTAGACTTCTGGAATATGGAAAACTGCACCAACAGTACATCTTGCAGTTTTACCGATGATGGCACAACAATTGCGATTACTATTTCAGATTCATTGCGTAGTTTAAAAGTTTCAAATTATACAAGTAGAATTTTCACAGTAACATTCTTAGCGAAATCAGGAGATGGAATTTCTATCGAAGACTATTTTTCTGATGGGAAGGTAGAAAGTATATTCGAAGCGAATTCTAATTATACCTTCGGTTCATTTACATTTAACGGCACTGGCGGGAAATTAACATATTCATCAAATGTCATTCTGAATATTGAATCAACATTTTTGCAAGACACTCCCGTTGAAATGACGGATACTGGTGGCTTGAAGGATCTCATCGTCTATGGTCCAACCGCAGATGTTACGATTAAGAACGTTAATTCTGAAGTTTATCTCAACATCGTGGGCCTTAATGTACATTTTACCAATCAAATAATTTTAAGAGGATCCGTTTCATCAAATAATCTTATTATGGATGTTAGCGGGTCTAGAATTGTGGGAGAGGATAACTTTTGTTCTTCTGTTCCGCCGAGTGGCGACTATCAATTAGTCTTAACCCCAGCTACCGACATTGCCCTCACTTGTGAAGATATTCCATTGACCGCAACCGTATATAAAGATGATACAGTTGATAACAGCTTTAATGGGAATATCACCTTATCTGTAGGTGGTTTAGATAAGGAAACGAAAGCGGCGAATTCTGGTATCGCTACTTTTGACTTATCGGCGACCCAAGCAAGTACAGCCGCTGCGAAGGTAACAACCACGATTGATGGTGGATCTTATAGCGACACTGGCAATTATAAATTTGTACCGTATCGCTTTGACGTGCCGGACCAAGACTTAATCGCTGTGAAACCAGAAGACGTGACTGCCAAGGTCCTTGCTTGTGATTCAGGTAATGCAGTAGATGTCGGTTATTCGGGTACTCCTACTGTTACGGGTTCTCTTATTCAACCAAGTACTGGCTTTGGTACTTTAACTTATGAACCTAGGTTTACTAACGGCACTTCCTCAGATCAAATAGCGTTTAGCGAATCAGGGCAACTGACGGTAAGGCTAACGGACAGCGACTTTAATTGCGACGGCTTTGATGGCTGCCCAATCGAAGGAAGAGATGAACTCACGGGCGTATTTATCGTGAATTCACGCCCGTGGACATTCGCTATTTGTACCGACGATAACGTGAGTGGTAACGCCTTTGGCGGAGTCGGCTATCAAGAATCTGGAACAACGTTTGAGACCACAGTTAAGCCTATTGTTTGGCAAACAGGCGGCAGCACTTCTGGGGTGATTGAAACGTCGGGGTATTGTGGCGCGGCCGTCACTCAAAACTTCTTTATCTCCGATGCCCCTAGCGCAACCGTTGAAATGACTCATGAAGTGGATACGCCTTCAGGTGGTGTTGATGGTCAGTTATCGGGCTCACTATTAAAAAGTCATGATAGTAGCGTTGGTTTTTACAATTACTCGGATCTGAGCTGGGATGAAGTTGGTAGCGTGCGTTTATTGGTGGATACGCAAAATTCTTATCTCGGCATGGATATTAATCAAGGCTCTCGAAACATAGGCCGTTTTTATCCCGCCTCCTTTAAAGTTATTGAAACCCGTTGGGATTACCCAGGTTCACAACCTCCTGTGTATATGGGGCAACCGTTTGATGGCCTTGAGTTTGATGTAGAGGCACTAAATAGCGCTGGTGGAGCCGTGCAGAACTACAGTAACAGCAATTATTCCGCTAGCTTACAAGCCAAATTCAACTTATTTGAAAATAGCAGTTTTGACACTCGCTTCGTTTCTCCTGCTTTCGGTGATGGAAGTTGGGCTCTAAACTTAAATCGCTCCATTGGCACATTTTCGAATGGTTTTGCGACTGATTGCTCAGACAGTATTTGTTGGCTTAAACAGGCTTCATTCGTGCCTGATGGTCCATTCAACGCTTTGGAAAATATCGAGGTTTCTAATATCACTTTAGATGGTGCTATATCCGTGACCAATATTGATCCGATCAATTACACCACGAATGGTGACATCTTAACGGTTCAGCCTGATATCCGTTTTGGACGAATTAGCTTAAAAGATGTGGGTGGCAACCAAGAAACTAACATTACCGTTCCACTGACTATCGAATATTGGAATGGCAGTCGGTTTATCACCAATAGTGACGATAACAACACTGATTTTGACGGCAGCGGCTATTGTCACCAATTGATTTGGTCTGATATTGGCACTGAGAATGCGAGCTTATCAGGAACGGGGCAGGTTTCACTCGGTGAGTCTCGAAAATTGGTCGCCTCGCAATCGGATCCTGCAAGAGAACAAGTGAGATTTTGGCTCGTTCTCGATAGCCCAGAAGAAGAAAACGGAGAGAGTAGTCGTTGTACTGGAAGCGATAACGGATTGCCATGGCTTCGTTATAATTGGGATAGCGCAGACGCAGATGAAGAAGATCCGTCAGTGGTCGTCACATTTGGTATTCATCGTGGTAACGATCGAGTCATCTATCGTGGGGAAAGTGGGTTAATAGGTCAGTAATTTTCATCATTTCATGCGTTAAGTAAGGAAACTGTTAGAAAATGCGGATTTTGCTCCATGTTTATGCCTCAATGCCTTGCTGATATGGCAAGGCATTGGTACATTTAGTGCAATTTTTATCTTCTAATTCTCGCAGGACGAACGAAGAATATGTTTAAAAAACTTCGTGGCATGTTTTCTAACGACCTATCTATCGATTTAGGTACAGCCAACACACTCATATATGTCAAAGGACAAGGGATCGTTCTCGACGAACCTTCTGTTGTTGCAATCCGTCAAGATCGAGCGCGCTCTGGAAAGAGTGTTGCTGCTGTCGGTCATGCCGCAAAGCAAATGCTAGGTCGTACACCTGGTAATATTTCAGCCATTCGCCCAATGAAAGATGGCGTTATTGCTGACTTCTATGTCACTGAAAAAATGTTACAACACTTCATTAAACAGGTTCACGACAACAGTGTGCTTAAACCAAGTCCTCGCGTTTTGGTTTGTGTACCTTGTGGTTCAACTCAGGTTGAGCGTCGTGCCATTCGTGAATCGGCACTCGGTGCTGGTGCTCGTGAGGTTTACTTGATCGATGAGCCAATGGCTGCCGCAATTGGTGCGGGTTTGCGCGTCTCTGAGCCTACCGGTTCAATGGTTGTTGATATCGGCGGTGGTACTACCGAAGTCGCGGTTATCTCACTCAATGGCGTGGTGTACTCATCGTCAGTGCGTATTGGTGGTGACCGTTTTGATGAAGCGATCATTAACTACGTTCGTCGTAACTACGGCAGCTTAATTGGTGAAGCCACCGCTGAGAAAATCAAACATGAGATCGGTTCTGCTTATCCTGGTGATGAAGTTGAAGAGATTGAAGTGCGTGGCCGTAACCTTGCAGAAGGTGTACCACGTAGCTTTAGCCTAAACTCAAACGAGATCTTAGAAGCACTTCAAGAGCCGCTATCGGGTATCGTTTCTGCTGTTATGGTTGCATTGGAACAGTGTCCACCAGAGCTAGCGTCAGACATTTCAGAAAACGGCATGGTATTAACCGGTGGTGGTGCACTGCTTAAAGACATCGACCGTCTACTAACGGAAGAAACAGGGATCCCTGTTGTTGTCGCTGAAAATCCATTGACGTGTGTTGCTTTAGGTGGCGGTAAAGCCCTTGAGATGATCGACATGCACGGTGGCGATCTGTTTAGCGAAGAGTAATGAATTTATTGGCTTTGGTATGAATCCTATCAAGGCCAATAAAGCGAAAAATTAGGATCTCTATATCATGAAGCCGATATTTGGCAGAGGGCCTTCACTTCAATTTCGCCTGTTTTTAGCGGTTACCCTATCAGCCAGCCTTATGCTGGCTGATAGTCGTTTAGGTGCATTTTCAAGCGTCCGATATTTTTTAAACAGTTTGGTGGCTCCGATCCAGTACGCGGCGGATATGCCACGTCTGATGTTTGATGGTTTTTACGATAATTTTAATACCCGTAAAGCCTTACTTGACTCAAGTCGAACGTTAAAGCGAGAAGTCCTCAAACTTAAAAGTGACCTGTTATTACTTGATCAGTATAAAGAAGAAAACAATCGGCTGCGTAAGCTGTTAGATTCTTCCTTCATTCGAGATGAGCGCAAGGTCGTCACAGAAGTGATGGCGGTTGATACCACGCCATACCGCCGTCAGGTTGTGATTGATAAAGGGCGAGTGGATGGTGTGTACGTTGGTCAACCTGTGACTAACGAGCATGGTATCGTGGGTCAAGTCACCTTTGTTGCGGCGCATAATAGCCGAGTACTGTTATTAACTGACAGCAACAGCGCGATTCCGGTTCAGGTGATCCGTAACGATATCCGAGTGATTGCTTCCGGTTCTGGGGACATCGATAAACTTCAGTTGGAGCACATTCCAACCAGCACGGATATTTTAGAAGGTGATCTGCTTGTGACATCAGGCCTTGGCGGTGTTTATCCTGAAGGGTATCCCGTTGCCTATGTGACAAGCGTTGATAGAGATACACAGCGAGAGTTCGCTGCGATCAGTGCTGAACTTGTGGTTGAGTTTGATCGTTTACGGTATTTACTGCTTATTTGGCCTAATGAATCGAGAGTAGAAAAAATATTACAAGCGGATCCAGAGGCGATGGAAGAAGAGGCAATGGAAGAGGCAAACAATGACCAATAGAGTACTATCGAGTCGAATCGTCATTATGACTTCATTTCTTATTGCTCTTATTTTGCAAACTATCCCTTGGCCGGGCGTGCTTGATCTTTTAAGACCTGCATGGTTATTACTAGTGATCTGTTATTGGGTTCTTGCCTTGCCACATCGTGTCAACGTAGGAACCGCGTTAGTTTTAGGTCTCCTGTGGGATCTTTTACTTGGGTCGACACTGGGTATTCGAGGAATGATGTTATCGATCGTTATCTATGTTGTCGCAATCAATTTCCTCGTTCTAAGAAATATGGCCTTATGGCAACAAGCGATCATTATTGCTTTGTTATCCATCGCGCTTGAAGGAATGATCTTTTTTGGTGAGTTCTTAATTCAAGACATTGCCTTTAATCCATTGTCACTGTGGAGCGGGCTGATAAATGCCATACTGTGGCCTTGGATGTTTTTATTAATGCGTCGAGTAAGACGACATTGGCAAATAAAATGATGAACATGAAAAAACTGGTCTTAGCTTCAGGGTCGCCAAGACGCAAAGAACTTCTTACTCAATTAGGGTATGAGTTTGAGGTATTGGTGACCGACGTTGAAGAAACATGCTTAGCCTCAGAAACCCCCGAGCAGTATGTTAAGCGTCTATCATTAGATAAGGCGAGGGCCGGCCTGTTACGCTATGAAGAGCGTTCACACCATGAAAGTAATACCGTGGTTTTAGGCTCCGATACCATCGTCGTGAGTGGCGACAACATATTAGAAAAACCCAATGATTTAGCGCACGCAAAACAGATGTTAATGCAGTTATCCAACAGCTGCCACCAAGTGCTCACCGCAGTGACGGTGATATCAAATCAAAAACAGCACTCAGTGGTTGTGTCGACCGATGTGTGGTTTAAGCCTTTGTCTGAAAATGAAATAGAACAATATTGGCATACGGGCGAACCACAAGATAAAGCGGGAAGTTATGGCATTCAAGGATTGGGCGGACGTTTTGTTACCCGAATCGAAGGCAGCTACTTTGCCGTGGTCGGATTGCCCCTTTATGAAACAGACCAACTGCTGCGCGAATTTTTATAATTATAATTTTGAGGTGTACTCATGAGTGCAGAGTTATTGCTAAACATCACGCCAAGTGAAACACGGGTGGCGATGATAGAAAGTGGAGTTCTACAAGAAATCCATATAGAACGTGAAGCAAAACGTGGCATCGTCGGCAATATCTACAAAGGTAAAGTCAGTCGAGTTTTACCTGGTATGCAAGCGGCATTTATCGATATTGGTTTAGATAAAGCGGCCTTTTTGCACGCCTCAGACATCGTTCCGCACACCGAGTGCGTGGCTGAAAATGAGAAAAAACAGTTCCAAGTTCGCGACATTTCTGAGCTAGTCAGACAAGGGCAAGACATTGTCGTACAAGTCGTGAAAGATCCTCTTGGGACCAAAGGGGCACGCCTCACCACAGACATTACCCTACCTTCGCGTTATCTCGTCTTTATGCCAGGTGCGAGCCATGTTGGTGTCTCTCAGCGAATTGAAAGCGAGAAAGAACGTAACCGTTTAAAGAAAGTCGTCTCTCACTATTGTGATGAGCATGGCGGATTCATTATTCGCACCGCTGCAGAAGGGGCGGATGAGAAAGAACTGTCTCAAGATGCTGCATTTCTGAAGCGCTTATGGTCAAAGATTGTTGAGCGTCGAGTAAAGTACAAGACGCGAAGTAATCTGTATGGTGAACTTGGCCTTGCACACCGTATTATCCGAGATTTTGTTGGCACAGAGCTGGATAACATCATGGTGGATTCACGTCTTGAATATGAGCGATTGGTTGAATTTACCAGTGAGTATGTCCCTGAACTTACAGATAAACTGGAGCTATACGAAGGCGACAAGCCTATCTTTGATATGTATGACACTGAAAATGAGATTCAGCGTTCTCTTGATCGAAAAGTCGAATTAAAATCAGGTGGTTATCTCATCATTGATCAAACCGAAGCCATGACGACGGTAGACATCAATACCGGTGCGTTTGTCGGGCGTAGAAACCTAGAAGAGACGATCTTTAACACCAATATTGAAGCGACTCAGGCGATAGCTCGTCAATTACGTTTAAGAAATCTTGGCGGGATCATCATCATTGATTTCATTGATATGCTCTCAGAAGATCATCGTAAGCGAGTGCTCACCTCACTCGATGCCGCACTCAATAAAGATCGGGTCAAAACCAATATAAACGGCTTTACCCAATTAGGCCTGGTTGAGATGACGCGTAAGCGCACCCGAGAAAGCATCGAGCATATCCTGTGTGCTAGCTGCCCGGCTTGTGAAGGTCGAGGGAGTGTGAAAACGGTGGCGACCGTGTGCTTTGAGATACTACGCGAAATTACAAGGGTTAACCGTGCATACGATGCAGACAAGTTTGTTGTTTACGCGTCACCAGCGGTTGCAGAGTCGTTAGAAGATGATGAATCTCACGCTCTTGCTGAACTAGAAGTCTTTATCGGCAAAGAAGTTCGTATTCAAGCTGAGCCGCTTTATGTTCAAGAGCAATTTGACGTCGTTATGATGTAATAGGCATTTTGTGAATTCCGCTTTCGTCCACCTGCTGCGGGTGTTGTTATTCTTGCTCCTCACCATTTTTGTTTCATTAGCAATTTTGGTGACGAGCTTGCGCATCGCTCTGCCTAAGCTCAATCATTTTCAAGATGAGATTCAATCTTGGGTCAGTCAGAGTGCAGGGATTGAGTTTAACATTGATAGCGTCAAAGGTTTTTGGCGCAATACTCATCCCTCTATCGCTTTGGAAGGGCTAGCGGCTGATCTTCCTGATAATTCCAATATTCACCTTTCGGCGACAACTCTGGAAGTGGAGTTTGACCTCATCCAATCTATTCTTCAGCTTCAACCTATTGTGACCGATTTATCGATCAATGAGATGAAGCTGGATATACGGTCGGTCTCGTTATTTCAACAATCTGAAGAAACGAGTGAAAACGTCCCAGATCATGACAGCTCTGTGGTGGCAAAGTTAGATAGATTGTTGCTGTCCCAGCTGGATGACTTTTCTTTACTCAACTCATCAATCATGTATCAGGCAGTCGATGGTGGCACGCGTCAATTAGATATTGAAAACTTACGTTGGCTCAATCAAGGTCATTTACATAAAGCTGAAGGTACGGTCAGTATTGCTGATACCGCGCTAAATTCGTTGCAAGTAAGCGCTAACTTTTATGATTACGGCTCATTAAAGGATGTATCGGGTGAATTTTATTTGGCTGCCAATAATCTTCGCATTACCCCCTGGATTCCAAGTGAATGGCGGGAAAAAACCGGCATAGAAAAAGGCTTTGTTAGTTTTAGCAGTTGGATAACGTTAGAGCATGGACGTCCTGTTGATGCTTATGTCGATCTGAATCCATCAGAACTGGTTTGGAATGATGAACAGCAACATTTACTGGTGCTTGAATCGGGTATTATCAAGCTGTTACCGAGTGAAGAAGGCTTGCGAGTTGATGCGCACTCGTTACAAGTGAGAAGCGACAGTATCGAATGGCCAGAACTAGACCTTGCGTTTGATTGGCAACCAGATTTATGGCGTTTAAATATCTCTCATCTGGATTTGAAAGCACTGCGCCCTTTGGTTCGATTGGTTCCCGATTCAGACGATACGGTTAACTTCATTGAAGAGCTGGATTTTACCGGTCAGTTAGAAGATGTCAGAATTTCGAAAGGCGAAACTATAGAGTCACTTCGTTACTCTGGTGAGTTAAATTACGCTGGTATGGCCCAATGGGGTTTGCTTCCTGAAGTCCATCATGCGTCAATTTCTGTCGCGGGGAACATCGAGCAAGCGAAAGCTTCCGTCTCCTTGATTGACGACGTTTTACCGTATGGGGATGTCTTCCAAGCCCCACTTAATATCCGGCAGGGACAAGTCGATATTGTGTGGCAAAATAACTCTGATGGTTGGTCGTTATGGGCCGATAAGGTAACGGCGGCCACTCCTGACCTGCAAGTGTTAGGGGCATTCCGTTTAGATTTTCCAGAAAACCGCAGTCCATTCCTCTCTTTTTATGCTGAAGCTGATCTATACAACGCAGGTCAGACTTGGCGATATTTACCGACATTGGCGTTAGGTCAGGGGTTAACGGATTACTTATCAACAGGGATCCAAGCCGGTAAGGTGAGCACGTCTAAACTGCTTTGGTACGGTGAGCTTGGGGATTTCCCTTACCATAACAACGATGGAATATTCCAAGCCTGGGTTGGGCTAGAACAAGCCAAGTTCAGTTTTGATACCGCATGGCCTCCGATCACTGATCTGCAACTCGATCTCTTGTTTGAAAATGCCGCTATGTACTTAGATTCGCAAGACGCCACGTTGGTGGATGTTCATGCAAAGCGCATTACAGGTCGAATTCCTGAATTATCAGGTGCAGGGCATATTGAAATCGAAGCCAGTGCCGTAGCGCAAGGCAACGCTGTTCGAGATTACATGACGGCCTCACCATTGGTTGACTCGGTGGGCGCGGCGCTCACCGCCATTCAAGTCGATGGCGAAGTGACGTCAGAGTTTCAATTGTACATCCCTTTCAATAGCGAAACGGAATCACGGGCTTGGGGTTTTGCCGATCTCACCAGTAATCACGTTGAGATAGAAGCACCGCCTATGACCCTCGAGAAAGTGACGGGGCGAATTGAATTCGATAACGACGTTGTTCAAGCAGCGGGCCTATCGGCGGATCTATTAGAACAGCCAATTTCTATCGACTTTTCGGGTGAAAATTCATCGGGTTCGGGTTATTCCGTGGGAATAGATCTACTCGCAGATTGGGATATTGCTCCATTATCTCCTTATGTGGGGGATCGTTGGACGCAAGAACTCTCCGGCCATGCGCCTTGGCAGTCCGAGATTAATATCCAACTTAATGATGTTGGGTTTACTTATCAAATCGACCTGACTGCCGATATGACCATGGTAAAAAGTGATTACCCTTATCCGTTAAACAAACCGTTAAAACAAAAAGGACAAGCGCGATTGCAAGCGTCAGGCAATCAAGAATCGATCAGTGCTCGTTTATCACTGCCAAGAGCAAAATACCAAGCGGAAATCGATATTCGACCCGAAACGCCTGTGCTCACGGCAACCAATCTGGTTGTGGGAAATGGCAGCTTTAAAATTAGCCCTGTCGCTGGGCATCACGCACAGATTCGAACCAATAAGTTTAACCTAGATAAATGGATCCAAATTGGCAGTCGACCAGTGCCGAAACAAAAGGCCGTGCTGGATGAACTCAATACGCCCGAGATCCCCATGCCGGAAAGGATCAATATCGATGTGGCGGATCTCACGTTGGCGGATATCGAATGGCATGATGTTAACTTTTCTGCGCGAAGAAAAAATTTAGGCTGGCATTTTGATCTAGAAAGCCAAGAAGCAAGTGGTCAAGCGAGCTATATAGAGCCTTATGATCTTTCGGTCGCACTGGATCGTTTGCATGTCTATATCCCCGCTTTAGATGAGGTAAAGGAAGATCGATCCATTTTAACCAGTAAAAGTGATTCGACAGGGGTAATCACACATTTTGATCGCACTTTTCATCAGGCAATGCCAAACTTAACCTTAGCGATTGATGATTTTTGGTTACAAGGCTACAAAGTCGGTAAAGTGAATGTCGACTTAGTACGCCAAGGCAACACGTTAGAATGGAATGATATTTCGATCACAAGCGGGACCAATAGCATTTCAATCAATGGGGGCTGGACGCTAACGGATGATCAAAGTGTCACTGAATACAATATGGCAATGAGTGGTGATAACAACAGTGATCTTATGGAGCGCTTTGGAATCAGTACCGGTATTCAGCGTGCCCCTTTTGATCTCTCTGCACAACTGAAGTGGGATGGTGCACCTTGGTCAATGCAAGTGGATACCTTAGAAGGCAAGGTGACAAGTAAGCTTGGAAAAGGGGTTGTTTCTGATGTGAGCGGTGCGGCTCGATTGCTTGGTCTGTTTAGTTTGGATTCTATTATTCGTAAGATGCAGCTCGACTTTACGGATGTGTTCGATAAAGGAATGGCGTTTAATTCGATTAAAGGAACCGGTGAAATACGAGATGGGATCTTTGTTACTAACGATATTCAGATGGACGCAGTGGCTGGCGAAATGAACATCAAAGGGTTAGCGAATCTCAATGATCGAACCGTTGATGCTGAAGTGAACTTTGTCCCAGATATCACCTCAGGGATCCCAGTCTTAACCGCCTTTGCTGTGGCGCCACAAACTGCTATTTATGTTTTAGCTATTACTACGGTGATCGCGCCTGTGGTTGAGGTTTTCACCCAGGTGAATTACCAGGTCCAAGGGCCGCTCGATTCTCCTACCGTGAGCGAACTGTCGCGTCGAACCGCTGAATTTAAATTGCCCAAAAAGCTTCTTAAAGAGGCGAAATCGGAGTAATACACAATGGAATGTGTTGGCATTATCCAAATGACATCAACGCCAGACCCTATTGAAAACTTGGCGTACATTGAGCTGGAAGTCGCAAAGCTTGCTAACGAAGGTGCAAGGTGGGTTGTTACCCCAGAAAACGCACTGGTATTTGGTCATCGCAACGATTATCACCACCACGCAGAGCCTTTGGGAAAAGGGCCAATTCAGCAGCGTCTTTGCGATTTGGCGCAGCACTGGTCTGTCTGGATCATCATTGGCAGTATGCCAATTCGCAACCCACAGGGTAATGTCAGCACAACGTGTCTTGTTATTAATCATCATGGTGAGCTGGTTGCTCATTACGATAAATTGCATATGTTTGATGTGGATGTAAAAGATACCCATCAACGTTATCGAGAGTCAGAAACGTTTACCCCAGGCTCAGAAATCGTGGTGACAGAGACGCCTTTTGGGAAATTAGGGCTGTCAATCTGTTATGATGTGCGCTTCCCCCATTTATATTCTGAGCTAGTCAAACAAGGGGCTCAAATATTGCTGGTTCCTGCGGCGTTTACCGCCGTAACGGGAAAAGCACATTGGGAAACACTATTAACCTCCCGAGCGATTGAAACACAGTCTTGGGTCGTCGCGGTGAATCAAGTCGGTCGGCACCCGTGTGGCCGAGAAACCTGGGGGCACTCCATGATCATCAGCCCTTGGGGGGATGTTGTTCTTCGCCTTAAAGACAAACCTCAAAGTGCGATTGTCGAGCTCGATTTACAACCGCTTATCGACATTCGTAACACCATGCCAGTGGCGTCGCACACTCGGTTTGAAAACCATTTTAAAAAATAATTAAGAGTAGATTATGAGCCTGAACCGAATCGAAGATGCACTGTTATCGCCAACGGGTCTAACGCAGCAAGAAATATCAGAGACACTCGCAAGTATTGCCACACGTCAAATTGATTACGCTGACATCTATTTTCAATCCAGCTGGCATGAATCACTAGTGCTTGAAGACAGTATCATTAAAGATGGTTCATTCAATATTGACTGTGGTGTCGGTGTACGTGCTGTCGCGGGGGAAAAGACCGGTTTTGCCTACTCTGACCAAATTAACCTTGAAGGATTAACGCAAAGTGCAAACGCGGCTCGTGGTATTGCTAAGCAAGGGCAAAGCTTAAAAGTCAAAGCGTTTAGTCGTCATGAAAATCAAGCTTATTACTCAGCGATCAATCCTCTCGCAAGCTGGGAAAAACAGCAAAAAACGGAACTGCTGAAAGAGCTTGATGCGTACATTCGTACCAAGGAGCCGCTAATCCAAGAGGTCTCCGTCAGCTTGAGTGGTGTGCATGAAAATATGCTCGTTGCTGCGACCGACGGCACTTATGCTGGCGATATTCGCCCCTTAGTTCGTTTGTCTATTAGCGTGTTAGCGGAAAGAGGGGATCGTCGAGAGCGCGGAAGTGCTGGCGGTGGTGGCCGCTTCGGCTATGATTTCTTCTTGTCAGACAGCGATGGTGTAAAAGTCGCCTATCAATTTGCTGATGAAGCGATTCGCCAGGCACTCGTTAACCTCGAAGCGGTGGCGGCCCCTGCGGGCGCGATGCCTGTCGTGCTAGGTTCGGGTTGGCCGGGTGTATTACTTCATGAAGCGGTAGGCCATGGTCTAGAAGGTGATTTTAACCGTAAAGAGTCATCGGTTTTCTCTGGAAAAATCGGTGAAATGGTCACTTCTAAGCACTGTACGATCGTCGATGATGGCACGTTAAAAGATTTGCGAGGTTCACTGAATGTGGACGATGAAGGGGTGAGCGGCCAGTACAATACCCTAATAGAAAATGGTCAGCTCAAAGGCTACATGCAAGATAAACTCAATGCTCGCTTAATGGGCGTTGCGCCTACGGGGAATGGTCGCCGTGAGTCGTATGCACATTTGCCAATGCCTCGCATGACCAATACTTACATGCTACCTGGCGAGCATTCACCTGAAGAAATCATCTCGACGGTTAAAAGAGGCTTATACGCTCCGAACTTTGGCGGAGGTCAGGTTGATATCACATCAGGGAAATTTGTTTTCTCTGCGTCTGAAGCGTATATGATTGAAGACGGAAAAATCACGCATCCGGTCAAAGGAGCAACCTTGATTGGGTCGGGTATTGAAGCGATGCAGCAAGTGTCTATGGTCGGCAACGATCTTAGTTTAGACCGTGGTGTGGGTGTTTGTGGTAAAGCCGGACAAAGTGTTCCTGTTGGTGTGGGACAGCCGACATTGAAGCTCGATATGTTAACCGTTGGTGGTACTGAGTAATAAAAATAGGGAGAGCTTAAACTCTCCCTATTTTCTGCCTGCTGTTTCGCTTCTTCTCGGCTTTTTCTAAATCCCGTCACGCTCGATTGGGCAACTCATACAACGTGCCCCACCGCGACCACGCCCCAGCTCATTTCCTGGAATGGTTAATACCTCAATGCCTGCTTTGTCGTATTTTTCATTGGTATACACGTTTCGCTCATAACCAATAACCACGCCGGGTTTCACGGTTAGAACGTTATTCGCATCGTTCCATTGTTCCCGCTCCGCTTCGTAGCTATCGCCACCGGTGGTAATGATCTTTAAATAATCCAACCCTAATGCATGTTCAATGGCGTGAGTGTAGCTGGGTACTTTTTCCACGTTCATCTCGGTTGATCCGATGGCCTCACTACTTTTTGGTGTGAGACGCCAAGTATCGAGATCTTTACGCATGATCTCCGGATAAACAGAGAAAGTGTCGATATCCATATGTGTCATGACCGTATCGAGGTGCATGCACGAACGATGTTTAGGAAGATCAACGGCGATCACTTCTTTAGCTTGACCATGTTTAAACAGGTTAGCTGCAAAGTTTTCGACACCTTGAGGGGTGGTTCGCTCAGAGATGCCAATCAGTACCGCACCATTGCCGATAACAAGGACATCCCCCCCTTCAATATTGGCATTATCATAATGAAGATCTTCGTTGCCAAAGTATTGAATAAAATCTTGCCCTGCAAAGACAGGATGCCAACGATAGATCGCGCGCAAATGATTCGTTTCACGTTGACGTGCCGCTTTCATCATTGGGTTGAGAGACACACCGCCATAAACCCAACAAGACGTATCTCGGGTGAACAAATGATTGGGAAGAGGTTCAATAACAAAGTCCAACGGTCTGTGCATTTTAGGCAGCATCGATGAAGATTGAATCTTAAGCTCGGAGTACGCTAGACCACCTAAAAGAACCGTTGCTAGGTGATCATTGGTCATTTCGTTTAGATAATGACGCAAATCTTTCGCAAAGACAGGCCCATAGCGATAATCAGAAATTTGAGTGTTGAGCAGCCAGATTTTGGCTTCTTCTATCGCCAGGGTATCGACCAGAAGATCGTGCAGCAGTAAAACTTCAACACCTTGATTCGTCAGTGTCTTAGCAAAAGCATCGTGTTCTTCCCCTGCGGCTTCGACAGCGAGCACATCGTCAAAAAGCAGTTCGTGGCAGTTTGATGGGGTGAGGTGAGTGAGCGCACGCTCAGGTCGGTTTAATAATACTCGTCTTAACTGACCGACTTCAGATCCAACGTACAACTTGCTCATTTCGTATCCTTACTAAAATTCCAGTCGTTATTTATGACAAGCTTACGGTAAAGATGCAAGTGGCAGTGCTGATGGGAACTACTAAATTAATTTTTTTTTAAGAATTATTTCCTGTCATTTGGCTTTTCTATAGATATAGACTTCACGGTAAGTGTCAGTGATAGATTAATGCCTATTGCGTGCCTATGCGTTTTCTTTATTTAGCATAGAAGACAAATATCAAACGAATCTCGAATAGATATTCACCTTAGAGGCAAACTGAGCAGATGCGTAAATCTTTATTCAAATTTGGAAAAGTAGTGATATTCAGTGTTTGACCATATTCACGCACTTTTGACGCAAAATAGAGAATGACACTCGTAAGATAAAACTCTGAATTTTACAATAGGGTGATGAATGTTGAAAAAATGTAAACCAAACAATGACGGCGCAGCTTATTCTACCGTTCTAAGATAAAGATCTGACAAGGATCGCTTTGTTGGTGGCAATTTTTCTCGAACCATGCGATATTTCGCTGCAATTATTTTCAATTTTATGAACACGATCCGGAGCACACACTATGTCTCACGCAGATGACTATCTATCAGTAGAAGACTTAATTGAGATTCAAAAGGAAGAGACTCGCGATATCATTCAAGCCTTGTTGGAAGATGGTAGTGAACCCGATTCGCTGTACGAGATTGAACATCATTTATTTGCAGAAGATTTTGCTACGTTAGAAAAAGCAGCAGTAGAAGCCTTTAAGATGGGCTTTGAAGTTCTAGAAGCAGAAGAGACTGAAGATGAAGATGGCAAAAAGCTTCTTTGCTGTGATGCAACCATGGAGTCAGTTTTAGACGCTGAAGCTATCGATGCACAAGTAGAAAAACTAGTTAACCTTGCTGAGAAGTACGACATTATTTATGACGGTTGGGGCACTTACTATGAAGGTGAAGATGCGCTAGTTGAAGAAGATGAAGGCGAAGAAGACGAAGAAGACGAAAAATAACACGCTTTAGTCCGATGAAAAATAAAAACCGAGCTACTGCTCGGTTTTTTAATGCGTTCATTATTCGAATTCATTACCTTTATTGTCGAGCTCTCGATGACCACACGTTTTACATGTCACATAACGATCCATGTTGTAGTAATGCCCGCCGTTAATAAACTCTCTCAAGAACAGTAAGATTCTACCGCGCATGGTTGTCTGTGTATCGTAGCTGCTAGGCTTGCGTACTAGGACTTCACCGTGCTTGGTGTCTTGATTGCATTGTTTACAAAAGTGAGTAGCTGGGTATGACATAGTGCGGTCCTTTTGGTTGAAAAAATAGGCAAGAAACAGCCAAAAATACACACCACCAATACGTCAGCATCACAATCATCAATATGCTATATGTTGGCGTGGTTGCTCAAACAGAGTGTTAGCATTAGTCGAGGCAAGTCACGATATTGATGCGCTTTTCACCACTATCAGTTAGTATCTGTAGCACAAACTTTATGAAGACGATTCGAGTGAAGTAAGGCAATGGGATTATGTTAAAAGTAGCGATCAATGGATTTGGCCGTATCGGTCGTAACATTCTACGTGCACTGTATGAAAGTGGTAAAGACCATCAAATTAAGATCGTTGCTGTCAATGAGCTAGCTCAGCCAGATGCGATGGCTCATTTGCTTCAATACGATACCAGCCATGGTCGATTCGGCAAAAAAGTCAGTAATGATCAAGAGCACCTTTACATCCATCATGATAAAGACAGAACGGATTCAATTCGTATTCTACACTTAGCAGAAATCGACCTGCTGCCTTGGCGAGATCTCGACGTTGATCTTGTTCTCGATTGTACCGGGGTTTATGGTTGTCGCGCTGATGGGGAAGCGCATATTGCCGCTGGAGCAAAGAAAGTTCTATTCTCCCATCCCGGTGATAATGATCTTGATAACACCATCATCTATGGCGTTAACCATGACACCTTAACGAAGAATGATAGAATCGTGTCTAACGGCTCTTGTACAACAAATTGTATTGTTCCAATCATTAAGGTGCTTGATGAGCACTTTGGTATTGAATCTGGAACGATTACCACGATTCACTCTTCGATGAATGATCAGCAAGTGATCGATGCTTATCACAGTGATCTGCGCCGAACCCGCTCAGCCAGCCAATCTATTATTCCGGTCGACACTAAGCTTCATAAGGGGATTGAACGGATTTTTCCGAAATTTTCCAACAAATTTGAAGCCATTTCTGTCAGAGTTCCCACAGTAAACGTCACTGCCATGGATTTAAGTGTCACAATTAATACAAATGTGAAAGTTAATGACGTAAATCAAACCATTTTGGCCGCATCTCAGTGTACATTAGATGGCATTGTTGACTATACTGAAGCGCCGCTTGTTTCTATCGACTTTAATCACGATCCTCATAGCGCGATAGTCGATGGTTCACAAACACGAGTAAGCAATGGGCACCTTGTTAAGATGCTCGTATGGTGTGATAACGAATGGGGCTTTGCGAATCGTATGCTGGATACCGCGCTCGCAATGCAAGCATCCCAGTTCAAATAGAATGGAAAGGATGCCGTGGAGAAATATTTATTTCTAAGGTTGAAATAAATCGATGTATCTCCATATAAGTACCAGTTTGAAGAATTATTAGGCTCGGCAGGGTTGCCGGGTTTCCAAAAACTTTATTTATTAAATTATTTGAGAGGACAAACATGTCTGTAATCAAGATGACTGACCTGGAACTTGCAGGTAAACGCATTTTCATCCGTGCTGACCTTAACGTGCCAGTAAAAGACGGTAAAGTAACTTCAGATGCACGTATCCTTGCGTCGCTACCAACTATCAAACTTTGCCTAGAAGCTGGCGCAAAAGTTATGGTTACTTCTCACCTTGGTCGTCCTACTGAAGGCGAATACAACGAAGAGTTCTCTCTAGCTCCTGTTGTTAACTACCTAAACGACGCACTAGATTGCGACGTTAAACTCGCTAAAGATTACCTAGATGGCCTAGAGCTAAACGCGGGTGAACTTGTTGTTCTTGAAAACGTTCGTTTTAACAAAGGCGAAAAGAAGAACGAAGAAGCACTTTCTAAGCAGTACGCGGCACTGTGTGACATCTTTGTAATGGATGCATTCGGTACGGCTCACCGTGCACAAGCTTCTACTCACGGTGTTGGTACTTACGCGCCTGTTGCGTGTGCGGGCCCTCTTCTTGCGGCTGAACTTGAAGCACTTGGTAGAGCAATGGACAACCCAGCTCGTCCATTAGTGGCTATTGTTGGTGGTTCTAAAGTATCGACTAAGCTAACGGTTCTTGAATCTCTTTCTAAAATCGCTGACCAACTGGTTGTAGGCGGTGGTATTGCGAATACCTTCATCGCAGCTGAAGGCCACAACGTAGGTAAGTCTCTTTACGAAGCAGACCTAGTTGAAACGGCGCAAAAGCTCATGAAAGAGTGTGCGATTCCAGTAGCGACTGACGTTGCATGTGCAAAAGCATTTGATGAAAATGCTGAAGCTGAAATCAAGCACGTTTCTGAAGTTCAAGACGACGACATGATCTTCGATCTTGGCCCAGATTCAACAGCGGCTCTAGCTGAAATCATCGGCAATGCTAAAACGATTCTTTGGAATGGCCCTGTAGGCGTATTCGAATTCAAAAACTTTGAAGCGGGTACTGCGGGTATTTCTAAAGCAATCGCTGACTCTGCAGGTTTCTCTGTAGCGGGCGGTGGCGACACCCTAGCTGCTATCGACAAGTTCGGTATTAAAGCTGACGTTTCTTACATTTCTACTGGCGGTGGCGCTTTCCTTGAGTTTGTTGAAGGTAAAGTACTTCCAGCTGTAGCAATGCTTGAAGAGCGTGCTAAGAAGTAATTGATGAAAGCGGGAATAAAAATTTCCGCTTTTTTTATGTTTGTTTGATACAATGCGCGCGTTGTGAGCAAACGTTTGCAAGTTTTTAAACTTTAGTTTTTTAATCTTAAAACGATAGAATAAATAGGACTTTTTCCATGTCTAAGATCTTCGATTTTGTAAAACCTGGTGTAATTTCTGGCGATGACGTACAGAAAGTATTTGAAATAGCAAAAGAAAACAAATTTGCTCTTCCTGCAGTAAACGTAGTCAATACTGATTCAATCAACGGTGTTCTAGAAGCAGCTGCTAAAGTTAAAGCTCCTGTTGTTGTTCAGTTCTCTAACGGCGGTGCTGGTTTCTTCGCTGGTAAAGGCGTAAAACTTGAAGGTCAAGGTGCACAAATCCTTGGTGCTGTAGCGGGTGCAAAATACGTACACGCTGTTGCTGCTTCTTACGGCGTTCCTGTGATTCTTCACACTGACCACGCGGCTAAGAAACTTCTTCCATGGATCGACGGTCTACTAGACGCTGGTGAAGAGTTCTTCGCACAAACGGGTAAGCCTCTATTCTCTTCTCACATGATTGACCTTTCTGAAGAGTCTCTAGAAGAGAACATCGAAACTTGTGCTAAATACCTAGCGCGTATGGCTAAAATGGACATGACGCTTGAGATTGAACTAGGTTGTACTGGTGGCGAAGAAGACGGTGTTGATAACACTGATATGGACGCATCTGAGCTATACACTTCTCCTGAAGATGTTGCATACGCTTACGAAATCTTAAACGCGGTTAGCCCACGTTTCACTATCGCTGCTTCTTTCGGCAACGTACACGGTGTTTACCAAGCGGGTAACGTAGTACTTACTCCTACTATCCTACGTGATTCTCAAGCTTACTGTGCAGAGAAGTTCGGCATTGCACCTAACGCTCTAAACTTCGTATTCCACGGTGGTTCTGGTTCTTCTGAAGAAGAAATCCAAGAGTCTATCGGCTACGGTGTTATCAAAATGAACATCGATACTGATACTCAGTGGGCAACTTGGGACGGTATCCGTACTTACTCTGCTGAAAACTTCGATTTCCTACAAGGCCAAATCGGTAACCCAACTGGCGAAGCTGCGCCAAACAAGAAGTACTACGATCCACGCGTATGGCTACGTGCAGGTCAAGCTTCAATGGTTACTCGCCTAGAAAAAGCGTTTGCTGACCTTAACGCTATCGACGTACTATAATTTAGTCTTCGATAACCGTTTCAAAAACCCGCCTATGGCGGGTTTTTTTATGCCTAAAATTCATTTCTAAGACGTTATTAAACCTAGCGAAACATTACATTTATGCGTAACCTGTAACAGGTTGTTATCAAAAGTGGTCTAGTAACGTAAGTTAACCAAACTCTTACTTTGCAATGCGCCATAAATAAGATATCGTGCCAAAAATTCGACGGCATTTGTAACGATTTGTTTCTAAGGCTGCGGGTGTTAAATGTGTTTGGTTTAGATGTATTTTAAGAGGACTAAGATATGGCAGATGGCTCACTGGAGATTGAAACTCCTTTGGTTGATGGGTTAACACACGCTGAAACGTGGTTAACGAATAATTCCGATTTATTTGTTCAATATGGTGTGAACATTATTTCCGCAGTACTTATTCTGTTCATCGGTAATATGATCGTTAAAGCAGTGGCGAATAGTGTTGCTAAGGTTTTAAAGAAAAAGGATATGGACAAGGCTGTTATTGAATTTGTTCATGGTCTAGTTCGTTACCTGTTGTTTGTGATTGTTCTTATTGCTGCATTGGGCAGGTTGGGTGTTCAAACCGCTTCTGTTGTTGCTGTTATTGGTGCCGCTGGTTTAGCCGTTGGTCTTGCATTACAAGGTTCGCTTTCAAACTTTGCCGCAGGTGTATTGATCGTAGCATTCCGTCCGTTTAAGTCTGGCGACTACGTGGAGATTGGCGGTGTAGCTGGTTCAGTTGAATCAATTCAGATTTTCCAAACGGTTCTAACAACACCAGACAATAAAATGGTTGTTGTGCCGAATGGTAGCGTAATTGGCAGCCCAATCACTAACTATTCGCGTCATGATACTCGCCGTGTCGATCACGTTATTGGTGTGTCATACAGTGCCGATCTAAAGAAAACAGAACAAGTTATTCGCGAAACACTTGAAGCTGACCCTCGTTTAATTAAAGAGAAAGGTATTCAAATTGGTGTCAGCGCTCTTGCTGATTCATCGGTGAATTTCGTCGTGCGACCTTGGTGTAAAACCGCCGATTATTGGGATGTTTACTTCGATACGCTTCAAGCGATAAAAATTGCTTTGGATGAAAATGATATCGAAATTCCATTCCCACAAATGGACGTACACCTTAATAAAGTCGATTAGTAAAAAGACATTTTTAGGTTAGGCAGAATAGCAACGGTCTGCCACAGAAAAAGCGAGTTCATCCAGCCCAGTATGTGAGATATATGGGTTGTATGAGACTCGCTTTTTTATTGTTGCTCGCTATAAGCTTCCAGACGTTAATATGATGAAATACAGGGCTGAGTGAATCTCAATGGCAATAAGATAAGTCTAGGTAAAAGTTATGTCAGGTTATTGGTGAAATGGTAGCCAATGGTAAGGGATGGCCTATTATATAAGTGATAAAACTATAAGGTATTAAAAATGAAGATGTTACCTATTTTGACCTTAGTAACCAGTGGTTTGATGAGCTTCAATACATTCGCCACTGCGCCGAACTTTCCTCACCTTGTGACGACGGGTTACGGTGAAGTTCAGGCAACCCCAGATATAGCGGAGTTTACGGTGAGAGTGGTTGAGACGACCATGACCGCAGAACAAGCCAAACAATCTGTGGATACAGTGGTCGATGACTTTATTGTTCAGCTTAGCCAACATAGCGTGACAAGCGAAAGCATTAATAGCTCCAATTTGTATCTGACCCCTCAATATCATTACCCTAAAAAAGGCAAACCAGAGCTGGTGGGGTATCGTGCATCTCGTACTGTGACGGTAAAAGTGGATGATTTGACCAAGCTTAATCAATATCTGGATATTGCTTTAAGTGAAGGGATCAATCAGGTTGATGCGATTCGTCTAAAAGTTCGTGATGAAAGTCAATACCAACAACAAGCGCGACTTGCTGCAATCAAAGACGCCAATGCCAAAGCAAAGTCCTTAGCGCAAGGTTTTGAACAAAAGATCGGTGGCGTATGGCGCATAGACTACAACATGCCAAGTACTCAGCCTGTTCTGATGCGCTCCATGTCAATGGACGCAGAGGCTGAAAGTAGCAGTTATCAAGACTCAACTCTCGTGATTCGAGATAGAGTCGATGTGATTTACAAGCTTGAGAATGAGTGAGTTGATCTGTAAGCACCTACCTTAAATAGGTGAATTAAGACTTTAAATCTAAGAACGATAGAAACAAAAAAGAGAGCCGAAGCTCTCTTTTTTAACATCAGAATCTAGTCAGTTCTTAAAGAACGTGAACAGAAGCTGTGTTAGTTGTACCTGAAGCAACAAGTGCACCAGAAACCATTAGTACGATGTCGCCTTTCTTACCAAGACCAGACTCAAGAGCAATTGTCTTACCGTTGATGTAGAAAGCATCTGTGCTTTCGATTGAATCAACAAGCACTGGCTTAACACCTTTAGTTAGTACTAGCTGTGCTGCAGTTTTCTTGTTTGTAGTAAGAGCAAGAATGTTTGCCGTTGGGAAGTACTTACGTACTGAACGTGCAGACTTGCCGCCTTCAGTAGCAACAACGATTAGAGGAGCCGCTAGTTTCTCAGCTGTGTCTACTGCGCCTTTACATACCGCTTCAGTGATGCGTAGACGTGGGCTGTCTAAACGAGAACCTAGTTCAGCTTTAAGAGCGCTGTCAGTACGGTTAGCGATTTGAGCCATGATAGTGACCGCTTCAACAGGGTACTTACCTTTAGCTGTTTCGCCAGAAAGCATGACTGCATCAGTACCATCCATGATAGCGTTCGCAACGTCACCCGCTTCAGCACGAGTTGGACGTGGGTTGCTGATCATTGAATCAAGCATTTGAGTTGCAGTGATAACCATCTTACGTGCACGGTTACACTTCTCGATCATCATTTTTTGAGCGAAAATTACTTCTTCAGCTGGGATTTCAACACCTAGATCGCCACGAGCAACCATGATGCCGTCAGACGCTTCAAGAATTGAATCGAAGTTATCAACACCTTCTTGGTTCTCAATTTTTGAGATGATGTGGATGCTTTCGCCGCCATTAGCGTTTAGAAGAGCACGGATTTCTTTAACATCTTCTTCTTTACGGATGAAAGAAGCAGCAACGAAATCAACGCCTTGCTCACAACCAAATTTAAGGTCAGCTTTGTCTTTTTCAGAAAGAGCTGGAAGTTGAACAGAAACGCCAGGAAGGTTAACACCTTTGTTTTCGCCTAGAGCGCCGTTGTTAAGAACTTTACACTTAACTTCTGTTTCAGACGTTGAGATAACTTCCATTTCGATTAGGCCGTCATCGACTAGAATAGTGTTACCAGCCGTTAGGTCTTTAGCAAAACCTAGGTAAGTAACAGCAACGATATCTTTATTACCTACAACTGAAGCATCAGTTGTGAAAGTGAACTCTTGACCAGCCACTAGGTCAACATCATTGCCGCCGTCTAGTTTGATCGTGCGGATTTCAGGACCTTTAGTGTCAAGAAGGATAGCAAGTTGCTCGCCTTTTGCTTCCATTACAGTGCGGAAGTTCGCAATACGAGTGCCGTGCTCTGCAAAGTCACCGTGTGAGAAGTTCAGGCGCATTACGTTCATGCCTGCATTTACTAGCTCAGTTAGTTTCTCAACAGATTCAGTTTTTGGGCCGATCGTACATACGATTTTGGTCTTTTTCATGGAAGATACTCTCCGGTAAGTAATGTTTAAATTTGAAATTGGTTTGTCATTGTTAATGTAGAACCTGCGTTTAGCATTTCTTATTAGCCAAAACTCATTGGTTTTTAAATAACTACATCATTCTTGTAAGTCTTTCACTTGATTTAGTCATTTTATGACCAAGCAAAAGCGCAAATATTGGGTTTTTATGGGACTCACCCTACTTGATTGGGTAAGTTTGCAAACAAATAACGACTAATTCTGTAATTTATTTTCTTTTCGGGCGCAATTCTACCACCGAATCATTTCAATATCACGGTATAGAGTTGTCTTAGGACAAGGTTTTGGTATGAAATATTTATTTTTTAGTTCGAAATAAATGGACGATTATCTTTCGCTTTGACTATAATTACTTTCAGTTTGAAACTTAAAGTGGATTTTTTGATGTCGAAACGAAACACACAGCTCAGAAGGCACGCTATTTCAAACCTAATTATCGAGTTAGGAGAAGTCAGCGTAGAGGAATTATCCTGTAAGTTTACAACATCTGAAGTCACGATTAGAAAGGATCTGGCTGAGCTTGAGAAAAATGGCCAGCTATTAAGACGCTATGGTGGTGCAATTGCACTACCTAAAGAAGTCGTCAATGAAGAGCTTGGCCCTAAAGTTTCGCCTCGAAAGATCAAACTGGCAACCGCCGCTGCGAATCTCATTCGAGATCATAATCGCATTGTGATTGACAGTGGCAGCACCACTGCTGCGCTTATACAGCAGCTGAATCATAAAAACGGATTAGTGGTGATGACCAACTCTTTAAATGTCGCGAATGCGCTGAATGATCTTGAAAGCGAGCCAACCTTATTAATGACTGGTGGCACTTGGGATACTCACTCTGAGTCCTTTCAAGGGCAAGTTGCAGAATCTGTTTTGCGCTCTTACGATTTTGACCAGCTATTTATTGGCGCCGATGGGATCGATCTTAGCCGAGGAACGACTACATTTAATGAGTTAGTTGGTTTAAGCAAGGTCATGGCTGAGGTGTCGCGGGAAGTCGTGGTGATGGTTGAATCTGAAAAACTGGGCCGAAAAATCCCTAATTTAGAATTGGGCTGGGAAAGCATCGATGTATTGGTGACCGATAGCGATCTTTCACCTGAACATTGTGCTGAGATTGAATCCAATAATGTGCGAGTCATTCTCGCGTAAAAATCTCGCTTAAAAAGAATGTTAGAAAAGACAAAGTCCCTATTTTATGGCTTTCGCTTGCCGCCTTGGGGATGAACACAATAAAAATATAATGGAGTAATACTATGTGTGGAATTGTAGGTGCCGTTGCGCAGCGTGATGTGGCCGAGATTTTAGTAGAGGGCCTTCGTCGCCTTGAGTATCGTGGGTATGACTCGGCGGGTGTTGCTGTGGTTGATAGCGAATCTAACCTGACTCGTGTACGCCGCCTAGGTAAAGTACAAGAGCTAGCAGACGCAGTAGACGAGCAACATGTGATTGGCGGTACTGGTATTGCGCATACTCGCTGGGCGACACACGGTGAACCTTCGGAAGCGAACGCTCACCCTCATATGTCAGGTGATATTGCAGTTGTACACAACGGTATTATCGAAAATCATGAAGCACTGCGCACTCTGCTAAAAGAGCGTGGCTATGAGTTTACCTCTCAAACCGATACAGAGGTTATTGCTCATCTTGTTGAATGGGAACGTCGCACTTCACACTCTCTGGTTGAAGCGTTGCAAAAGACAGCCAAACAATTAGATGGTGCTTACGGCACCGTTGTCGTTGATCGCAAGGATCCTAGCCGTATTGTTGTGGCGCGTTCAGGCAGTCCTATCGTTATTGGTTTCGGTGTCGGTGAAAACTTTTTGGCTTCTGATCAATTGGCACTGCTTAACGTAACTCGCCGCTTCATGTATCTCGAAGAAGGGGACGTTGCCGAGGTTACACGTCGTGAAGTTAATGTCTTTGATGTCGCTGGTGAGCGTGTTAATCGCGAAGTGGTGGAATCAAATGCTGAGCATGATGCTGGTGACAAAGGCAAATACCGTCACTTCATGCAGAAAGAAATATTCGAGCAACCAACGGCATTAATCAACACGATGGAAGGGCGTATTTCCGCTGATTCCGTGGTGACGAATGCCATTGGCGTTAATGCCGAAGAGATACTGAATCAGGTCGAACACGTTCAAATTATCGCGTGTGGTACCTCATACAATTCAGGAATGGCGGCTCGCTACTGGTTTGAATCCTTAGCTGGGGTCAGCTGTGATGTAGAAATTGCGTCTGAATTCCGTTACAGAAAATTTGTGACACGCCCAAACAGTCTGCTGGTTACGCTTTCTCAATCAGGTGAAACAGCAGACACGCTTGCAGCTCTTCGTCTGGCGAAAGAAAAAGGCTACATGGCAGCGATGACCGTATGTAATGTCGCGGGGTCGTCTTTAGTGCGTGAATCTGATTTTGCGTTTATGACGCGTGCAGGTACCGAGATAGGTGTCGCATCAACAAAAGCCTTCACTACACAACTGGCTGCTTTATTGATGATGGTGACTGCTCTTGGGAAGCAAAAAGGCGTGATCAATCGTGAAAAGGAAACGGAAATCGTCGAGGCTTTACACGCGTTACCGGCTCAAATTGAACACGCTTTATCATTCGATAAAGAAATTGAAGCGTTGGCTCCGGATTTTGCTGATAAACAACACACATTATTCTTGGGGCGCGGTGAGTTCTATCCTATTGCTATGGAAGCCTCATTGAAGCTGAAAGAAATATCATACATCCATGCTGAAGCCTATGCCGCTGGTGAACTTAAACATGGGCCTCTTGCGTTGATTGATGCCGATATGCCCGTAGTTGTTGTCGCACCAAATAATGATTTACTGGAAAAGTTAAAATCGAATGTCGAAGAGGTAAGGGCTCGTGGCGGTTTGTTGTATGTTTTTGCTGATGAAATGGCGGGCTTTGAAAGTGATGAGAACATGAAAATCATCAAAATGCCTCATGTGAGTGATATTACAGCCCCTATTTTTTATACGGTTCCAATGCAGTTACTGTCATACCATGTCGCGCTGATCAAAGGTACGGATGTCGATCAACCTAGAAATCTAGCTAAAGCTGTTACAGTGGAATAAATGGCCAGAGAGCTAAACGACAATTAGTTACATTTGAAGCCAAGGTCATCGCCTTGGCTTTTTATTTTCTTTATTGAGGTCGTAGTAGGAGAACCATTAATGGCAAAGTGCGCCGTGTTTTTACCAAGTCTGTTTGGCTAGCAATGACTGGTGAATCAAAAGGAGAAAAGGCTAGAATGGACTGTCCTTGCCGAGTTCATTGCAGATATCGACAATAGCCAGTGATAGGCTTGATTTAATAATTTGCTGTTGGCGCTGTAATTGAAGGTGATAGAACTCAATATTAACATCGTCATCAGGCTCAGTGACTTCAAGTTGAACCATGCCCATTTTTTTGACTAGGTTGAGTTCTTTTATTGGTAGAAGAATATTAGGATCAGTGAATTGATAATCAGCCGCATCGTTATTCAGTTTATTTTTGAGCTTAATAATATCCTCGATGTCGTGATATACCTCATCGGGAAGGACCCCCAAGCCAAACAGCAATTTTAAACGAACAGAAAGATCGCCCAACGGGCCAGTGTCTTGCAACAGTGGCCCGACGACCGACTGCACGGCAAAATTATCTTTACGAAATATTCGCTGAACTAAAGCATCGATGGAATCGCTGAAAACGTCGACGGTCGCAATAAAAAAACCCCGCACAGAAGGTGCGTTATTTAGCTGTTCGATGATCTCAGTTTCGTTGATATTAATGGGCATACACTTCTTTTAAAATTACGATAAAAGGGGCGTTAAGCCCCTATTTGTCTATAGTTGATTGAAAATTAGCTCAATGTTTTTCACTTCTTCGCTTGATTCAGCTAAGCCCGTATATTGCGCTAAGGTTTTTTTAATACCTTGTGTCTGTATCGACTGCTGTAACTCGACGGCCTGTGGATCGGTAGCGTTTGTGTATTTTAAAGCGGCAGCAATGCCTTTTAAAAGCGTTTTATTTTCAAGGTGATACTCGATTGTACCTAATAGCGGTTTGATTAATCGATCATTAGCACCCAATTTTCGAATCGGTTGACGTCCTACACGATCCACTTCATCAATAAGGTATGGGTTGGCAAAGCGATCTAGAATCTTGTTAATGTACGCATTGTGGATATCACGATCAAAGCCATAACGTTGAATCAGTACTTCACCGCTTTCGAGCATCGCTTGTTTCACTTCGTCTCGAATCTCTTTATCTTCAATGGCATCACGAATCGTAGGGTGTCCTTTGAGGCACCCTAGGTAGGCAGTAACACAGTGACCTGTGTTAAGAGTAAACAGTTTACGTTCAACGAACGCCATTAGGTTTGAGGTCTTTTCCATACCATCAATATCAGGTATTTCACCTTTAAATTGTTGCTCGTCAACAATCCATTCACTGAAGCTTTCAACCGTCACCTCGAGAGGATCGTCATTGGCTGCCGAGGTAGGAGGAACGATACGATCAACGGCTGAATCAACAAACCCAATAAGAATCTCTGCTTGATGGTGCAATGATTCATCTAAGTATTTGTAAACTTCGCCTTTTAAATGCGTCGTCCCACGAACCATATTTTCACAAGCAATGATATTAAGGGGCTTTTGATTCCCTGAGATGAAACGTTTCTCGATTCCCTTTGCAATAGTCTTAGCGATGATGTCGAGAACGTTTGGACCGACGGCTGTTGTCACTAAATCGGTTTTTACGATTTGGTCAATGACATCTTCGCTCGCCGAATTAACAGCAGTGACATGGGTGACCGTGTCCGTTTGACACTTCGAACCAACAACCTTGACTTTATATTCCTGTTTGTGACTGAGCTGATCCACTAGTGGTTCATCTACGTCGGCAAAGGTGACGGCAACGTCAGCGTCTGCGAGTAACTTACCAATGAAGCCACGGCCAATATTACCAGCACCAAAATGAACTGCATTTTTCATAATCTTACCTACTCAAAATATATAAATGGATAACGATTCTGCTTCTGGGTGAGGTCAACCGAATAGGGGGCGCAGTTGACCTCTTTTGCTCAGGAGCAAAACTTTATGCGGCTTGATGACCAGATAGGATGTTTAGAATCTCATTCACATCCTGTGTCTTAGTCAGCTTTTCGATGGCATCTGGCTCATCGAGCGCATTCGTTATTGAGGTAATAACTTGAATATGTTCGTCATTTTTAGCAGCAATACCGATAACCAGTTTCGCCACATCGTCTTTATCGTCGGTGAATTGAATACCCGATGGATATTGGCAAATCACTATGCCCGTTTTCTTTACACGATCTTTTGCTTCTACGGTTCCATGAGGAACAGCAATAGATTCACCAAGGTAAGTTGGGACCAATTTTTCACGCTCAAACATGGCATCGACATACTCTGGCTCTACATAACCAAGCTCAACGAGTTTGTTACCGGCAAAGCGAATCGCATCGTTTTTATTATCCGCTTTTAACCCGAGGTGAATATTCTTGCTTTGAATTTGGAAGACAGAAGGTTGAGTTTGCTCAAAGCTGTCGTCGTTCGCCGCTAATACTGACATCTTGCCAATGTTGTCTTCGTTGGCCGCGGTATTCTTTTGCGCAGACAATAGTTTTGCTACGAGCTGGTTGTACATTCCACTGTCTAGGAAATTCGTTAATGAAATGTGGTGTGCATTTTCAGCATGCATGCGAGCACGATCAGTCAGGTCTTTATGAGTAATCACAATATCGGCACCTTCTGTAAGGCTGTTAATCGCAAGATTAGTGACATTAATGGCTAAACCCGCTTCTTGAATTTTTTTTCGCAATAGACCAGCACCCATAGCACTAGACCCCATTCCTGCATCACAAGCGACAACAATGCTTTGCACATTGGCTAAATCGATGTTGCCTTTATTTTGGTGAGCAACCGTTGCGCCTTTAGAAGCTGACTTCATATTTTTCATTTGAGATGTCGCTTTATTTAGCGCTGATTCGTCTCCATCTTCATCGG
The DNA here is from genome assembly GCF_029958905.1 of Vibrio sp. YMD68. Taxonomy (NCBI): domain Bacteria; kingdom Pseudomonadati; phylum Pseudomonadota; class Gammaproteobacteria; order Vibrionales; family Vibrionaceae; genus Vibrio; species Vibrio sp. YMD68. The sequence goes on along the minus strand of NZ_CP124614.1, from coordinate 2,826,267 downwards.
TTGTGGTTTGTGTTTTCATTAATACCGAGGCAACGGCAAATGAAACCGCAGCGGATGAAATGATAGAGGCTAGGACGCCGACGATTGAAGCTTTCTGAGTCATCAGTAACACAGCAAAGATTGATCCTGGTGAAGCAGGAGAAACAATTCCCGCATCAAAGACCGTCAGAACAAATACGCCTGTCATACCACCAGCAATGGCTGCAAGAATTAATCTAGGGTTCATCAAGATGTATGGGAAATAAATCTCGTGGATACCACCGAAGAAATGAATAATCGATGCGCCACCAGCGGTTTGTTTTGCTGTGCCTTTACCAAACACCATGTACGCAAGCAAGATACCTAAACCAGGGCCTGGATTTGCTTCGATAAGGAAGAAAATCGATTGGCCTGCTTCAGAGGCTTGCTGAATACCCAGAGGAGAAAATATACCGTGGTTAATGGCGTTATTTAGGAAAAGGATTTTAGCTGGTTCAACAAAAATAGAGGTGAGAGGCAGAAGGTGTGCTTCCACTAAAAAGTGTACTCCGCCAGCAAGACCAGCAGATAATATTTTTACAAATGGCCCGATAAAAAAGAAAGCGATGATGGCACATACCATTCCGATAATGCCGGCAGAGAAATTGTTGACCAACATCTCAAAACCGCTTTTCACTTTCCCTTCAACTTTTTGGTCAAAGACTTTTATTGCCCAGCCGCCCATTGGGCCAACCATCATTGCCCCCATAAACATTGGGATGTCAGTCCCGACAATCACGCCCATTGTTGTAATTGCACCGACTACCGCGCCGCGTTCTCCGCCGACTAATTTACCGCCGGTATAACCGATCAATAAAGGTAATAGGTAGGTGATCATTGGGCCAACCATGGCCGCAAGAGTTTCGTTTGGAAGCCAGCCAGTTGGAATAAAGAGTGCGGTAATAAATCCCCAAGCGATGAAGGCGCCAATATTTGGCATTACCATGTTAGATAGGAAGCGACCAAAATTTTGTATCTTGATCTTAGCATCTGGTGATATCATTAGAATTCCCCGTTTGATGTTCTATTTAATTTTGTGTGGTAACGGTCCGCTAAAACCGTTGGTTGCTTAGTACTCAATCAATCTACCACATAAATTAATTTTAGAACTGACAACGGGTTTTTTGTGACTATTCTCTCATCATCGTAATGATTTTGTTAATTTTAGGTGACTGGCATCAAGTTGTTAGCATGTAATTAACTTACAAAATAAGAAAAAACAATAAGTCAATAAAATCATGCGTGATAAATGTCTCTATTTTTGATTTTTTAATTAAAAATAAATTGTGATAAAAGTCACCATTATTGCTATTTATGATCTTTCTGTGACCTTTAATGTGATTTCGGTCGGTATTTTTTACTTTGGGATTCATTTTATCTTGAAATTTCACAACTCATAGATTCTTAATGAAAGTTAATGACAGGTGAAGATGCATTGATTTTGTGAATGCTTAGTAGTGAGTAGTGAATAGTGAATGATGATAAATAGGCAGTCGCTTTAGGGCGATTATTGTTGATGACATAGGGGAGGTTACAAGAGTTTCTCTCTAGCTTTATCGAGAACGAACCAGTCGCACACCTTCTCGATGCGATCTTGCCCCTTTTTTTGTAACTAAATCAATCACTGCTCACAAAACGTCCAACTGTAATATTAATTAAGGAAGATTGTTGTTACTTTGGATCTGCGTTAAAACGCTATAAAAATAATGACATTACCTTTGTTTGCTGAGCTGGAATTGACGGGAGCTAATCGCTCCCGTCGTTGTATCTGGTGTACAGTATCTGTAGCAAAGCAAAATGAGGGTACAACAGATAAAAGGCCTGAGAAGCACAAACGCTCTCAGGCCTTTTATATGTTGTTTACGACACAGCGAACCAATGACTTTACCGCTTTTTTTTCGATAACGTCTTTAATAATGGAGTGATCAAAACTCAAATGTTCGTACATTTGTTTTAATCATCGGTTCTCTTCTTTAAGCTCTTTCAATCGCTTCATATCCGAGCTATTCATACCGCCGTATTTGGAGTAACAGTTATAATATGTAGCATCTTAAATACCGTATTCCCGACAGACATCAGATGCTTTTCGGCCAGCTTCAATTTCCTTCAAGATCTTAACGATCTACGATTCTGTATAGCGTGATTTTTTCATCAGCGTTCTTCATTTGGTTTATTGCTTAGTTAACCATTTTTAACCTGAAATCACGACTAAGTAAGCGATTAACTACCGATCAAGCTAGCGATCAAGTAAGCGATCAAGTTAAGCTATAGTGGCAAACATAATAAAAAAGAGAATAGAAATGGCCTATACACCCCCTTTTAGCATTAGTAATGACATCCTAAACATGGTTGCTGAAATTAGCGGTTTACTTGGTCGTTTAGAAGTCACCAATCCAGATTTTCTTTCGCCTCAACTGAGAAGAGACAACAGGATTAAAACCATTCAGGCTACACTGGCGATAGAAAATAATACGTTATCACTAGAGCAAGTGACGGCTGTTATTGAAGGCAAGCGAGTTCTAGGCCTACCCAGAGAAATACAGGAAGTAAACAATGCGTTTTCTGCTTATGAAAAACTGGCTGCTTGGTCTGCTACCTCAGTGAATGATTTATTAAGTGGGCATGGTCAGCTTATGTTTGGTTTAGATGAACAAGCAGGTTGTTTTCGTCGTGGTGGTGTTGGTATCTATCGAGGTGATGCACTAATACATATGCCACCACCTGCTGATAGAGTTCCTGTTCTTATTGCGGAACTCTTGGATTGGTTAAATCGTACCGATGTTCATCCTTTGATTGCTAGTTGTATCTTTCATTATGAATTTGAATTCATTCACCCCTTTGCTGATGGCAATGGAAGGATGGGAAGGTTATGGCAAACGCTAGTGCTTAGTAAGTGGCAACCACTATTTGCTTATGTACCCGTTGAAACCGTGATTAGAGATAAGCAAGACGACTACTATCAAGCATTGTCTGAATCTGATCGCATTAGTGAGGCGTCACCATTTATAAGCTTTATGCTAAAAGCGTTGTTGACGGCATTGTTAGAGATTGATAGCCCTGAAAATATCAATGCTTATGCTCCTCAAGAGGCGTTCGTCGATGTGTCTATTGAACTCTTGAGTGTTTTAAATGAGCTTGGGCATGCGACGTTTGTTGAGATGATGCAAGCTGTTGGTTTAAAGCATAGACCAACATTTAGAAAGAAATACCTTAAACCAGCGTTAGATAATGGGTATGTTGAGATGTTATACCCTGATTCACCCAACAGCCCAAAACAAAAATATTTACTCTCTAAAATGGGTGCCATCTACTTAAAGAGTAATTGACGTTTGCTCGGTTACTATCTGGCGTGTGCTACGACGATTAAAAGAGACTCAAGACCTTGATGATATCGCTCAATCAATCGGTGAAGCGGCGGATGTTGGTAACTGGAAAATGTTTACTTAACAGGTGGGGGTGTTCTGCGTGCGTAAGGAACAGGTTTTTCAGCCACACTATGAAATGTTACACCCGTAACTACACCCATAATCATTAGATGCAAAAAAGGCGTAGCAGGTATTAACCTTCTACGCCTTTTCTAATTTGGTGGCCCCTCCCAGATTTGAACTGGGGACCGAACGATTATGAGTCGTGCGCTCTAACCACTGAGCTAAGGGGCCGAATTAGGTGAACGATTATAGGGGAAGGAAACAAGCATGTCTACCCACTGCAGTGGGCAATTGCGCTCAGTTTTTATCCACTTAAACCAATCAGATACAAAAAAGGTGAGCTTTCACTCACCTTTTCTTATATTGACGACGAATTACTCATCTAGGAAGCTGCGCAGGGTTTCTGAGCGGCTAGGGTGACGAAGTTTACGTAAAGCTTTTGCTTCAATCTGACGGATACGTTCACGAGTAACATCGAACTGTTTACCCACTTCTTCAAGCGTATGGTCCGTGTTCATGTCGATACCAAAACGCATACGCAGAACTTTTGCTTCGCGAGGTGTTAAACCGGCAAGCACGTCTTTTGTTGCGCCACGTAGACTGGTTGATGTGGCTGAGTCTAGTGGTAGCTCTAGAGTGGTATCTTCAATGAAGTCACCTAGATGCGAATCTTCGTCGTCACCGATTGGTGTCTCCATAGAGATTGGCTCTTTGGCAATCTTCAGTACTTTGCGGATCTTGTCTTCAGGCATTTGCATGCGCTCAGCAAGTTCTTCCGGTAACGGCTCACGGCCCATCTCTTGTAGCATTTGACGAGAGATACGGTTCAGTTTGTTGATCGTTTCGATCATGTGAACCGGAATACGGATAGTACGAGCCTGGTCAGCAATTGAACGAGTGATTGCCTGACGAATCCACCAAGTTGCGTAAGTTGAGAATTTGTAACCACGACGGTATTCAAACTTATCAACCGCTTTCATCAAACCAATGTTACCTTCTTGGATAAGATCCAGGAATTGAAGACCACGGTTTGTATACTTCTTAGCAATCGAGATGACTAGACGTAAGTTTGCTTCAACCATCTCTTTCTTAGCACGGCGAGCTTTCGCTTCACCTATCGACATACGTCGGCTAATGTCTTTGATGCTTTGAACCGTTAGGTTTGTTTCTTTTTCGATGATCGACAGTTTTAGAATCGAACGACGAATCTCTTCTTCGCTGCGTTTCACTTTTTCGGCATATGGCTTATCAGAAGCAAGTGCCTCGTCTAGCCATGCGTCGGAAGATTCATTACCAGTGAAGAGGGCAACAAATGATTTCTTCGGCATTTTACCGTATTCAACGGTTTGACGAATGATCAAACGTTCTTGAGTACGAACGCGATCCATAGAGGTGCGCAGTTCATTCACTAAGTAATCAAATTGTTTAGGCGTTAAGCGGAATTCGGCAAAGACTTCTTGAAGAAGCTCTGTTGCTTTCGATGCTTTACTGCTGTCAGCGCCATGTTCGTTAATCGCGAGTTGAAGGTTCTGATAGGTATTGCGTAGTGAGGTGAACTTTTCTAAAGCAAGTTCAGGGTCAATACCTGTATCTTCCTCTTCTTCTTCCTCAACGTCTTCTTCGTCTTCTTTCTTCTCGCCATCTTCGTCAGCAAGATCTGTTTTCGCTAACTCTGAACCAATGTGGGTGGCGGTTGGCGCTGCTGTTCCATCGTCGTTCGGGTCAACAAAACCATTAATCAGGTCTGTTAAGCGAAGTTCTTCAGCTAAAACACGATCAAATTGCTCTAGGACGTAAGGAATGGTGCCAGGGTATTCAGCAACGGCGCTTTGAACTTGGTTAATACCATCTTCAATGCGTTTCGCGATATCAATTTCACCTTCACGCGTCAGAAGTTCAACGGTACCCATCTCACGCATGTACATGCGGACAGGATCGGTTGTACGACCAATTTCGCTCTCCACGCTTGATAGCGCAGCAGCAGCAGCTTCGGCAGCATCTTCATCTGTGACAGTGTTGTCTTCATTCAGCGCAAGATCATCAGCATCAGGAGCAGTTTCTACTACCTTAATGCCCATATCGTTGATCATTTGAATGATATCTTCTACCTGTTCAGAATCTACAATTTCTGCTGGCAGGTGGTCATTTACTTCGGCGTACGTCAGATAGCCTTGCTCCTTGCCTTTGATGACAAGTAGTTTTAGCTGTGACTGCGGATTTTGATCCATAGACGGTATCCAACTTCGTATCTAGTGACGGATTTGGTATGCGAAATGCAAACCACGAGTAATAACAAATCGTTCCATTGCTAACCAAGGCAATAGGGTTACGCTTTTAAATCTAGCATTAGCGCTAGTAGCTCCCTTTTTTCGTCGGCTGATAAACCGATACTTCTTGCTTTGGCTTGTAGGTTTTCAATTTGTTTTTCAACACACTGGGCCAAAATTTTGTCCAGTGAGTCTAAAAAAATGTCTTCTTGATTGTCTTCATTTGCAGGGATCTCCCAGCTGGCGAGACGAGACAGAAGTGCCTCATTTTTACTGTTGCGCCATTGTTCTAACAATTGGCCCGTGTTGATATGGGGATGCGTTCGACAGTATTCAAGGACTTCTACCAATAAAGTTAACCCAGGTAGTGATATTTCTCTCACAGGGGAGAGATCGGGTACCATATCAGCATAGCTCGGATTTTGAATAAGCAAAGCGATAACTTCTCGCATTGGTGTGCGCTTGATCTCTTTATGCGGTTGAGGTCGCGTTTCTTTTGTGTTTGCTTGTCGACGCTTTCCTTGGCCCATAAAGCCAGTCAGTTTATCCAGCTTTTCATCCAACTCTTTTTGTAAGCTGGCATCCGGGATTTTATCTATCAAATTGTTAGCAAGTGTGCGTAATGTTGACTTACCTTCACTGGTGCCTAGGTTAATATTCTGAGTGCTAACCAAATTATCAATTAAATAGTCAGACAGGGGGCTCGCCTGGTGAATCTCTTTTTCGAACGCTTCTTTGCCATGTTTACGAATAAAGCTATCAGGATCTTCACCATCGGGCAAGAATAGGAACTTAAGTGTATGACCACTTTTGAGATAACTCAGCGCATTTTCTAGAGCCCGCCAAGCGGCTTCACGCCCAGCTCGGTCACCATCGTAGCAACAAACAACGGTATGAGTTTGTCGAAACAGCACCTGTAAGTGATCGCCAGTGGTCGATGTTCCTAGCGAAGCCACAGAGTAATCGACTCCATATTGTGCGAGGGCAACGACATCCATATAGCCCTCAACCACTAAGATTTGTGGTGGCTCTCGATAGGCTTGCATGACTTCATAGAGCCCGTAAAGCTCTTTGCCTTTATGGAATATTGGTGTTTCAGGGGAGTTAAGGTACTTTGGCGTACCATCGCCTAAAACCCGGCCACCAAATCCGATGACTCGCCCACGACGATCATGAATCGGGAACATAATTCGACCACGAAAGCGATCGTATCTATTGCCCTTGTCGTTCTCAATCAACATGCCGCCAGTGACGAGCATATCTTCTGCGTGACGCTGTTGACCAAAATTCTTGCGGACAGAATCCCACTCATCGGCGACATAACCGATACCAAACTTTTGAACAATTTCACCGGATAAACCGCGCTCTTTTAGGTAATCAATGGCGACTTTACTGTTCGCACTTTTTAATTGACTACGATAGAACTGTGAAATACTGCCCATCAAATCATACAGGTTACGTTTTTGTTCTGTGTTGACTGTCGGTTGATTGCTGACATTGCCGCTTCTTTGCTCTCGAGGTACGTCTAAACCTAAAAAAGAGGCCAGTTCATCAATGGCTTCAACGAACTCTAAGCGTTCGTATTCCATCATGAAGTCGATAGCGTTGCCATGGGCACCACAGCCGAAGCAGTGATAGAACTGTTTTTCTTGGCTTACGCTAAAAGAGGGGGTTTTTTCGTTGTGGAATGGGCAGCAAGCGCCGTAGTTCTTACCTTTTTTCTTAAGTTTCACGCGTGCATCGACAATGTCGACAATATCAAGTCGAGCAAGAAGGTCATCGATAAAACTTCTAGGGATGTGTCCTGCCATAAAACCTAAGAAAAAAGAAAAGATTACATTAGATACAAACAAGCCGTGCGTCCAAAGGATAGCACGGCTTGCTGCAATATGATTTGGGTTTAAGCGAGTTTAGCGCGAACTAAACCACTGACTTTACCCATTTCTGCACGCCCTTGAATCTGAGGTTTTAACACACCCATCACTTTGCCCATGTCTTGCATGCCCGCAGCACCAGATTCTTCTATTGCATTAACAATTAATGCAACAACTTCATCTTCAGTAAGCGGTTGAGGCATGAAGGCCTCTAACACAGTGATTTCAGCTTTCTCAGTATCAGCCAAATCTTGACGATTAGCCGATTCAAATTGAGCGACAGAATCGCGACGCTGTTTAACCATTTTTACCAGAATTGCAATAATGTCATCGTCGGTCAGAGTGATCCGCTCGTCGACTTCACGTTGCTTAATTGCTGAAAGGGCTAAACGAATAGTGCCAAGGCGCGATTTGTCCTTGGCTTTCATCGCTAATTTCTGCTCTTCTTTGAGTTGGTCAATAAGAGCCATAACTGGATTCCTTATGGGATTCAGTTATTAGTACAGGCGAACGCGACGAGCGTTTTCGCGAGCTAGCTTCTTAGCGTGACGCTTTTGAGCTGCTGCTTTAGCGCGTTTGCGAACTGTAGTAGGTTTTTCGTAATGCTCACGACGACGCACTTCAGAAAGGATACCTGCTTTTTCACAAGAGCGCTTGAAACGACGTAGTGCAACGTCGAACGGTTCGTTTTCACGTACTTTAACTATTGGCATATGCCTTTCACCTCAGGGGTTATTCATTATCGCTGGTCATTCATCGCCAAATCAGAGAAGTTACCCATCGAGCTAACTCTCATTTATGTTTGGTCGCTAACCAGCTTGATCAAAAATGGTGCGGAATTTTAATCCGATCACCTTAGCTTTGTAAAGCGTTTTATCGATTATTGTCTGTACAAAATTTGTTTGCAAAGCCAAGGCAGGGTAAGATTGCCGCAAATTCCCTCCATAGATAAAAGCATACAGAGAAAAATATGCGCATTATTGGTATTGAAACCTCGTGTGATGAAACGGGGATTGCGATTTATGATGATGAAAAAGGACTCTTAGCTCATAAGCTTTATAGTCAAGTAAAACTGCACGCTGATTACGGTGGTGTGGTACCAGAGCTTGCATCTCGCGATCACGTAAAAAAAACCATTCCATTAATTAAGGCCGCATTAAAAGAAGCGAACTTAACATCAAAAGACATTGATGGAGTCGCATACACTGCTGGGCCAGGGCTTGTGGGTGCATTGCTTGTTGGCGCGACCATTGGGCGAAGTATTGCGTACGCTTGGGGTGTGCCTGCGGTTGCTGTTCACCATATGGAAGGGCACTTGTTGGCACCTATGCTGGAAGAAAACCCGCCGCCGTTTCCTTTTGTGGCTGTGCTGGTTTCTGGTGGTCACAGCATGATGGTGGAAGTACATGGTGTAGGCGAATACAAGATTCTTGGTGAATCGGTGGATGATGCCGCTGGGGAAGCGTTTGATAAAACGGCGAAACTCATGGGGCTAGATTACCCAGGTGGACCGTTATTAGCCAAATTGGCCGAGAATGGCACCAAAGGGCGTTTCAAATTCCCTAGGCCGATGACCGATAGACCGGGTCTTGATATGAGTTTTTCAGGTTTGAAGACTTTCACTGCCAATACCATTGCAGCTAACGATAACGACGACCAAACTCGTGCCGACATTGCGTATGCGTTCCAAGAAGCCGTGTGTGATACGTTAGTGATTAAGTGCAAGCGTGCATTACTTCAAACAGGCATGAAGCGCATTGTGATTGCAGGTGGCGTGAGTGCGAATAAACAGCTTCGTCAATCTCTTGGTGAGTTGGCAGAAAAAGTGGGTGGTGACGTTTATTATCCGCGTACTGAGTTTTGTACTGATAATGGCGCCATGATTGCTTACGCGGGTATGCAGCGTCTTAAAAATGGTGAGACCAGTGATTTGTCGGTGCAAGCGATACCGCGTTGGCCTATTGATCAGCTTAAACCGGTTCGCTCAAATCCATAACGAGTGAAAACAAGATGTTTGTTCCAAGGTCTCATTATGAGGCCTTTTTTAATCCCTGTTTTTTCTCGCCCACTTTGGGTTCGGTGCCGTCCAATAAACGTCGAATATTTGGCCCATGACGAAACACAATTAAGCAACATAACATGGCCACAGGCAAGGTATATTGGGGCTTTATCAACCAGGTATAAAATGGGGTGAGAAGTACGGTAACCAGCGCCGCCAGAGAAGAATAACGAAATACAATCGCGACCGATAACCAAGTCAATACAATGAGGCCGGTGAGCCCTAGACCAATGGGAGCTATCGAGCCTAAGGCTGTAGCGACCCCTTTCCCCCCTTTAAAGTGAAAGAAGATAGGATACATGTGGCCAAGGCAGGCTGAGATCGCCACGATGCCCAAAAGAAAAGAATCTATATCGAGGAAGTAGCCACCCCATACTGGAATGGTCCCTTTCAACATATCGCACAATAACACCGCTACTGCTGCCTTTTTTCCACCTACTCGTAGTACATTCGTCGCGCCTGGGTTTTTTGAACCGACCTCTCTGGGATCTTGAAGACGCAACACACGACAGATCAATACCGCACTCGAGATCGATCCGAGCAGATAGGCTGAAATGATCAATGTGAGAACAAGTGGGCTCATGCAGTGTTTACTCGTGTAAAGCCCTAACTTATATAGAAGTTAGGAGAGTTAGGTAATAATAAAGGAGCGCTATGAAACAGATGCTCTAAAAGCAAGTAGTTGTTATCATATCGTGATTCATACCATCACACTACTCTCATATGAAGAAGTGAGTGTGATTGATTACCTCAGGATAGTAAGTTGTTTCGACTCACTTAGGTATCCGACCTCTACAAAGGACAGACTCCATCATGGATAAAGTATTTATTGAACAGCTAGAAGTGATTACGACCATCGGTGTTTACGACTGGGAGCAAGAGATCAAACAGAAGCTCGTTCTTGATATCGAAATGGCCCACAATAATCAACCTGCGGGAAAAAGTGATGATGTTGCGGATGCTCTCGATTACTTTGAAGTGAGTCAGGCTGTTTTAAAGCACATTGAACAAGGAACGTTTTTGTTGGTTGAGCGCGTTGCGGAAGAAGTGGCGGAGCTGATCATGGGGCGCTTTAATGTTCCGTGGATCAAAATACGCTTAACCAAGCCTGGTGCGGTTGCTCAAGCTCGAGGTGTGGGAGTGATCATTGAGCGAGGCAAGCAATGATCACCGCATACATTGGTGTAGGAACCAATGTAGAACGTGAAAAACACGTCGAGGTGGCGGTCAAGGAACTTTCTTTGTTAGGTGAAGAGCTAAGGCTATCGACGATCTATCAATGTGCGCCAGTTCATTTTGACGGGGATGATTTTTTTAATCTTGTAATAGAAATGAAAACCGCACTTTCTTTAGCGGAACTTTCACAAGCATTACGTAAAGTTGAAATGCGTTGGGGTCGATCGGAGTTTGCACAAAAGTATCAAGATCGAACTTTAGATCTTGATATCATTTTGTTTGGGGAAGAGGTGAGCGAAAGTGATCCGCAATTACCAAGAAGTGACATATTCAAATACGCATTTGTTATTCAACCACTTTATGAATTGTGCCCTGATTTACACATTCCATCAGATGGAAGAACGGTCCAACAGGTTTGGAACCAGTCCACTGATTCTGACACGTTAACCGGTATTGAACCCTGGTTTGAACTAAAGAAATAATGAGATTTTAATGAGTTATATTGAAGCTTTTGTCCTTGCCCTTATTCAAGGACTCACGGAATTTTTACCTATTTCCAGCTCTGCGCATTTAATTTTACCTTCTGCTGTCTTGGGTTGGGAAGACCAAGGCTTAGCGTTTGATGTCGCTGTTCATGTGGGCACATTAGCCGCAGTGATCATCTATTTTCGTAAAGAAGTGATCTCACTACTCAGTGCTTTTTTAGGATCCATCTTTAAAGGCGAACGAAGTAAAGAATCAAAGCTGGCATGGATGATCATTCTAGCGACGATCCCCGCCTGTTTATTTGGTCTGTTCATGAAAGATCTGATCGAAATATATTTACGCAGTGCTTGGGTTATTGCTACGACGACCATCGTCTTTGGTTTATTGCTTTGGTATGTCGATAAAAATGCCACTTTGGTCGACGATGAATATCAAGCTGATTGGAAAAAGTCACTGTTTATTGGTGTTTCACAAGCCTTGGCAATGATCCCTGGCACCTCTCGCTCTGGCGCCACTATAACAGCGGCAATGTATTTGGGGTTTACTCGTGAGGCGGCGGCTCGATTTTCATTTCTTATGTCGATTCCGATCATCTTACTGGCTGGCGGCTATTTAGGGCTAAAGCTTATTTCCAGTGGTGAACCAGTTCATTTAGGTGTGCTGATGACAGGAATCGTAACGTCATTTGTCAGTGCTTATGTCTGTATTCATCTATTTTTGAAACTGATTTCACGTATGGGTATGACACCGTTTGTCATATACCGCCTCATACTGGGCTTCGGATTGTTTGCATTTTTACTATTCAACTAGTGCTTAATGCGTCTGTTGTACTTCGGTGGCGCTCGTTAAAGAGCGCTACTTTCTAACGGATCCCTTGTTTGTTCCACCCCTTATGTAGCGATCCTTGCTTGTAACGATCCTTAGTGTGTACGACCTCGCTTGAAAAGCGTCATTGTGGTATATATGTTGCCTTTCAGTCTCTTTCTTCTGTACTGCGTTACGATTATGCGAATTTTTGTTTTGACCTTAACACTCCTGTTCGGCTGGCTACAGTATACATTGTGGTTTGGCAAAAACGGCATTATTGATTTCAATCTAGTGAATAGTGAGATTCAAGCTCAGCATCGAGTGAACGATAATCTTCGTGCTCGTAATGATGAAATGTTTGCTGAAATTGATGACTTGCGCCAAGGCTTAGATGCCATTGAAGAGCGAGCAAGGCATGAGCTTGGTATGGTAAAAGAAGGAGAAACTTTCTACCGCTTGATTGGAGAGGAATCACAGTAGAATGCCAAATAAACATTCCCCAAACTCCATCGTAGCTATTGTGCCTGCTGCGGGCGTGGGCAGCCGAATGAAGGTTGATCGTCCGAAACAGTATTTAACGATAAACGATACGGCCATTTTAGAACACACCGTCCTTAAGCTACTTTCTCACCCTAAGATTGATACCGTGGTCATCTCGGTGACAGATGGCGATCCTTATTTCCCAAGTTTATCCATTGCCAATCAATCGAATGTCATCCGTGTTAGTGGCGGAAAAGAGCGTGCTGACTCTGTGTTATCGGCTTTAGAGTATGTCAATCAAAAAAACGTATCTGAATGGGTGTTAGTCCACGACGCTGCGAGACCCTGCGTACAACTCAAAGATATTGACCGTTTGATTGAGACGGCGTTAGCCCATGATGTTGGCGCGATATTGGCTTGCCCAGTACGAGATACAATGAAACGCTCCGATAGTGCCAATAATATCGACTCAACCGTAGATCGAAATAACTTATGGCATGCATTAACGCCACAAATGTTTCGAACAAGCTCGCTCTATCATGCGCTCGATGACGCGTTAAAAGCGGAAGCAACCATTACCGATGAAGCGTCGGCAATGGAGCGGCTCGGCCTTGCGCCTGCGTTGGTGCATGGCCGTTCTGACAATATTAAAATCACTCAGCCGGAAGACTTGTCTTTGGCTGAGTTTTATTTAAGCCAAAATAAGGAAAAAGAGTCATGCGAATAGGTCATGGTTTTGATGTGCATAAATTCGGTGGTCAAGGCCCCGTTATTATTGGTGGAGTCGCGATTCCTTACGAACAAGGGCTCCTTGCCCATTCTGATGGTGATGTCGCTTTACACGCATTAAGTGATGCCTTACTGGGTGCGATTGCCGCAGGTGATATTGGGCGTCATTTTCCCGATACCGATGATAAGTGGAAAGGTGCTGATAGCCGAGAGCTGCTAAAAGATGTGTATCGCCGAGTGAAAGAGCAAGGTTATATACTGGGTAATGCAGACATTACTATCATGGCTCAATCACCAAAAATGGCGCCCCACATTGAAGCGATGTGCGCAGCGATAGCTCAAGATTTAGAAACGGATCTTGGCAATGTCAATGTGAAAGCAACAACGACAGAGCGACTTGGCTTTACTGGACGGAAAGAAGGCATTGCGTGTGAAGCGGTTGTATTGCTCATGAAAAAATAACACCACTCGCCAAACAAAAAAGCATGATGAATAGAGTATCGCTGGCAGTAGCAGTACTTTAAAACCCAATTTAACAGTCACACGGTGACGGAAGAAAACTATGTCAGATGTTTTATCTCAGTTTCATTACTTACACGGTAAACCAAGCGCAAAAGCAAAACTCAAAGCCAAAGCTGCAGATTTTAAAGTCAGCGAAGATCTCGGTTATGAGTTTACCGGCTCTGGTGAGCATCTGATGATACGCATACGAAAGACAGGAGAGAACACCAGCTTCGTTGCCAATGAACTTGCTAAGGCCTGTCAGGTCAAATCTAAAGATATTAGCTGGGCTGGATTAAAAGATCGCCATGCAATAACAGAGCAGTGGCTCAGTGTTCACTTACCGACAGGTGAAACCCCTGATTTCAGTGTTTTTTTGGCTCAATACCCAAGCATTGAAATATTAGACACTCAGCGCCATAACAAAAAACTTCGTCCTGGTGACTTAGCGGGCAATGATTTTGAGATAACCTTGTCTGACGTCACGGATGTTGAACAGGTGATTGAGCGCATTGGAAAAATAGAAAAATTGGGTGTGCCAAATTATTTTGGTAGTCAACGTTTTGGTCATCAGGGAAATAATCTTGAGGAAGCCCGTCGTTGGGGCCGTGAAAATGTTCGAACACGCAATCAGAATCAGCGTAGCTTGTATTTGTCATCCGCACGTTCCTGGATTTTTAACAAAATCGTGTCAGCTCGCATAGAGCAAGGTGTCTTCGATACGTTACTGGTGGGCGATGTCGTTTCAGGTGGTGAATCGGGCTTAGTGACCGAGGACAATATCGCCTCATTACAGCAAGCTCTGAACAGTAAAGATATCCAAATTACAGCAGCGATGGCGGGTGATAATGCGTTGCCAACGAAGGGCAAAGCACAACAACTAGAGCAGCCTAACCTAGACAGTGAATCCGACTTAATGGCTTTGATTCGAGGCAATCGCATGCGACACGATCGCAGAGCTGTGCTTTTGCAGCCGAAAAATTTTACATGGACACATAATGAAAATAGCGTGACATTAACGTTTTCATTAGATTCAGGGAGTTTCGCTACCTCTATTGTTAGAGAGCTGGTGGAAGAAGATGTTGTTGAAAGAGTCTATTAAGGCAAAGTGATGATGAAGCCCAAGCTGAAAATACTACTGAGCAATGATGATGGCGTGCATGCGCAAGGTATTCATGCCTTGGCCAATGCCCTGAAGGATTTTGCACAGATTATTATCGTAGCCCCAGATAGAAATCGTTCAGGGGCATCTAACTCATTAACGTTAGAGCAACCATTAAGAGTGAATGAAATAGCGCCATCAATCTATTCTGTACAAGGAACGCCTACTGATTGCGTGCACTTTGCATTGAACGAATTGATGAAAGATGACCTTCCTGACTTAGTGTTAAGCGGCATTAACCACGGTGCAAATCTTGGTGATGATGTGCTCTATTCGGGCACGGTCGCTGCGGCAATGGAAGGGCATTTCTTGGGGGTGCAGTCGATCGCTTTTTCATTGGTTGGAAAAGTGAATTTTGACGTTGCGGCGCAAGTGGCTAGAACTATCGTAGAGCAACATATTGCATGCCCTATTCCGACGAATCGACTGCTTAATGTCAATATTCCAGATGTCGATAGCCACCAAGATTTAGAGATTAAAGTGACACGATTAGGTGCCCGTCATCACGCTGAGAATATGATAAAGCAGCAAGATCCGCGTGGGCATGATATTTATTGGTTAGGCCCACCAGGAAAAGAGCAAGATGCTGGTGAGGGAACGGACTTTTATGCTGTAGATAAACGACAGGTTTCAGTGACGCCACTTCAAGTGGACCTCACCGCCCACGAATCTTTACGAGCTATGGAACATTGGTTTAAGGAAAAAGCACTATGACAAACCCACATGCAGACAAGCTGATAGAGTTTCTTGTCGCGAGTGGTATTAAAGACCCGCGAGTATTACAAGCCATTCATAACCTTCCGCGAGAGAGCTTTGTGTCTCAGGCGATGATTCACCAAGCGTACGACAACAATGCTTTACCTATTGGGCAAGGGCAGACCATCTCTCAGCCTTACATTGTTGCGAAAATGACAGAATTACTCGGTTTAGAAAGCAACAGCAAGGTCTTAGAAGTCGGCACGGGTTCAGGGTATCAAACGGCCGTATTGGCGCAATTAGTCGATCATGTTCATTCCATTGAAAGAATTAAAGCGTTGCAATGGGATGCCAAAAGACGTTTAAAGCAATTGGATCTGTATAACATCTCCACCAAGCATGGTGATGGCTGGAAAGGGTGGGTCAATAAAGCGCCATTTGATGCCATCATTGTTACCGCTGCTCCAAACCGCGTCCCTGAGGCACTGTTAGAGCAACTAGCGGAAGGAGGAAGAATGATCATTCCTGTTGGAGAAGAGGAGCAGCAGCTCATAAAGATCACTCGCCAAGGGGATGAGTATCTCTATGAAAACATAGAGATGGTACGTTTCGTTCCTCTCGTTGCCGGTGACCTTGCTTAACGATGAAAAGCTTAGTCCGGAACTTAGTCGTCATTGCTTGTGTCAGTGTTCTTATCGGGTGCTCGGCAAGAAACCCTGCGCCTGTCTCTGGACTAAATAAAGATTACAACAGTGTCTCTCGTGGCAGTTATCGCGGCAGCTTCTATGAGGTGAGCAAAGGCGATACGCTCTACTTTATCAGTTATATAACGGATAAGGACGTGAATGAGATAATTCGCTATAACAATTTAAAAGAGCCTTATACGATCCATCCAGGGCAAAAACTAAACTTATGGCGTAGTAACTATGTGGCCCCAGCCTATGGTGGAACAGGGGCGGGAGCCGCAACGGTTGCCAGTGTCGATAAATTGAGCAAGAACTCTAACCAAACAAATACTTCAGCAAAGACTAAAGTAGTACAAAAAGATCCGCCAAAGAAGGTTGAACAATCAAAATCAAAGGAGTATGTTAAATCTACAGGGCAACAAACTGTTAACAAAGTAGCGAACACAACAAAGACAAAAAGCGAAAAAGTTAACAGCTGGATTTGGCCAACCAAAGGGAGAATAATTAAAAAGTTTTCTGCTGGAGAACAAGGGAATAAAGGCATTGATATCGCAGGACAGCGTGGTCAAGCTATCGTTTCAACAGCAGGAGGAACCGTTGTTTATTCAGGCAATGCATTACGAGGTTACGGCAATCTAGTGATTGTAAAACATAATGATAATTACCTCAGTGCATACGCTCACAATGATCGGTTGCTTGTACAAGAAGGACAGAGTGTAAAAGCAGGTCAAAAAATAGCAACAATGGGCAGTTCAGGGACCAGCAGCGTTCGATTACATTTTGAAATTCGCTACCAAGGTAAGTCGGTGAATCCAAATCGCTACTTACCGTAATTTTACTTTATGGGTAATTTAGCGACATTAAGAAGTAGTAATGTCTTGCTAGCTCGCCAGGGGGAGGCGCTATGAGTATCAGCAATGCAGCAGTAAAAATGGATGAGTTGGATTTAGAGATAACCGCGAAGGAAATCGGTAAACCTAAAAAACAACCCGCCAAAACCAAAACAACAGCCAAAGCTAAAACAACAGTAAAAGCGAAGACCGCAGCCACTGAAGAAGTTGAAGTGTCGAGTAAAAGCTTAGATGCGACACAACTTTACTTGGGTGAAATCGGTTTTTCTCCACTACTCACCGCAGAAGAAGAAGTCCTTTTTGCTCGCCGAGCACTCCGAGGAGATGAAGCAGCACGTAAGCGCATGATTGAAAGTAATCTACGTCTTGTCGTGAAAATATCTCGCCGATACAGCAATCGCGGCCTAGCATTACTCGATTTAATTGAAGAAGGTAACCTTGGATTGATTCGTGCGGTCGAAAAATTTGACCCTGAAAGAGGCTTTCGCTTTTCAACCTATGCCACCTGGTGGATCCGACAAACAATAGAACGCGCTTTGATGAATCAAACTCGAACTATTCGTTTACCTATCCATGTTGTCAAAGAACTGAATATTTATCTGCGCACGGCTAGAGAGTTGTCTCAAAAGCTTGACCACGAACCGACTGCAGAAGAGATTGCTTCAAAGCTTGATAAACCTGTAGAAGATGTCAGTAAAATGCTGCGCCTAAATGAACGCGTGAGTTCTGTTGATACCCCTATCGGTGGTGATGGCGAAAAAGCATTGCTGGACATTATTCCTGATATTCATAATTCTGATCCCGAAGTTTCAACTCAAGATAATGATATAAAGGCTTCTTTAGTCAACTGGCTTGATGAGCTAAACCCTAAGCAAAAAGAAGTGCTTGCGCGCCGATTTGGCCTTCTAGGGTATGAGCCATCAACGTTGGAAGAAGTCGGACGTGAAATAAACCTGACTCGTGAAAGAGTTCGTCAGATACAAGTGGAAGGCCTACGTCGATTACGTGAAGTATTGATTAAGCAAGGGCTTAACATGGAAAATCTATTCAGCGTAGAAAATGAATAACAGATCACCGTTTCTAAAATAAGAGAACCTTATTTATAGAGAAAGTGACGTGACAGAGAAAAAGGTACAGCTTTATTGGTTTAAAGCATGTACCTTTTTTATTGCCTGTCGATTAAGCGGCCAACGAGCTAGTGTGCATTATCGACGAGCTGGCGTGCGTTAAAGGTTTGCGACTAGATCATTTTCTTGAGTCGATACAAAGCTTCTAGTGCTTGTCTAGGCGTGAGATCATCAGGATCAATTCCGGCCAGTGCGGATTCTACCTCACTCGGCTCTGGAATTAAGCTTAATTGATTCGCAATATCCACAGAGGATCCCTTGCTAGGTTCTGAATGGCTTCCGAGCTGCTCCAGTTGAGATAACTTAGCGCGGGCGTTTTTAATCACTGCTTTTGGAACGCCAGCTAGGCCTGCCACAGCAAGACCGTAAGATTTATTAGCGGCCCCTTCTTGTACGGCGTGCATAAAGGCGATGCTATCACCGTGTTCTACGGCATCTAAGTGGACATTCGCTAAGTGTGGTAACTGGCTTGGAAGCTCGGTGAGTTCAAAGTAATGGGTTGCAAACAACGTCATGGCACCAATCTTTGATGCCAGCCACTCGGCACTCGCCCAAGCCAATGACAAACCATCATAAGTACTGGTTCCACGACCTATTTCATCCATCAATACTAGGCTGTTTGGCGTCGCATTGTGTAAGATATTTGCGGTTTCAGTCATTTCTACCATGAAAGTCGAACGCCCTGATGCTAAATCATCCGACGCGCCTATTCGCGTGAAAATACGATCAATTGAACCGATTTGTGCAGACTGAGCTGGAACATAGCTACCAATATGAGCCATCAACGCAATTAAAGCGGTTTGACGCATGTAGGTCGATTTACCCCCCATGTTAGGCCCAGTGATGATCAGCATTTTACGTTCACAGTTCAGAACGATTGGGTTGGCAATAAAGGGGGCGTCCATGACTTTTTCTACTACAGGGTGTCGACCTGATTGAATATGGATACCAATATCGCTGCTCATGACTGGACGGCAGTAATCTAAACTCTCGGCACGTTCTGCTAGATTCTGCAGGACATCAATCTGAGAAACCGCCGATGCGATATTTTGTAAGCGCTCTAAATGAGGAAGAAGCAAATCGAACAACTCTTCCCACAATTGTTTTTCAATGGCTAAGGCTTTCGATTTAGAACTCAGGACTTTATCTTCATGTTCCTTTAACTCAGGAATAATATAGCGTTCAGCGTTTTTTAGTGTTTGACGGCGAACGTAATGAGGGGGGACTAAGTGGCTTTGCCCTCGACTGACTTGTATGAAGAAGCCGTGCACATTATTAAAGCCAACCTTTAAGGTATCAATACCATGACGGTCCCGCTCTTCTGTTTCAAGTTTGTTTAAAAACTCTGTAGCGCCATCCGCCAAGTCTCGCCATTCATCAAGTTCTGCACTGTATCCAGAAGCGATGACCCCTCCATCTCGAATAATAACGGGTGGGTTTTCTTTTACTGCACGTTCAAGCAGTTCACAAACATCATCAAACGGTGCAGCGTAATTCGTTAGCTTAACAAGATAAGGCTGCTTTAACTGCGACAAGAATGTGTGCAATTCGGGTAACTGCTGTAGCGCTAGACGCAACCGGGCCATATCTCTTGGGCGAGCGGAGCGCAGTGCCAAGCGAGCGAGGATACGTTCAATATCACCAATCTGCTTTAATGTTGGTTGAAGCTCACTGAATAGCCCAAGCTCCTTGAGCTCTCCAATGGCATCAAGGCGTTGGTTAAGGGTATCAATACAACGCATAGGCTGATGCAGCCAACGTTTCAGCATCCGGCTGCCCATAGCCGTTGAGCTGTGATCGAGAACTTCAGCGAGGGTATTGTCGAAGCCTCCGGATAAGTTCTGAGTGATTTCGAGATTACGTCTTGTGGCGGCGTCCAAAATAACCGAATGATCTTGGCGATCAAAAGTCAACGAGCGAATATGCGGAAGCGTCGTGCGTTGAGTATCTTTGACATATTGAATCAAGCAGCCTGCGGCACATAGCCCCAGCTTTGCGTTTTCAACCCCAAAACCAATCAGATCACGGGTGCCAAATTGCTGATTCAATTGTT
This sequence comes from Vibrio sp. YMD68, assembly GCF_029958905.1. Lineage (NCBI taxonomy): Bacteria > Pseudomonadati > Pseudomonadota > Gammaproteobacteria > Vibrionales > Vibrionaceae > Vibrio > Vibrio sp. YMD68. The sequence goes on along the minus strand of NZ_CP124614.1, from coordinate 2,805,867 downwards.
GCTTAGCGGTATCGAGTTCAAATTCCCATACCGGACGACGGCGATTCCCATTTCGATTGGTCATGAGGTGAACTGGCTCAAAATCTTCAGGGAAAAGCAGCTCTCTTGGCGATGTTCTTTGAAGTTCCGCCGCCATCGCTTCTTCACTGTCAGGTTCGATAAGTTGGAATCGGCCGGAGGTCATATCCAGTGTGGCGTAGCCAAATTTATCGTTGTGGTGATAGATCGCCGCAATTAAGTTATCAACACGTTCAGACAGAAGTGCTTCGTCGGTGACGGTTCCTGGTGTCACAATGCGCACCACTTTGCGCTCAACGGGACCTTTGCTGGTGGCAGGGTCGCCAACTTGCTCACAAATAGCCACCGATTCGCCAAGTTGAACCAGTTTTGCTAAGTAACCTTCAACCGCATGGTAGGGGACGCCCGCCATAGGGATAGGTTCACCCGCTGAGGCACCGCGCTTGGTTAACGAGATGTCCAGTAGTTGTGAGGCTCGTTTGGCATCGTCATAAAATAGCTCGTAGAAATCCCCCATACGATAGAACAGCAGTATGTCTGGGTTCTCAGCTTTCAATCCGAGATATTGTTTCATCATTGGTGTGTGTGTTTGATCGGCTTTCACTGTTCTGGTCTTTCGTTTTTTTCTATTGCGGCTTAGGATACGTGAATCCTTTTCATGCGAAAAGGCACAAATTCAAGCGCAAAGGCATAAAGAGGTTTTTAGCCATGGACTCACATCAATTGCTCAGTAAACAGGTTGGTCAACTGCTTTTAGATAAACAACAGATGTTGGCGACGGCGGAATCGTGCACTGGTGGCGGGGTCGCGACCGCGATTACCGATATAGCCGGTAGCTCATCGTGGTTTGATCGAGCCTTTGTCACTTACAGCAATGAAGCAAAAGTTGAGATGTTAGGCGTTCAGACACAAACACTGGAACAATATGGCGCTGTGAGTGAGCCGGTTGTGATGGAAATGGTCACCGGAGCACTCACACATTCCAATGCTACTATCGCCGTCTCGATCAGTGGTATAGCAGGTCCTGGTGGCGCAACCGAAGATAAGCCTGTTGGAACCGTTTGTTTTGCTTGGGCCGATACCAATGAGTGGATAAAAATTGACACTGTCCATTTTGGTGGGGATCGTTCAAGTGTTCGTTCACAAGCGGTCGAATATGCGCTTCAAACTCTAGTTGACTACTTGAATCAATGACCTAGGTTGTCATTTCTCAGGCGTGCTAATAAAGTGTTGGATGTTCGTTGTGTGATATAAACACTAAATGCCGTTATTTTTTTCATACAGGTATGGACACTGTATGAATCAACAGTATAATAAAAACCAATCAAACACCCGCTTGGGTAACCCGTATATTCTAGTTCGTGATTTAGTCGCGAACCGTGTGGAGATTCAGAGATGGACGCAAATAAAGAAAAAGCACTAGCCGCAGCCCTAGGCCAGATTGAAAAGCAGTTTGGTAAAGGTTCTATCATGCGTCTCGGTGACAACCGTACAATGGACGTAGAAACTATCTCAACAGGCTCACTTTCTTTGGACATCGCACTCGGTGCTGGTGGCCTACCAATGGGGCGCATTGTTGAAGTCTACGGCCCTGAATCATCAGGTAAAACAACGTTAACGCTTGAGCTAATTGCAGCCGCTCAACGTGTTGGAAAAACATGTGCCTTCGTTGATGCTGAGCATGCCTTAGATCCCATCTACGCACAGAAGCTAGGCGTAGATATTGACGCTCTGTTAGTTTCTCAACCAGATACGGGTGAGCAAGCGCTAGAAATCTGTGATGCATTGGCTCGCTCTGGTGCGATTGATGTTTTGGTTATCGACTCCGTAGCGGCTTTAACACCAAAAGCAGAGATTGAAGGTGAAATGGGCGACAGCCACATGGGTCTTCAAGCTCGTATGCTTTCCCAAGCAATGCGTAAGCTAACGGGTAACCTGAAACAGTCGAACTGTATGGCTATCTTCATTAACCAGATTCGTATGAAAATTGGTGTTATGTTTGGTAACCCAGAAACCACAACAGGTGGTAACGCACTTAAGTTTTACGCATCGGTTCGTCTTGATATTCGTCGTACAGGTTCTATTAAAGAAGGCGATGAAATCGTGGGTAACGAAACTCGTATCAAGGTTGTTAAAAACAAGATTGCAGCACCATTTAAGCAGGCTGAAACTCAGATTCTTTACGGCAAAGGTTTCAACCGTGAAGGTGAATTGATCGATTTAGGTGTGAAGCACAAACTTGTTGAGAAAGCGGGCGCTTGGTACAGCTACAATGGTGACAAGATCGGTCAAGGTAAAGCAAACGCAGGTAAGTACCTTCGTGACAACCCAGATGCAGCCCTTGCCATCGATACCAAATTACGAGAAATGTTGTTGGCTCCTGTTGAGTTAGAGAAACCAACAGAAGATGTCGAGCAATTAGAAGAAGACTTATAAACGTTAATCATACTCATGACTAATGTAAAGCCTCGCGATGCGGGGCTTTGTCGTTTCTAAGAGGAGATAAAAACGGCTAGAAAAAGGTTTGAAGATATCCATGCCAATCGAACAAGACTCTAATGCCGCCTCCAAGGAAAGGTGCGGCTTAAACGATGATCTTGCTCATTAGATCGTTGTCTTTCTATCAATGGTTTTTACGGTGAATATATTGAATTTAATTAATCACTTAAGTTTATAGTTGAAAACATCTTGGCAAGGTGAGATTGTAAAGATGTTATTTTCTAAATTGGAATTTATATTATGGCTTGGACTTTATCAGAATTAACAACTGCGCTTGGGAAACATGAAGGCTGGAGCGTCGATACATCGAAGTGTGCCGATTCATTGGTATTAACAAATGAAGATGGAATTGATGCTTACGTTGCTGTAGCAGGAGAGCAAATTATTGTTGAAGTCGTTCTTTTCTCGCAAAAGGATGTGAATGACTCGTCAGCGCTGAACAGTCTTATTTTAAGAACGCATAAGATGTTCCCCCTTTCGACGATAGGCATTAATACCATCGCGGATGAAGATTATTATGTAGCCTTTGGTTCATTATCTTCACAATCAAAAGAAGAAAGTGTTGTTATTGAAGTCGCGACCCTATATCGCAATGTTGAAGCATTTATTGAACTATACGACGAGTATTTAGGAGTATCAGCATGAGTGTTTGGAAAAAGCTGTTTACCGCAATAAAAGGCGGAGTGAATGAGGCGGCAGAAAGTGCGGCAGATAATCAAGCTTTAAGAATTTTAGATCAAGAGATCCGAGAAGCGAAAGAAGAATTGAGAAAATCGGATCAAGCCCTAGTATCGATTATTGCAAAAAGAAAGTTGGCTGAAAATAAAGTATCGGGTCTTGCGAATAGTATTTCTGAATATGAAATGCATGCTCGTGCAGCGATGGAAAAAGGTGAACAAGATCTCGCTTTAGAGTGTGCGGGTAAAGTGGCTGAATTTACAAACCAGCAAACGACCGAGCAAACATACGTTGACCAATTTGGTGTATCTGAAAAGAGACTGCGTGAAAATATCGCTCAAGCGAAAGATAAATTACGCCAGTTAGAGCAACAAATTGATATTGTAAAGGCCAATGAAGCCGTTCAAAAAGCTCAAACAGCGGTGTCTTCCACTAATGTTGGCGCGAACAGCAAAATGACGACAGCCGTCGAGTCTCTAGAGCGAATTAAAAACCGCCAAGCAGAAAAACAAGCGCAACTTGAAGCCGCTTCTGAAATGCAAGAAGAGCAATCAGGCAGTAGTCTAGATAAAAAATTAGCAGCAGCAGGAATAACTTCTGGTGGACAATCCTCAGCGGAAGATGAACTTGCTCGTATTTTAGGGAAATAAGGCAGAGAACCTAGCATGCCATTATGGATGATAGTAAAGAGGTGGGCTTATACCCACCTCAGTGAGCTAAGCGGCAGAAACTTGTTGGTCGTACTTGTTTCCTATGTAGTGATTTCATGGTCATTGCTTAGTTGGTGTGGCGAAGAGGCCTTAACCGAAAATCTGACGGATTTTATTTACTATCTAATAGTGACATCGTCAACGGTCGGTTATGGTGATATGTCGCCAGCAACGGCAATGGGTAAATGGGTTGTTGGGCTCTTTGTTATTCCTGGTGGTTTGGCTTTATTTGCCGTGTCGTTGAGCCGGATTGCTGCGGTATTAATCAGTTCTTGGCATGCGGGTGTACAAGGAAAACGGAGAGTGAAAGTGGACAATCATATTCTTTTATTGGGTTGGAATGAGCAAAGAACGCTTCATTTGATTCGAATGCTGCAGCACGAGGAAGCAGGCCGTAGACCCATCGTTTTGTGCGCTAGAGCTGAAATAGAAAACCCGCTACCGTCTGAAATAGAATTTGTTCATGTGAGCAGTTTTACCGACGGCATCGCTATGGAAAGAACCAATATAGAGCAGGCTAGCTGCATTATCGTAGATAACCCAGAAGACGACATTACGTTATCTGCTGCACTGTATTGTGCTAACCGTAATCCTAACGCGCACCTTTTAGCTTACTTCAAAGATGAATCGTTGAGTCAGCTACTAAAAACGCATTGTACCAATGCAGAATGTATTCCTTCGATCGCAACCGAGCTCTTAGCTAAGGCTGCGGTCGATCCCGGTTCCAGTGCTTTGCATCAAGAGCTATTGAGTTCAACTCAAGGTATGACACAGTATTCTGTTACCTACTCATCACCCAAAGCAACAACAGTGAGTGTCTTGTTCGACCAGTTTAAGAAAGAGTATCACGCCACACTCATTGGTTTAGATAGTGGTAATGGCATTGAACTCAACCCGAAATTGGATACAGAAGTCGCGAAAAATACTAAGCTGTTTTACATCGCTGACGAACGAGTTGAACACTTTGATTGGAAACAATAATGTTTAATTGGCTTAAGAAAAAAACAACCGAACTCAAAAAAACATCAGATACAGCACCAGAGGTATTGGGTTTGAGACTCGGTGGAGCGTTTGAACTGGACGATTTGAAGTTCCGAATGATCGAACCTGATTTGGTGATTGAAGGTGCATCAAGAACGCAAATCATCCAAGCTGTAGGGGTCGTTGCCTTAGATGAAAACACCCGGTTAGTCAGATTTTATACCGATGATGACGGGTATCTTCAAGTGTTACAGCATGGGCGTGATGACAGCGGTGTTTCGGAAGTGAAGCTGTTTTACTTTTATGAGACAAAGCCTATTGATAGCGACTCATTGTGGAATTCATGGCTAAACTCGAAGTTGGTTCAGCCAAGCAAGTCACTGGAAGGACATACCTTTGAAAAGGTGTGGGAAAACGAGCAGCCCGTTGCAATGACAGAAAAGACATACGATAGAGAAGGGCGAGTCTCGCAAACCGATCAATTCGTGATGCTTTATGAGCGAGATGTCAACGCTCACTATGCAGAATCATTATTAATTGCGTGTGAAGAAAGCGTCAAAAACCCGCATCAATTGGAACGTTGTGTTACCCATATTACCGGTGTCAACGTCTCAGCAACCGACTTTACCGTTATCGGATAACTACAGGATTAAAACATGGATTTTATTATGCAGTCTCTTGGTGGACTCGTCGATTTCGTTATGTATTTTGCCATTTCGATAGGTTTTTTGCTTCTATTTAAAGTGATCTATACGCGATTTACTCCATACGATGAATGGGCTTTGGTTAAAGAAAATAATGTGGCTGCAGCCGTTGCGTTGTCGGGATCTTTTGTTGGTTACAGTATCTCCATTTCTGGGGCTGCGGCGAACTCAGTCAATATCGTTGACTTTGTTCTTTGGGGGATTATTGCCTTCGTTGCCCAGCTCATTGCGTTCGGTTTGGTTCGATTTATCTTTTTGCCGAAAATCGTCCAACGTATTGAAGATAATGAACTATCAGGTGGTATCGTATTGGGGGCAGCATCCATTGCGATTGGTATGCTCAACGCAGCATGCATGACGTATTAATTGAGGGTTGAACGATGAAACGAAGTCAACGAGTCATACTGCCCTCTATGAAGAAAGATTGGAGCAAAATCAATATTGCTCCGTTCACTGTCGCCGTTGGTGTTGTCGTCATTGCTGGTTGCTCTGACAGCGATCCAAGCAATGATGCTTACATCTATTCTGGTATTGATGATTGCTCGGAGAGTAACCCTGGATATGCAGAACAATGTCGTGCCGCATACGAAGAGGCACTAGATGAAGCGGCAAGAACTGCACCGCGCTATATGTCTGAAGATGATTGTCGTGCAGAATTTCGTGAAGAAGGCTGTTTTCAACCACGTAATACTTCTTGGTTCGTTCCTGCAATGGGCGGCTTTTTATTCAGTAGAGCCCTAAGTGGTTCCAGAGGCTATTACTCTGAACCCATCTATCGATATGGTGGCTCTTGGTATTCGACTGATGGTCGCTCTTACGGCTCTTATCGAAATGGATATAAAAAAATCAAGATCAAAACCTCTGAAATGAAGAAAAAACCTGCGGTGACTCGAACCATGTCCAGAGGCGGATTTGGCTCGACAGTTTCCGCTAAATCCAGTTGGAGCAAGAGCAAAAGTAGTGCCGGTAAATCGAGTTGGGGCGGCTAAATTTATATGTTTCGCATCGATACCAAGGAAAGGCCCAATTGGCGCGATCTCGCTAAGCAATTTGGCTTTGGCTACCACAGTATGTATGACGATCCCTACTGGGATGAGCGTGCTTACTATCAGTTTACGCTTGAACAAGTTGAAAGGGATATCGAAGCGCCAACTGAAGAGATTCACCAAATGTGTTTGCAGGCGGTGGACAAAGTGGTTGCAGACGAGAATTGGCTGCAACGATTTCAGATTCCAGTGTCTATGTGGGACAGCGTAGCGACATCCTGGAAACGAAATGAACCGTCACTCTATTCTCGTGTCGATTTCGCTTATTCGGGGCAAGGACCTGCAAAACTGTTGGAGAACAACGCAGATACTCCAACCAGTCTATACGAAACGGGTTTTTGGCAATGGGTATGGTTGGAAGATAAAGTTAAAGCAGGGCAGTTGAGCCGTCATGCCGATCAATTTAACATCCTGCAAGACTATTTAATTGAACGCTTTCATCAGCTAGCCAAACAACAACCAGGGCAGACATTGCACTTTTCTTGTTGCAAAGATACTGAAGAAGACCGTGGCACGGTGCAATATTTACAAGATTGCGCGACGGAAGCTGGGCTAGATACGGCATTTGTTCACATTGAAGATATCGGTATCAATAATCTCGATGAGTTTGTTGATATTAAATCAAGGCCTATTCGCTGGATGTTCAAACTCTACCCTTGGGAGTTTATGTTCAACGAAACGTATAGTCAGCATCTTCCCTCGACTAATATCAACTGGTTAGAGCCTATGTGGAAGTCAATCTTATCCAATAAAGCTTTATTGCCTTTGTTATGGGAAATGTTTCCCAATCATCCCAATTTATTGCCGTCTTATTTTATGGGCGACTCGAAAGCATCCAGTTTAAAAGACTATGTGGTCAAGCCGATTTTTTCACGAGAAGGGGCCAATATTTCGATTTTTAAAGACGGAAAGCAAGTCGCTAGAGCTGATGGTCCCTATGGTGAAGAAGGGATGATTGTACAGGCGTACCACCCATTACCTGTTTTTAATGGCAGCAACGCCCTGATTGGCAGTTGGTTGGTTAACGATAGAGCCGCCGGTATGTCGATACGCGAAGATGACAGTTTGATCACTCAAGACTACGCACGCTACGTACCACACATCATTCTTTAGCATACATTCCCCATACGTTTAATGTTCTTTTATCCCGCTTTTTATAAGCAAAGAGGCATAGAGGTGGCTTGTCTGTTAAATGTCCAGAGAATCCCCTAGTCGAATTTCTATCCATGATTTACAATACATCAAAATTCTAACTCGATAATTTTCAGGAAGAGCTGCATGTACATGAGCACTGACGAGGTTCGCAACGCGTTCCTTAAGTTCTTTGAAAGCAAAGGACACCAAATCGTAGACAGTTCATCGTTAGTTCCACATAACGATCCAACCCTGCTATTCACGAATGCAGGTATGAACCAATTTAAAGATTGCTTTTTAGGCTCAGAGAAACGAGCCTACACGCGAGCAACTACGTCTCAGCGCTGTGTACGTGCTGGTGGTAAACACAACGATCTAGAAAACGTTGGTTTTACTGCTCGTCACCATACCTTTTTTGAAATGTTAGGTAACTTCAGCTTTGGCGATTACTTCAAAGAAGAAGCCATCGCTTTTGCATGGGAGTTCTTAACCGAAACACTTCAACTTCCAAAAGAACGTCTACTTGTGACTGTGTATGAAACCGATGACGAAGCGTTTGATATCTGGAACAAAACCGTCGGTATTCCAGCCGATCGTATCGTTCGCATAGGCGACAAAAAAGGTGGCAAAGCGTTTGAATCAGATAACTTCTGGCAAATGGGTGACACTGGCCCTTGTGGTCCATGTACTGAGATCTTCTATGACCACGGTGAGCACATTTGGGGTGGACGTCCTGGAACACCAGAAGAAGATGGTGATCGCTTTATCGAGATCTGGAATAACGTATTTATGCAGTTTAACCGTCATGCTGATGGCACGATGGAGCCGCTACCAAAACCAGCCGTTGATACTGGAATGGGTATTGAGCGTATTTCTGCGATTATGCAAGGTGTGCACTCAAACTATGAAATTGATGTTTTCCAAACATTGATCAAATCAGCCGCTGAAGTTATTGGTCATGACGACCTTTCTAATCAATCATTACGCGTTGTTGCCGACCACATCCGTTCGTGTGCGTTTTTAATCGTAGATGGTGTGATGCCTTCTAATGAAGGTCGAGGCTATGTACTTCGTCGTATTATTCGCCGTGCTGTTCGTCATGGGAATAAGTTAGGTGCGCAAGGTTCATTCTTCCACAAACTGGTACCAGTGCTGATTGAAGTGATGGGAACAGCAGGAGAAGAGCTTAAGAAACAGCAAGCGATCGTAGAAAAAGTACTGCGTATTGAAGAAGAAAACTTCAGCCGCACACTAGAGCGCGGCATGGTGATCCTAAACGATGCACTAGATAATCTAGAAGGCACCGTTTTAGATGGTGAAACCGTGTTCAAACTTTACGATACCTATGGTTTCCCAGCGGATTTAACCAATGATGTTGCCCGTGAGCGCGACCTATCAATCGATGAAGAAGGCTTTGAAAAAGCGATGGAAGAGCAACGTCAACGTGCTCGAGAAGCTGGCCAGTTTGGTACAGACTACAACGCGACAATCAAAGTGGATACCGATACGGAATTCTGCGGTTATACAGGCACTAGTGGGAACAGCGTTATTTCTGCGATGTTTGTGGAAGGCGAAGAAGTTTCATCGCTTTCAGCTGGCGATCAGGCCATCATCGTATTAGACGAGACACCGTTCTATGCTGAATCGGGTGGTCAATGTGGTGATGCTGGTCAATTGAAAACAGATTCAGGTACCTTCATTGTTGAAGATACACAAAAGTTAGGTAATGCCATTGCGCACCACGGTGTGCTTGCTGAAGGTGTGTTTGCAAAGAGCGACAAGGTGAGTGCAACTGTTGATGCCTCTCGTCGCGCTGCAATTACTCTAAACCACTCGGCCACCCACTTATTGCATGCTGCTTTGCGTACGGTTCTAGGTGAGCATGTCACTCAGAAAGGTTCCTTGGTTAAGCCAAATAATCTACGCTTTGACTTTTCAAATTTAGAAGCGGTAACCGCGGCGGAACTGAAAGAAGTTGAACGTATGGTTAACGCTCAAATTCGAAATAACCATGTGATTGAAACCAATGTCATGGACATTGAATCGGCTAAGCAGAAAGGCGCTATGGCGTTGTTTGGTGAGAAATACGACGATGAAGTTCGCGTTCTTTCAATGGGTGAGTTTTCTACCGAGCTTTGTGGTGGTATCCACGCAAGCAACACCGGTGATATTGGCCTATTTAAGATCACATCAGAAGGTGGCATTGCCGCTGGTATTCGTCGTATTGAAGCAGTGACGGGTGAGGCTGCGCTAGACGCACTTGATGCTAAACAAGCTCAGTATGAAGACAAACTGACCGAAGCTTTGAGTAAATCAAAGCAGCTAGAGAAAGAGATTCAGCAACTGAAAGACAAGATGGCTGCCGCTGAAAGCGCCAACATCATGGGTAAAGTTGAAGAAATTGAAGGTACTAAAGTCCTTGTTGCCGCGATTGAAGGTGGTGACAATAAGAATTTACGCATCATGGTTGATGAAGCTAAGAATCGTGTAGGCAGCGGTATTATTCTTCTTGCTAATATTGCCGATGGTAAGATTGGTCTTATCGCTGGTGTCACTAAAGATCTGACCAGTAAGGTCAAAGCTGGCGACCTGGTTAAGATGGTTGCAGAGCAAGTTGGTGGTAAGGGTGGTGGTCGCCCAGACATGGCTCAAGCGGGCGGTACGGATATTGATGCACTGCCAGAGGCGCTGGCTTCTACTCGTGCATGGCTTGAAGAGCGATTGAAATAACGAAATGATGTGCTCAATGATTTATTATTGATTGAGCATAACAATCTAAATAGAACCAAGTGGTTTAATTGGCAACATTGAAGCTGATTAAGCGGCTTGGTTTTTTGTATTTTTACTTATCCCAATCGCAGTAAATAACGGGTCATCCTAACCAGTTCTAACCCCTTTATTGCTGTGATTGGTATGACCAATAATTCCAACTTTATTGGTGTAATAAGATTTTAGTCTTGGGAAGGTGAAGGCTGGTGAACAAGCCCGTTATCGTACAAAAGTTTGGCGGAACATCGGTAGGAACGATTGAATCGATTCGTACTGTCGCTGAACACATAATTAATGCAAAGCAAGCTGGTAACCATGTTGCTGTTGTTGTTTCGGCAATGTCAGGTGAAACCAATCGCTTGGCCTCGCTTGCAAAGCAAGTGGATAGTGTTCCAAACGCTCGCGAGCTCGATGTGTTGCTTTCATCCGGAGAGCAAGTCTCTATGGCATTGTTGGCCATGACATTAAACAAGCTTGGGCATAAAGCGTGTTCATTGACGGCAGCGCAAGCCAATATCTACACGAACAGCCAGCACAACGATGCGACGATCACGTGCATCGATACAAAGAGGATTGATGATCTTTTTGCTGACGGTAATATCGTCATTGTTGCCGGTTTTCAAGGGATTACGGCTAACGGAGATATCACCACCTTAGGAAGAGGCGGTTCCGATACGACAGCGGTTACTTTAGCTGGATCGCTCAAGGCGCAAGAGTGCCAAATATATACCGACGTGGATGGTGTTTATACTTGCGATCCTAGGGTTGTCCCCGATTCAAAAAAATTAGAGGTGGTTGATTTTCCCTCCATGGAAATCATGGCCAGAAAAGGGGCCAAAGTATTGCATTTACCTTCCGTCCAATACGCAAGGGAAAACAATGTTCCGCTGCGTGTTCTATCAACCTTCGAGCATAATCAAGGCAGCCTGATAGAAGGCGAAAAGGTACAGCGGGACGTGACAGGAATAGCAATATGTCGTGACATGCTTTTAGTCGAGGTTGAAGAATGCCAATTAGCCAGCGCTAAGAGTCAGTGTCAAATGTTAGGAATAACAGTCTGTAATGTGATCAAACGTGCAGATTGTGTAGGCATAGTGATTGAACATGGCTCAATTTCAAAATTGGATCTGGTGTTCGGAGAGAAAATCCGTAATAGTTCACTGGTAAGCTTGTTAACTGTTGTTGGCTTGCAAGCAAAAGGAATCATTAAGTCATCAAAACAGTTGTTAATGGAACGTGACATTGCGGTTGTTGATTACTCTTTAGAGAGTTTATCTTTAACGTTCGTTTTATCTCAAGAATGCATCGACGATGCAGCCCATGTACTACATGATGCTTATATTGCCCAAAGCCAAGTATTCGATAGTCATCAAAGACAAGTGTTTTTAGGCTAATTTTGGTTAACATTGTTGTTTACGAAAATATAACTTTTGTTAGATAATACGTTCGTAATGACTAAATTTTGAGACTACTCAAGGAGCTAGTAATGCTAATTTTGACTCGCCGTGTTGGCGAAACCCTTATGATCGGTGATGAAGTAACAGTGACCGTTTTAGGTGTAAAAGGTAATCAGGTACGTATCGGTGTAAATGCTCCAAAAGAGGTTTCTGTACATCGTGAAGAAATCTATATGCGAATTCAAGCTGAAAAAGGCAATGGTAACGTTGCGCCTGGTAGTTACTAATATAGATTGAATGGCTGGCTGTTATGCTGGCCTTTTTAATGTGTAGTACATATTTTATGAGTTAAAAGAGTGATTTCACATCGCTTTGATTAAATAGCCAACGGTTGATGTTTTTTTTAATCTTTTTGCCAAGAAAGTGTTTGACATATTTTTGGTAAATCGTAATATGTGCCTCCGCAAGACGGTGAGGTGGCCGAGAGGCCGAAGGCGCTCCCCTGCTAAGGGAGTATGTGGTTTGTAGCCGCATCGAGGGTTCGAATCCCTCCCTCACCGCCATTCTTGCTTATTTGTTTTAGCATGCAAATAGAGAACAATGCGCGTCCTTAGCTCAGCTGGATAGAGTACCTGGCTACGAACCAGGCGGTCGGAGGTTCGAATCCTCCAGGACGCGCCATTCTTTCTTAGAATGAACATTTATAATGTGGTGAGGTGGCCGAGTGGCCGAAGGCGCTCCCCTGCTAAGGGAGTATGTGGTTTGTAGCCGCATCGAGGGTTCGAATCCCTCCCTCACCGCCATTTATTGACCTAGAGTCAATTTTTTTGTTCCATAAGAAATGAATTGTGATTTTGTTCACAACTCTCGTTTTCGAGAACACTGCGCGTCCTTAGCTCAGCTGGATAGAGTACCTGGCTACGAACCAGGCGGTCGGAGGTTCGAATCCTCCAGGACGCGCCACTATTGAGGGTTTATATTAACCCTGATATTGATTGTTTGGTTGCTTTATAGTGATAAAAAGTTGATATCGAAACACCCGTGCGCTCTTAGCTCAGCTGGATAGAGTACCTGGCTACGAACCAGGCGGTCGGAGGTTCGAATCCTCCAGAGCGCGCCACCATTAAGGGTTTTCATTAATCCTGATATTGATTGTTGCTTAACGGCATACAAGTTTGATATCAAAACCTGTGCGTCCTTAGCTCAGCTGGATAGAGTACCTGGCTACGAACCAGGCGGTCGGAGGTTCGAATCCTCCAGGACGCGCCACTATCAAGGGTTTTTATTAATCCTGATATTGATTGTTTTGTTGCTTTATAGTGATGAGAATTTGATATCGAAATACCTGTGCGCTCTTAGCTCAGCTGGATAGAGTACCTGGCTACGAACCAGGCGGTCGGAGGTTCGAATCCTCCAGAGCGCGCCACCATTAAGGGTTTTCATTAATCCTGATATTGATTGTTGCTTAACGGCATACAAGTTTGATATCAAAACCTTGTGCGTCCTTAGCTCAGCTGGATAGAGTACCTGGCTACGAACCAGGCGGTCGGAGGTTCGAATCCTCCAGGACGCGCCACTATACAAAAGCCTCGCTAATTAGCGAGGCTTTTTTGTTAACATCTTATTATCATTCTTATAACTTTAAAATCACAACTTATTGTTTTTAAATGTAAATCTCATTTTCTTTATCTGCATCTCAGTATTCAATTCATTCTTCGATTAATGTCCTCTAAATCACTAGTTTAATCTTCTAAAAAGCCCATTTTTTTAGAGTTATGTTATATGAACGGTAAAATATTAACCAAATTTGTGCTTTATCATTAAGAGTTGATTAAACAAAATTGACAATCTTTTACCAATCGAGATAATCCTAGACCACTTGTCGAGATTAATTATGGAATTATTCGACAAACCATTGTCAGGATGACATAGAAAGGAAGCAACATGACAAACATTGGAAGCCTGCTAGGAGACGCTGCAACCCTTATGCTAACAGGGATGGCTGTCGTCTTTATTTTCCTAACTATTCTAGTATATCTCGTTCGTTTGATGTCTAAACTGGTGCCAACAGAAGTGCCAGAATCATTCGCTACGCCCAATCAAAATAATACAGTTCAATCAAATCCTTCTGCTATTAGTCCTAAGGTTGTTGCGGCAATCTCAGCGGCAGTACATCAATATCGGACTTCTACAGCAAAATAGGTTTTTTTAAAGGATTAAAAGGAGTTAATGAGCATGTCTAAACCACTAGCAATTACGGATGTGGTCCTTCGTGACGCCCATCAGTCACTATTCGCTACGCGTATGCGTATTGAAGATATGCTGCCTATTGCGGCAGAGTTGGATAAAGTCGGATACTGGTCCCTAGAAACTTGGGGTGGCGCAACATTCGATTCTTGTATTCGTTTCTTAGGTGAAGATCCTTGGGAACGCTTACGAGAGTTAAAGAAAGCGATGCCCAATACCCCTATGCAAATGCTACTGCGTGGGCAAAATCTGCTTGGCTACCGCCATTACGGTGATGATGTTGTTGCGAAGTTCGTTGAGCGTGCTCATACCAATGGCATGGACGTGTTCCGTATTTTCGATGCGATGAACGATGTGCGTAACTTCCAAGCCGCCGTGAAAGCAACGGTTGATGTAGGTGCGCATGCGCAAGGTACCATGTCTTACACGACTAGCCCGGTACACAACACGGATACTTGGGTTGATTTGGCGAAGCGCTTAGAAGATTTAGGTTGTCACTCTCTGTGTATTAAAGATATGGCAGGCCTATTGAAACCTTATGAAGCGGAAGAACTTGTTTCACGTATCAAAGCGTCTTGTGATGTACCGCTGGCGTTGCATTGTCATGCAACAACGGGTCTTTCAACCGCGACAGCCATTAAGGCGGTTGAAGCGGGTGTCGACATTTTAGATACTGCGATTTCTTCGATGAGTTGTACTTATGGGCATACACCAACCGAAACGGTAGTGGCTATGCTTGAAGGCACCGATCGCGATACAAACTTAAAACTCGATCAAATTGAACCTATTGCTGCTTATTTCCGTGAAGTCCGTAAAAAATACGCGAAGTGGGAAGGGCAACTTAAAGGCGTGGATTCCCGCATTCTAATTGCTCAAGTACCTGGCGGCATGCTCACCAATATGGAAGGCCAGCTAAAAGAACAAGGCGCAACGGATCGCCTGGACGAAGTGCTTGAAGAGATTCCTCGTGTACGTAAAGAGCTGGGGTATATCCCTCTTGTCACACCGACTTCACAAATTGTTGGTACGCAGGCCGTCATTAACGTTTTGACTGGAGAGCGCTATAAGAGCATCACCAAAGAGACAGCCGGTGTACTTAAAGGTGAATATGGTGCGGCGCCTGCTGAAGTGGATAAAGCTTTGCAAGCCAGAGTTCTCGATGGTGCTGAGCCGATCACATGTCGCCCTGCCGATTTACTCGATAATGAACTGGAATCACTGACCACTGAGCTTTTAGAGAAATCGAAATCTGAAGGTATCTCTCTTGCTGAAGACACGGTTGACGATGTTCTAACTTACGCTCTTTTCCCTCAAGTTGGTTTGAAGTTCCTTAAAAACCGTCGTAACCCAGAAGCCTTTGAACCTGCTCCAACTTTAGAGTCGGCACAACCTAAAGCTGTCGCTAGCGCACCTCAAGGTGGCATCGAGACATACAGCGTAAAAGTTGATGGTCAAGTCTATGACGTCGAAGTGGGGCCTCAAGGTGAGTTAACTTCTGTTGCTGCTTCTAATTCGGCGGCTCCAGTAGCAGCACAGGCAAGTGCTCCTTCTGGTAATGCTGAAGCCGTTCCTGCGCCTCTGGCTGGTAATATTTTTAAAGTCAACGTTCAAGCGGGTGCTCAAGTGGTTGAAGGTGATGTATTACTGATCCTAGAAGCGATGAAGATGGAAACAGAAGTACGAGCTGCACGTGGTGGTATCGTCCAAGATCTTCATGTTAAAGAAGGTGACTCTGTCGTTGTAGGCTCACCATTATTAAGCTTAGCGTAAGGGAGTACCATGGAAGGATTGATGACCTTATGGTCTGAAACAGGGATAGCAAATTTCGAGTTTGGCCAGCTGTGCATGATGCTCATTGGCTGCTTGTTATTATTTTTAGCCATCCGTAAAGGTTTTGAGCCTTTACTACTGTTACCTATCGGATTTGGTGCCGTACTGGCTAACATACCTAACGCTGGTTTCACCGATCCGGGCGGTTTACTTTACTACGTTTATTACGTTGGTATCGAAACCGGGATTTTCCCACTACTCATTTTCATGGGAGTAGGGGCAATGACCGATTTTGGTGCTCTGATTGCCAACCCTAAAACGCTTTGGTTAGGTGCAGCCGCTCAGTTTGGTATTTTCGCTACCCTATTTGGTGCGATTTTACTGAACTATATTCCTGGTATGGAATTTACTATGGCCGATGCTTCATCTATTGCGATCATTGGTGGAGCGGATGGCCCAACTGCGATTTTCTTAGCAAGCAAACTGTCACCAGACTTATTGGGCGCTATTGCGGTCGCTGCGTATAGCTATATGGCGTTGGTTCCGATCATTCAGCCGCCAATAATGAAAGCACTGACAACACCAGAAGAACGTAAGATTAAAATGGCGCAGCTACGTCATGTAGGCAAAGCTGAGAAAGTGCTATTTCCACTTGCGGTACTGTTAATGACGATCTTGTTCCTTCCATCGGCGACACCGTTGGTTGGTATGTTCTGTCTGGGTAACTTAATGAGAGAGGCAGGGGTTGTTGATCGATTGTCTAAGACGGCTCAAAACGAGCTGATCAACATCGTTACCATTTTCTTGGGGCTAGGTGTCGGTTCTAAATTGCAAGCTGAAGAGTTCTTGAACCTTGAAACATTAGGGATTCTTGGGCTTGGCGCTGTCGCATTTAGTATTGGTACGGCAGGCGGCGTTTTAATGGCGAAAGTGCTGAATAAGTACTCTAAAGAAGACATTAATCCGCTTATTGGTGCAGCCGGTGTTTCTGCGGTTCCTATGGCCGCGCGAGTCGTGAATAAAGTTGGCTTAGAAGCAAACCCGCAAAACTTCTTGTTAATGCACGCCATGGGGCCTAACGTTGCTGGTGTTCTTGGCTCTGCGGTTGCAGCTGGTATTCTGCTGGCACTGGTCGGCTAGTTCAGTGGGTGAGCTAGATCAGTAGGCTAAGACAGCATCACTGAGTCAATTGATGGTGAAATTGCGAGCTAATAGTTCACTTAATTGAAAGAAATGTTATATATTCAAAGGGATGCTTCGGCATCCTTTTCTTTTTTCAATAGGGGATAGTACAGATGGAAAACAAGCAAATCGCAATTACCCGTTTTGGTGGAGCAGAGGTTCTCGCTACCATTACGTCTCAAGTCCCTGAGCCTCAGCCTGGAGAGGTGGTGATTAAAGTTGCCTTTGCTGGCGTTAACCCTATTGATGTTAAAACACGCGCTGGGCTGGGTTGGGCTGCCGCGGAAAACAAAGATAATCTCCCTTGGGTGCCAGGTTACGATATTGCCGGTAAAGTCACCGCATTAGGAGAGGGCGCATCTCGATTTAAAGAAGGATCAACGGTTGCAGGGTTTATTGGTTTCCCACTGAGAGGAGGAGGCTATAGCCAGTATATCAGTGTTCCAGAAAGTGAACTAAGCCTCGTGCCAGATGCGGTAACTTTTGAAGCCGCAGCCGTGCTTCCTTTGGCGGGACAAACAGCAGCTCAAGCATTAAATAAAGCCGAAGTTGCTGAAGGAGACAGGGTTCTCATTCTTGCTGGTGCTGGCGGGGTTGGACACATAGCGGTGCAAATTGCCGTAGCCGCGAAAGCCGAAGTGTTTACCACATGCAGTGAAGCTAATCTGGACTATTTAGCGACACTGGGCGCCCATGCCATTAATTATGAATTTGCACCGGTGTCAGAGAGAGTGGAAGAAGTTGATGTGTTGATTGATCTCGTCGGTGGCGATGCAGCGCTTGATGCTTTGAAGTGCCTAAAAGATGGCGCCAGAGTGGTTACTGTTCCAACATTGAGTGCGGAACTGATTTGTGAGAAAGCTCAGCTATTAGGCTTTAAAGCGACAGGAATGCTTGTGGATCCAAACCCTGAACAACTCGATACCATGCTCTATATGGTCAGTGTTGGGCTCTTGAAAACAGAGGTTCAACAAATCTTCCCTTATACCCAGGCGCAAGATGCCCATTTGCAGGTTGAAACCGGGCGCACGCGGGGCAAGGTGTTACTTGATATGCAGTGCTAGACATTTTTACCAGTGTCTTTGAAAGTTTTGCTCTGTGGTTTTCAGATTCAGCCTTATGGGTTCTCTTTATCAGTGGTTTTCTTAGTGCCACACTATTACCCGGAGGCTCTGAAGCGGGTTTAATTGCTACGTTAAGCCTTAATCAATATTCCACTCTGGTGGTCATTTCGGTTGCCACAATAGGGAATACTCTTGGAGGGATCACGAACTATTGGCTAGGTTTATGGCTACCCAATCGAACTCAACAAGAAAAACAGGGTC
This sequence comes from Vibrio sp. YMD68, assembly GCF_029958905.1. Classification (NCBI taxonomy): domain Bacteria; kingdom Pseudomonadati; phylum Pseudomonadota; class Gammaproteobacteria; order Vibrionales; family Vibrionaceae; genus Vibrio; species Vibrio sp. YMD68. The sequence goes on along the minus strand of NZ_CP124614.1, from coordinate 2,787,407 downwards.
ATAAAGCCATTCGTTGGTTGAATCGTTATGGCTACTGGACGTTATTATTTAGTTGGTTGCCCATTATTGGCGACCCTTTGTGCTTGGCTGCGGGTTGGTTAAGAATGCGATTCTTGCCCTGCTTTGCACTCATTTTGATCGGAAAAGCGCTTCGTTATAGCCTATTATCCGCCATTTATTTTGGTTTTTTTTAAGGAAATGTCATGAGAAACATTTGGTTAGGGGCGCTTTCACTCCTTACTATTACAGCCTGTTCGAGCTATACAATTCCTTCCGTTCCTTTTTTCTCGTCATTGCCAGAAGGCGTTACTCTTATTGAAGAAGTCGCACCGAAATCGGGCGAGGTGATGATTCCGTATTCTAAGTATCAATTGGAAAATGGATTAACGGTTATTTTATCCCCAGATGATTCTGATCCGCTTGTACACGTAGATGTGACCTATCACGTTGGCTCAGCCCGTGAAGATGTTGGTAAGTCGGGTTTTGCGCATTTCTTTGAGCATATGATGTTCCAAGGTTCCGAAAATGTCGGTGATCAGGAGCACTTTAGGATCATTACCGAGGCAGGGGGAACGTTAAACGGCACAACAAATCGAGATCGAACGAATTATTTTCAAACCGTTCCGTCCAATCAACTTGAGAAAGTTCTTTGGTTAGAGTCGGATCGAATGGGTTTTTTACTGGATGCGGTTTCCCAAAGAAAGTTTGAAATTCAACGTGATACAGTAAAAAATGAAAGAGCGCAGAGTTACGATAATCGCCCATATGGTCTGATGTGGGAGAGAATGGGAGAAGCCATTTATCCCGAAGGACACCCATATTCGTGGCAACCTATCGGGTATGTCGAAGACCTTGATCGTGTTGACGTTAATGATCTCAAAGACTTCTTTTTGCGTTGGTATGGCCCGAATAATGCGGTGATCACGATCGGTGGTGATATTGATCAAGATGAAACTCTAGAGTGGATCGTTCAATATTTTGGTTCGATTCCCAAAGGACCAGAGGTCAAAAAAGCGGAAAAACAACCGGCTATATTAACGGAAGATCGATATTTGACGCTTGAAGATCGCATTCAACAACCCATGGTCGTTATAGGGTGGCCTACCGAGTACCGAGGCCACGCTCAGCAAGTTTCACTCGATTCTTTAGCTAATGTACTTGGCGGCGGCGCAAATAGCCTGTTATATCAACGCTTAGTTAAAACTCAAAAAGCGGTTGATGCTGGCTCATTTCAAGATTGTGCTGAGTTGGCGTGTACGTTCTATGTGTATGCAATGGGCACATCCGGCGACAATGGTGATTTAACCCCTCTCTATGAGGAATTACTGGCGACTCTTGATGAATTTTCTGAGACAGGTGTTGAGCAAACAAGGTTAGATCAGATTACAGGAATGGCGGAAGCGAATGCCGTGTTTGCACTCGAAAGTGTGCGCGGAAAAGTCACTCAGCTAGCCTCGAACCAAACCTTCTATGGCCAGCCAGATCGCATTGAAACTCGATTACAGCAAATCAATGCGGTGTCTCCTGAATCCATAATGGCGTCTTTTAAAAACTACGTTGAAAGTAAGCCGAAGGTGACCTTGAGTGTTATCCCGAAAGGCAAAATGGAGCTAGCGGTCAGAGAGGCCGATTTTACACCGCCACAACGCACGCTCCCAGATTACCAAAAAATCTCAGACCATGAACTAGAGCAGCGCAAAGCGGAAGATAACTTTGATCGCTCAGTCATGCCTTTAGTCGCGGGTGGAGTGAAAGCCCAAATGCCGAGTTTGTATGAGCTCTATTTTGACAATGGGTCTGAGCTGCTAGGCACAGTGACCCGTGAAACCCCCACCGTACAGGTTGAAATTTACTTGCCAGCGGGTGAAAGGCATGTTGCCAAAGGAAAAGAAGGGTTGGCGAATCTAACCGCTTCCTTAATTGGAGAAAGTACGCAACAGAGGACTCTTGAGGTACTTCAGGCTGAACTGGATACACTGGGGAGCGCTATCAGCGTCAGTGCCGGCTCTTACTCGACCACCCTAAGCATTTCAACGTTAAAGAAAAACCTAACACCCACACTCAAGATCGTGGAAGAAGTGTTGCTTTCCCCTAAGTTTGCTCAAGAGGACTTTGATCGAATCAAACAGCAGATGATGGAAGGGATCGTTTATCGTCATCAGACACCTAACTGGTTGGCATCACAAGCGACACGACAAGTGGTCTTTGGGCGATCCATTTTTTCTCGCTCTAGCGATGGAACCGAAGCGTCAGTATCGGGGTTAACGCTGTCTGATGTGACTGAATTTTATCAAAAACACTACACTCCGAATGGCGCTCAGATTGTGGTAGTGGGTGATGTAACGAAAAAAGAGATCAAACGAGAGTTGGCATTTTTCTCAAACTGGCAGGGGGAAGCCTCTCCACTGCTTCGACCTCAGGTTGTCGCCCCTTTAACTGAACAGAAGCTTTATTTAGTGGATAAACCACACGCGCCTCAAAGTATTGTCAGACTGGTAAGAAAGGGAATGTCATTTGATGCTACCGGTGAAGCTTACTTAGCTCAATTGGCTAACTTTAATTTAGCTGGAAACTTTAACAGCCGTATCAATCAAAACTTACGAGAAGATAAAGGGTATACCTACGGCGCGAGTGGTTATTTAGCCTCCAACAGAGAGGTGGGTGTCATCGTGTTCAGTGCTCAAGTCAGAGCCAATACCACCTTGGCTTCCATTCAAGAGATGCAAAAAGAGTTAGCACTCTATAGCGACAAAGGTATGACGGCAAATGAGCTGGAGTTTCTCCGTTTAGCGGTGGGCCAACAAGACGCACTTAAATATGAAACGCCTTCCCAAAAAGCAGCGCTATTGAGAAACATATTAACGTACAGTCTTGATGAAGATTATCTTCAGCAGAGAAATCAAATCGTAGATACGGTGAATAAAACAACGCTGAACACATTAGCCGCTAAATGGTTTGACCCAAGCGATTATCAAATAATTGTTGTCGGTGATGCGAAAAGCCTGAAATCGGAGTTAGAAAAATTGGATATTCCGATAGAAGAGCTTGAAATCATCCGTTAGAGTACACATTAATAAAGGGCGGATATCTCCGCTCTCATTCTAATCACTTATTTAGCATCAGAGTCGTAATGGGTTTACCCTTTGGTGTGTTAAATATGAACATAAGCGACCCTTATTTTGACTGATTTTGCTGCTAGGCTAGAATTAATAGCTAAAAAACCGGAAGTGTTTAAGCAATATGGACGTGGTGTAGAGCGCGAGACGTTACGCTATCGCCTTGATGGCCACCTTGCGATAACGCCACACCCTGAAGGATTAGGATCAGCGTATTCAAATAAATGGGTTACAACCGATTTTTCTGAATCGTTACTCGAGTTCATTACTCCGGTCTCAAATGACGTCTCTACGTTATTGTACCAACTGGAAGACATTCATCATTTTGCTCAAACTAAACTTGGTGATGAAAAAGTGTGGCCTCTTTCAATGCCATGCTACGTGAGTTCTGAAGACGACATAAATTTAGCCTACTATGGAACGTCAAACTCAGGAAAAATGAAAACCTTATACCGAGAAGGTTTGAAGCATCGATATGGTAGCCTGATGCAAATTATTTCTGGAGTACACTTCAACTTTTCATTCCCTGAATCGTATTGGGATGCTCTGTTTGGTGAGCAACCACAGCAAGAGCGTGAAGCCAGCAAATCAGATGCCTATTTTGGTTTGATCCGTAATTACTACCGATTTGGTTGGCTAATTCCCTATTTCTTTGGTGCGTCGCCAGCGTTATGTTCATCTTTCTTAAAAGGTCGAGAAACAAAGCTGCCTTTTGAAAATATTAACCAAACATTGTATTTGCCCCACGCTACGGCATTGAGACTCAGTGACCTAGGTTATACCAACAGCGCTCAAAGCATACTTAAAATCGGCTTTAATAGCTTAGAACAGTATTTAGAAGGGCTGAATAAAGCGATGCGCACTCCTTCAGAAGAGTTTGCTGACATTGGTGTGAAAGTGGAGGGTAAGTACCGACAGCTAAACAGCAATGTTCTACAGATCGAAAATGAGCTTTACGCCCCTATTCGTCCTAAACGAGTGGCCAAAAGTGATGAAAAACCGTCTGAAGCGTTAGCGCGTGCAGGGGTTGAATACATCGAAGTCCGATCATTAGATGTAAACCCGTTCAGTTCTGTTGGCATTACTGAAGAGCAAGTGCGCTTTTTAGACCTCTTCCTCACTTGGGCAACGTTGACCGATTCTGAACCAATGGATAACTGTGAGCTGGAATGTTGGAGAGATAACTGGAACAAAGTCATTCTAGAAGGGCGCAAGACCGGTCTCGAGTTACAGATAGGCTGTCATGGAGAACGTTTACAGCTGCAAGAATGGGCTAAGCGCGTATTTGATGATCTTATTTTGATTGCCGAGTCCATGGATAGCGCTCAAGGTGGTCGATCTTATCAAGATGTTTGTCAAAAGTTGATTAAGTGGATTGATAACCCTGAGCTAACAATTTCAGGTCAATTACTTGAACAGACAAAGCAACAGGGTGGACTTGGTCAGCTTGGGTGCAGTCTTGGGATGAAATATCGAGAGCAGTACCAGCAGCATCAATATAAAGTATACTCACAAGAGTTAATGGAGCAGGAAGTCACTCGCTCTGTAGAAGCTCAACGAGAACAAGAGAGCCGAGATACAGAGAGCTTTGATGAGTATTTAGAGAATTACTTCTCATACTTAAAATAGTTTGATGCTCTCACCTCGCTCAACGCTGGTCAGCAAAACATAAAGAACAAATAAGTGATATGAACGAAAAACCGTTTGTACACCATAATGATAGAGGAAAAAGTAATGCCGTTATTAGATAGTTTTACCGTCGACCACACTCGCATGAATGCACCAGCAGTGCGCGTTGCAAAAACAATGCAGACGCCTAAAGGCGATACGATTACGGTGTTTGATCTACGTTTTACTGCACCCAATAAAGATATTCTTTCAGAAGAAGGCATCCACACACTAGAGCACCTTTACGCGGGTTTCATGCGTAATCACTTGAATGGTGATTCTGTCGAGATTATTGACATTTCTCCAATGGGGTGTCGTACGGGCTTTTACATGAGCCTGATTGGTACACCGAGTGAAGATGCCGTTGCCAAGGCTTGGTTAGCTGCGATGGAAGATGTATTGAAGGTCACTGACCAGAACAAGATTCCTGAGCTAAATGAATACCAATGTGGTACCGCGGCAATGCATTCACTATCTCAAGCGCAAGACATTGCAAAAAACATCATTGCAGCCGGTATCTTAGTCAATAAAAATGATGAACTAGCGTTGCCAGAAGCGATGTTAAAAGAGCTGAAAGTAGATTAAACCAACGCTCTTACGTACAAAAAAGCCTTGAGATTGTCTCAAGGCTTTTTTATTTTCTATCGCAATGTTGAAAGCTATTTGCGGTTGAAAGTTATTTGTGTTTGAAGTTATTTACGATTAAAAGCTATTTGCGCAGTTTGGGAAACACTCGAACCAGTTTAATTCGGTTCTCTTCCAGCTCGATGATTTCCATCGGGTGCCCGGATATCTGAATGCTAATATGGCTTTCAGGGATATCCTCCAAGTGCTCAAGAAGCAAACCGTTCAGTGTTCTAGGCCCATCGGTTGGAAGTTTCCATTGCAGCCCTTTATTTATATCACGTATGTTGGTACTGCCTTCAATGAAGAAACTGCCATCGACTTGAGGCGTAATTTCATCAGATAAACTTGGTGCGATTGAGGTGGTAAACTCTCCCACAATCTCTTCTAAAATATCTTCAAGCGTCACAAGTCCGTTAATATCACCGTATTCGTCAACGATAAGGCCGATCCGCTGTTTGTTTCTCTGGAATTTAAGTAGCTGAACGTTAAGTGGTGTGCTTTCTGGAATGAAATAGACTTCATCAGCGGCTCGCAATAATGTTTCTTTATTAAACTCATTCTTCTCAAGCATTAAACGGTACGCTTCACGAAGTCTCAACATCCCGACTACTTCGTCGATTTGATCTCGGTAAAGCACCGCTCTTCCGTGAGGGGAGTGAGTCAGCTGACGTACGATGGATTTCCAGTCATCGTTGATGTCGATGCCTGTGATCTCATTTCTTGGGATCATAATGTCGTTTACGGTAACGTGCTCCAAATCCAGGATAGAGACCAACATATCTTGGTGTCGCTGTGGGATAAGGTTACCCGCTTCATTGACGACCGTACGTAATTCATCTGAACTCAGGTGTTCTTCTTTATTATGGTCAGCTCTTACCCCTAACAACCGGATGAATCCATTGGTAATAAAGTTAACCAAAATGACCAGAGGGGAAAGTACTTTCATTAAAATTGAGAGGAAGATACTGCTAGTAAATGCCACACGCTCAGGGTAAAGGCTTGCGATGGTTTTTGGAGTGACTTCAGCAAACACTAAGACGAATAAAGTCAGCAAACCAGTCGCAATAGCGACACCAGCATCACCATATAAGCGCATTCCTATGATCGTGGCGATGGCTGAAGCCAGAATGTTGACTAAGTTATTGCCAATCAGGATAAGACCAATGAGTCTATCGGGTCGGTTTAACAGTTTTTCAACCCGCTTTGCGCCTTTGTGTCCGGTACCTGCTAAATGCTTTAGCCGATAGCGGTTAAGGGACATCATTCCCGTTTCTGTGCCTGAAAAGTATCCTGAGATAAGCAGTAAACAGCCAAGTAACGTGAACAAAAAAACAGTGGAGATGTCGTCCAAACTAAATTTTCCCTTTTTGTGCCTAGATTAATTTATGACCGAAGAAACGTAGAATGTCAATTAAGCAAATAAACACTGCATTCGGTTTAAAAGTAGTGAGAAGAGTAACTTACTCGAGTTAAGTAAGAATGATTTCTTTGACGAAGCGGCTTCCAAAGTAGGCTAACGTCAATAGCGTTGCGCCAGCGACTGCAAACCAAGTCACTTTACGTCCTCGCCAGCCTTTTTGGTAATGCCCCCAAAGCAGCGTCGAATATATCACCCAAGCAATAAAAGAGAGAACCGCTTTGTGTGCTTTCCCTTGAATAAACATATCTTGAACAAAGATAGATCCAGTGACGAGTGTGCCGGTTAATAGTAATGTTCCAATTAAGATAATCTTAAATAACTGTCGCTCTACCATCATTAAGGGCGGTAAATTAGGGTTGATAGCAAAGGCGTTTTTCGTTTTGAGTTTATGATCAAGCCAGGCTAATTGAAGCGCGTACAAGGCTCCAATGGACAGCGTGGCGTAGGAAAACAACGCTAATGAAATGTGGAAAAGTAACTTGGGATCATTTTCTAGATGCGTAATAAAGGCGCTGGATAAGAACGTCGCCGCCATTAAGTTTAAGGCTGAAAAGCTATAGACGACAGGCAGTAAAAACCACAGTCTTGTTTTGAGCATAGCGATGCTCATCACAAGGGAGATGATAAAGCTAATCAATGAGGCAACGTTAAGGATACTGAGGTTTTGGCCACCGCCATCAAGAATAAGATCGCTTAATAACAAGCCGTGAAAGGCCAGTGCGCCTGCTGCGCTGATAAAAACAGTTTTGGAACGAATGCCAGTTTGCTGCACCAATCCAGGAACAATCGTTGCGATCGAAAGTGCATATAAAATTGCAGAGGTAACCGCGATTAAGTTATCCATCAATACCACAAGTTTTGTCGTTGAATTAAGGAATTATAACCTGCATCAAGCGCTTGGGCTATCGTATAGTGAGATCGAATTGTAATAGATGAGATATCAAAACCAAAGAAGGGTATGACAACGGGTATGACTCCATCCATGGCTAATGTATACTCGTTATAATTTGTCGCCTGATAGCGAAGAGTAGAGAGATGTTTGAGAATTTAACCGATCGATTATCCAAAACGCTGAAGAATATCAGCGGTAAAGGTCGTCTGACCGAAGATAATATTAAAGAGACGCTACGTGAAGTTCGCATGGCGTTATTGGAAGCTGATGTAGCGCTTCCTGTTGTTCGTGACTTTGTTAAGCGCGTTAAAGAAGGGGCGGTAGGTGTAGAGGTATCTAAATCTCTCACCCCTGGCCAAGAGTTCATCAAGATCGTTCAGGCAGAACTTGAAGCCGTGATGGGGGAGTCTAATGAAGCCCTCGATCTCGCTGCTCAGCCTCCTGCCGTTATTTTGATGGCCGGTTTACAAGGTGCAGGTAAAACAACCAGTGTTGGTAAGCTATCGAAGTTACTGAGTGAGCGAGATAAAAAGAAAGTCTTGGTGGTTTCAGCCGATGTTTATCGCCCAGCGGCGATCAAGCAACTAGAAACTCTGGCAGGTGATGTAGGCGTAGATTTTTTCCCATCTTCAGCGGATCAAAAGCCTATCGATATCGCCAATGCTGCGATTGATCATGCGAAGAAAAAGTTCTACGACGTACTTCTTGTCGATACCGCAGGTCGTTTAGCGATTGATGAAGAGATGATGGCTGAGATTAAAGATCTCCATACGGCTATCAATCCAGTCGAAACCTTATTCGTTGTCGATGCGATGACGGGGCAAGATGCTGCCAATACAGCTAAAGCGTTTGGCGACATGTTACCGCTGACCGGGGTTATTTTAACCAAGGTTGATGGTGATGCCCGTGGCGGTGCAGCGCTGTCTGTTCGTCATATTACAGGCAAGCCGATTAAATTCTTAGGTGTTGGTGAAAAAACGGATGCACTAGAACCTTTCCACCCAGATCGCGTTGCTTCACGTATTCTAGGAATGGGAGACGTATTATCTCTCATTGAAGATCTGCAACGTAATGTTGATACCGACAAAGCTGAAAAGCTAGCGAAGAAGTTCAAAGAAAAGAAAGGCTTTGATTTAGAAGATTTCCGCGAACAGCTAGGCCAGATGCAAAATATGGGCGGCATGATGGGGATGATGGATAAGTTACCAGGAATGAGCAACTTACCCGATAACGTTAAAGATAAAGTTGACGACAAAATGTTTAAGCAAATGGAAGCGATCATTTGTTCAATGACGATGAAAGAGCGCAAACGCCCAGAGCTTATCAAAGGTTCACGTAAAAAACGTATTGCTGCCGGCTCAGGCACTCAAGTGCAAGATGTAAACCGCTTATTGAAGCAATTTACTCAAATGCAGAAAATGATGAAGAAAATGCAAAAAGGCGGCATGAAAGGCATGATGCGAAATATGCAAGGCATGATGGGCGGCGGTGGAATGGGCGGCATGGGTGGAATGGGCGGAGGCGGTGGCTTCAATCCATTTGGTCGTTAGTCTCTTTTTCACCAAACAAAACTTTAAGCCAACTTTATTATCAAGCTGTTATCTAAATCACAAATTCTGTTGACTATTTGTGGTGGCGAAAAAGTAGCTAAATGTCTTGCAAAGCCTCGGAATAAGAGTAAAATTCCGAGGCTTTATTTTGGCACGAGACCCCAAACTGTCACTTTTGTGTACGGTTATTGGGGTTAATTTTATTTTTGAGAAAGCAAAGAGGACGACATGGTAACCATTCGTTTGGCACGTCACGGCGCAAAAAAACGCCCATTCTATCAAATCGTAGTAGCGGACAGCCGCAATGCAGCAACTGGCCGTTTCATCGAGAAAGTAGGTTTCTTTAACCCTACTGCTACTGGTCAAGAAGAAGGCCTACGTCTAGATCTAGACCGCGTTAACCACTGGGTTGGTCAAGGCGCATCTGTATCTGACCGCGTAGCTAAGCTAGTAAAAGACGCTAAAAAAGCGGCTTAATTCTATAGTATTAATCAATAGAAAATTAGCTTATGTCGATGAAAGGAAAAGAAACAATGAGTGAGCAAAACGAAAAAATTGTTATGGGCAAGTTTGGTGCTACCTATGGCATTCGCGGCTGGCTTAAAGTTTTTTCCTACACAGACAATGCTGAGAGCATTTTTGATTACAGCCCTTGGTTTATTAAACAAAAGGGCGAGTGGGTAGAATACAAAGTTGAAAGCTGGAAGCGTCATAGTAAAGCTATGGTCGCTAAACTAGATGGTCTGGAAGTTCGTGAAGAAGCGCACTTGCTAACCAATTTCGAAATTGCAATTGACCCTGCATCATTACCTGAATTGTCAGAAGAAGAATTCTACTGGCGTGAATTGTTTGGAATGCAAGTGGTAACCACGAAAGGTTACGATTTGGGTAAAGTGACAGATGTCATGGAAACCGGTTCAAACGATGTTCTCGTAGTGAAAGCAAATCTAAAAGATGCTTTCGGGCAAAAGGAACGATTAATCCCGTTTCTTGAAGAGCAAGTGATCAAATCAGTTGATCGCAATGCTCAACGGATCGAAGTTGACTGGGATCCTGGATTCTAACTCCAAGTAACAGAGCGAATAGAACCAAGTTTATTATTGGTGAAAACATGTGGATTGGCATAATTAGCCTGTTTCCTGAAATGTTCCGCAGCGTTACGGATTTTGGAGTAACAGGTCAAGCGGTTAAAAAAGGTCTTTTGTCGGTAGAGACATGGAATCCTCGAGATTTCACTCACGACAAGCATCGCACTGTAGATGATAGACCTTACGGTGGTGGCCCAGGTATGCTTATGATGGTTCAGCCTTTGCGCGATGCTATTCATAACGCTAAGAAAGCCTCACCGGGAAAGACGAAAGTTATTTACCTCTCACCTCAAGGTCGTAAACTCGATCAAAAAGGTGTTGAAGAATTGTCAACCCATGAGAACCTCGTTCTTATTTGTGGCCGATACGAAGGGGTAGATGAGCGTATTATACAATCCGAAGTTGACGAAGAATGGTCAATTGGTGATTTTGTAATGACGGGTGGTGAAATTCCAGCCATGACGTTGATTGACTCAGTATCGCGGTTTATACCGGGCGTATTGGGTGATTTCGCGTCAGCAGAAGAGGATTCTTTTGCTAATGGCCTGTTAGATTGCCCTCACTATACGCGCCCTGAAGTGTTAGACGATAAATCAGTGCCTTCGGTATTGATGTCGGGTAACCACAAGGACATTCGTCGCTGGCGATTACAACAATCGCTAGGCCGTACTTGGCTTAGAAGACCAGAGCTCTTGGAAAACCTAGCTCTGACTGACGAACAGGAACAATTACTGGCCGAATTTATTAAAGCGTATCGCTCTAGTAAAAAGTAAGCAGTAACCTATTTTATTAAGTATCAGTTTATTCTAGGAATTTAAAAAATGAGTAACATCATCAAGGCTCTTGAAGAAGAGCAACTGAAATCAGACCTACCTAAATTTGCTCCAGGTGACACTGTAGTAGTTCAAGTTAAGGTAAAAGAAGGCGACCGTGAGCGTCTACAGGCTTTCGAAGGCGTTGTAATCGCTATTCGTAACCGTGGTCTACACTCTGCATTTACTGTTCGTAAAATCTCGAACGGTGAAGGTGTTGAGCGTTCATTCCAAACACATTCTCCAATGGTTGATAGCATCGAAGTTAAACGCCGTGGTGCAGTACGTCGTGCCAAGTTGTACTACCTACGTGAGCGTTCTGGTAAGTCAGCTCGTATCCGCGAGAAACTTACTAAGAAGTAATGCTATAACTAGCGTTCTCATAAGAAAAGCGGAGTCCATTGGACTCCGCTTTTTTATTTCTGGTGTTATGCTTGTGGTATGTCACTATCTCTACGTGGTCAGTGCTCATTTACTATCGTAAACTCCGCGTCTCCTCCTTGATATAGCGACATCCTCCAGCGCTTAACGTTCAGAAATTTAACCATAAAAAGCTTAGTAATTTGATAGTTTACTAAAAAGAAAAAGGCTGAGACCAATGGCATCAACCTTTAAATTTGTTCGCTGTTCGCTGTTCGCTGTTCGCTGATAGCTGATATTTAATATGGATCTTCCGACCAGCCATCGCTGTCTGACATGTCTGGTGCGCCTGCGATCGCATTTTCCTCATCGGCCCATTCGCCAAAATCAATCATCTGACACTGCTTACTGCAAAATGGACGAAATGGGCTCTGATCTCCCCACTCAACGTCCGTACTGCATTTGGGACATTTTACTAACGTGATTTTTTTAGACATGGGTCAATCTCATATGAAAGTGTTCGCTATTATTGTTATGTGGTTATTGTCGTGTAGTTATTGATACTTGGCTATCGTTACTGCTTGGTTATTGTCGAGAGTTGATCGTGCAATTGCAACCTGATCTTAGGCCGATGATTCTAGGCTAAAAAATGATTGAGAGAACGGGGGCTTCATTCCGCTGATCCTAATTACTGGATAACTCGCTAGCTACAGACGGCAAGGGAGAATTGAATATCCTGAGTGCAAGCCTGACCCGATTTAAAGTCGATAAACTTAATCGCAAATCTATTTTTATGCCCCGAGATCATTGGGTAAACCCCATACTGTAACGGGATTTCAAGCCTTAGAATGTTGGCATCTTCAGCATCACTTTGAAAGAACCCATTCGTCGCCAGTTGAGCTTTGGCATAGCCCGTTTCTCTTGCTAACTTGAGCCAGAGCGTTAAGGCATCAGAGAGAGGAGCCAGCGTTTTTAGCCAAGCATGAGTATCGTTTTCTTTATGGGTGGTAGGCAAATGGAGCCAATGGTGCAATGCAGGTAAATCAAAGCAGCATGATCCTCCTGGCAGATTGAAACGTTGACGAATGGTACTGATGAATCGGTCTTCTTTTAAGGATTGACCAAACCGTTCCGCAGTCATTAAGCTGCCATGAACTTCGTCGACTTCATTCAGTACGTCACGCAGCATAGCTTGGTCGACACCTTCAACATTGAGCCAACTTTTATAAGTCAGTCGCTGCTTTTCTATGTCTTTTGCTAGCTCACTTTTTAACTGAATTTGCTCGAAGATTTCCAACAAATCGAAAAGAGAACGAAAGAAAAGTAAATGCTGAAGACCGTCTGAAAACTGAGAGGACACATTGAGTTGGTTGAGCAGGGCTTCTACTCTCAAATAAATACGCGTTTTCTCATTGAGAGGATGTTCAAATCTATGGGTGGTCATTACTATCGCCTTCGTGTGTCTCTTTGTTATTCTCACGATTTTGAGTGCTAATAGCTAGATACTTTTGATGTAATTCTGTGATTTGAAGCATAATTTTTTTGTTTTCTGCATCATTTTTAATCACATCATCAGCAAAGCTCAGTCGTTTCTCTCTACTAGATTGTGCCGATAGGATCGATTGGGCTTGTTCTCTAGAAACACCATCGCGCTTCATCGTGCGTTCAATTTGAGTGTCTTCTTCAGCATCAATAACAAGGATTCGATCCGTCATATATTGAAGGTTATTCTCTACCAGTAATGGCACTACCAACAGTACATAAGGAGAGTTGGCTGCATTGACGGCTTTCTCCATTTTTTTGCGAATCAACGGGTGAAGCTGATCATCGAGCCACTGTTTTTCATTGGGTTGAGAAAAGATTTGAGCACGCAGTTTAGAACGGTTTAGTTCACCGTTGCTATCTACGATGTCGGGTCCAAAATGAGCGATAATGGCATTCAGGCCCTCGCTACCGGGTAGAACGACTTCTCGCGCAATGATGTCAGCATCCACAATATCAATGTCGAAACTCTGATGAAACCGATCCGCTACCGTGGTTTTTCCACTCGCGATGCCACCTGTTATCCCTACCACATAGGCCATGTTACCTTCCCCACAACTGAATTTCTCTAAGATCGAATTTCTCTATAAACCCGTTAATTACCGACAACAAAGCCACATACTGAAAAATAGCTACATGCCCAAAAATGAACGAAAGTACCACGCCATAATCTGTTCACCCCACATTAAACTCACCCATCCGGCAATGGCGAGGTAAGGGCCAAAAGGGAAGGCTTTGTCTATTCCCTTTTGTTGAAGCCTTAACTGAATAACGCCAAAAACCAGTCCGACTAATGAAGAGAGTAGAATAATCATGGGTAAGTATTGCCAACCAAGCCAGGCGCCAAGAGCAGCGAGGAGCTTAAAGTCGCCATACCCCATGCCTTCCTTGCCAGTGAGGAGTTTGAAACCCCAGAAGACAAGCCATAAACATAAATATCCGGCAATGGCACCAATCACGGAATCTTGTAGAGACACTGAACTTATTTGAAAGAGTGCGAGTGCAATACCAGACCAAACCAAAGGAAGTGTCAGTTGATCCGGCAGCAGCATCGTATCTAAATCGATAAAAGTGGCGGCAATCAAAACAAAAGTGAAAAAGATAAGGGCAATCGTAAAGTAGCTAGGACCAAAAACAGCCGCAACAGCGCCACTCATTAAGGCGGTCAATAGCTCGACCAGAGGGTACCGAGCAGAAATCGCATTACTGCACTTATGGCATTTACCTTTGAGAGCTAGCCAGCTGAGAATGGGGATATTATCGATGAGGCGCAATTGAGTCTGGCACTTTGGGCAGGTTGAGCGAGGAATACTAAGAGAATAATGCCCTTCTGGCGGTGTAATTTTGTATTCAGGGAACGAATCGGCACACTCTTGGCGCCACTCGCGTTCCATGATAATTGGCAACCGATGGATCACTACGTTTAAAAAACTACCAATAATCAGGCCAAAAACGACCGAAAAAGTGGTAAATAACCAAGGGTATAGCTCAAGCACTTGCATAGTTTTACTCAGTCGTTGGAACGATGAAGATTGTCGATACAGACAATAAAAATTTAACGATCATGGATTCTTTGTTATCTAAGTAAAGTTGATGAACGCTGATCGTATCTCTGGCTTCATAATACTAAAGCTTAATACTACCCTAATACACTCATTAAGTTAAAAATTGGTAAATACATTGCAACGACAAGCCCGCCAATCACTGTCCCCAAGAATACGATGATTAATGGCTCGAGAATTTTACCTAGGTTATCCACCGTGTTGTCGACTTCAAATTCATAGATAGTCGCCACTTTGTTGAGCATGTCGTCTAGGCAGCCAGACTCTTCTCCGATCATCACCATCTGTAAGACCATTTCAGGAAAAACACAGGTGTTTCGCATGGCAATGTACATCGGCATGCCAGCAGCGGTGTCTTTGTACACCGCATCGATGGCGGTTTGATAGTGGAGGTTTCCAGAGGTTTTAGCGGTGGTTTTTAAGCTGGTTAAAATAGGAATGCCTGCGCTAAAACTGGTTGCCAGGGTGCGACTGAATTTAGCAATCGCCGCTTTTGAAAATACGCCGCCGATAATAGGGACTTTAAGACCGAGTCGGCTGGTCGACAAGCGTACCCGAGACGATTTCTTGTTCAGGGTTTTTACCAATAGCACCAAGCCAACGGAACTTAAAGCCAGGGTTAAGCTGTACGCTTGGACCCAGTGAGAAAGCAATAGTACTTGTTGGGTAAACCAAGGAAGATCAGCGCCAAATCCTTGGAACATGCTCTCAAACTCTGGAATAACGACAGTGAGCATCAGGTAAGAGACACTTAACGCCACCAGTACAACCATCGCAGGGTAGATCAACGCTTTAATGACTTTGGCTCTGAGCTGCTCACTTTTTTCTCGGTACGTTGCGAGCCTTTCAAAAACCTCGGATAAATTACCTGACTGTTCACCTGTCGCGACCAAATCTACGTACAACGAATCAAAATGAGTACTGGCGGTGCGAAGTGCTTTCGATATTGGAGTGCCAGCCTCTACTCCCTTGCTCACTTGAGACAGTATCGACTTCATTTCAGCTTTTCGATTGTTGTCGGCCACCAGTTTGAGCGCTTGTATGATAGGAACCCCTGTCCCTAACATGGTCGCAAGTTGACGGGTTAAGACTGTAATGTCTCTGGCTTTGACTCTGTGGGATATTCGTGTGAAGGCAGAGATACTGCCTTTCTTGATTTTTTTTATTTGAATGTGCTGATCGTTGAGTTTGTCTCGCACTTCCCATTCCGACAGAGCCAACATTTGCCCCGAGACGCGCTTTCCAGAAGTATTCAGGCCTTTCCATCGATAGTTTTTTAATTGAATTTGCTTAGTTTTTATCATCAATGGCCTCATTCATTACATCGTTTAGAGTGTTTGGAACTGGTTGTTTGGAATTGAACTACTCGGAATGTAATCACTGGAACGGAACGGCTTAAAATGAAACTATTTATTACCAAATAGATTAGAAGTAGAGCACTCGCTGCAATTCTGAGTAGCTGGTAATGCCCTGTTTTAGTTTTTCTATGCCAGATTGTTGCAGCGTTTGCATGCCTTGTGATTTTGCTAGTGATTCTATTTCGATCATAGAAGCGCCTTTCATCACCGCATCAGCTAATTCATGGTTAAATGGCATCACTTCGTAAATTCCCGTTCTTCCTGAATATCCAGCGTTGCATTCGTTGCAGCCATCAGGATTAGCTTTAAAGAGAGTATCGTCTGGGGAGAGGTTGAGTGCTTCAAATAACGATGGGTCCAACGACGATGCTTTAAACTGAGATGCTTCAAACCGAGATACTTCAAACTCAGCTGGTTGGTAATGCGGTATTTTACAGTGGGAACAAAGCTTTCTAGCAAGGCGTTGAGCGATAATCAGGCTTAACGAAGAAGCCAGATTAAAACCTTCAATGCCCATGTTGCCGAGGCGAACAATGGTTTCAGAAGCGGAATTTGTGTGTAATGTGGAGAGCACTAAGTGGCCAGTTTGCGCAGCTTTTATTGCTATTTGTGCGGTATCCAAATCACGAATTTCACCCACCATCACAATATCAGGATCTTGTCGTAAGAAAGAGCGAAGTGCTTGAGCAAAACCAAAGCCAATTTTAGGTTGAACCTGCACTTGGTTTACGCCCGATAGATTGATTTCAACAGGGTCTTCCGCGGTTGATATGTTCACTTCAGGGGTGTTGAGGATGCTTAGCCCTGCATACAAAGAAACGGTTTTTCCACTGCCCGTTGGCCCTGTCATTAGGATCATGCCTTGTGGCTGCTTGAGTGCCTTTAGGTAAAGCTGCTTTTGTTGGTCATTGTAGCCCAGTTTATCAATATTAAGGCTGGCACTGCTGCTGTCGAGTAGGCGCAATACAATCTTTTCACCCCATAACGTGGGCAATGTCGAAACGCGCATATCAATGGCCGTTGTTTCATCGAGTCGAAGCTTTATCCGCCCATCTTGTGGCAAACGACGTTCAGAGATATCCAGTTTCGCGAGTATTTTTAGCCGCGCAGAAAGGCGGCGACTGAGGTGATTTGCTGGTGCCTGGGTTTGCACCAATAGGCCATCACAGCGTAAGCGAATTCGATAGCTCTCATCATAAGGTTCAAAATGAATATCTGAAGCGCCTTTTCTTACCGCATCGAGCAATACTTGGTTGATGAAACGGCTCACGGGCGCATCGTCTTGACTGAGGTTCTCTATCGTCTGTATTTCATCCTCTGTGACATCGACCAGACTGGCCAGTTCGTCCTGACTGATGTCTTTGGCTGATGAGGTGGACGTTGACACTGTCTGACCGTACAAACGACGAATCGCGGATTTAAGATCGTTTAAGTCGACTAAGACCAACTCAACTTGCAACCCTGTCGCAAAGCGAAATTCATCTTCTATTTCACTGCGGGTGGGGTCTGAAACAGCTAAAGAAAGCACCATGCCATCAATGTGTAAGGGCAGGGCTTGATAACGGCTGATCAGCTCCCTAAGCCCCAGAGAGTGACATAACGTAGCGTAGTCGAATTGAGATAATGGTGTGGGCGTTAGGCCAAAGAGTGCACTTAGGTGGCCAGTGAGTTGATGGTGGTCGAACAGCTCGAGATCAAGCAGTGCTTCGGGGACCGACATGCCCGAAGCGATCACGTGCTCGATGATATTTTGCTCTTGCACCACGCTGATTAAGTCAGCCTGGCGCAAGATGGCAGGGAGGCTGGTAAGCATTAATTGATTGTGCCTTGCTCACATCCTTTTAACGTTTGTCCTGTATCATGAGTACATTTCCACCCACTATCTAATTTAGCAAATTTGACTTTTTTGTCTTTTAAAGAAGCAGTGCTTCCTATAGTAAATAATACATCCCCTGTAGCCGAATCATCGGCTGTTGGCGTAAATCCGATTGTTCCCATAGCACTCATGTCGCTGGCAGCCCCGACTTTATCCATTTGAGCAGTTGTTGGGAATTTACCATTTTCTTGAATATATAAATCAATATTTGTTAGTAGAGCTCTAGGTATGCTTACGGCTGTATTAGCTTCTGTTTTTAGAAGGTAGCTTTGATATGCAGGGACAGCAATTGCGCTTAACACACCAATAATTCCCACAACAATCATCAACTCAATTAAGGTAAAGCCTTTCTGTTTCTTATTAATCGCTTTCATTATGTTCTCCATTATTGCGATGTATAAGGGTGCAGAAAGAGTAAAGAGAGTCTGGAGAACTAGAAATAAAGTAAAAAGGCTAGCGCGAGGCAAATAGTCGAAGTTAAACCTGTATTACATTCACAGTGCAAAAATATTCGATGAGTAGCATATAAAAGTGAGAGGGATGAGATTGAACGCGGACAATAAAACGGAAAAAGAGAGACAAAGCCTCTCTTTAACAATACGTCATAGATATTAAATCGATGGGACTTAAATAACGATTAAGCTTGGAATCTCATCGATAAATCCAACGCCACTAGGTGTTTCGTCAGCGCACCAACGGAAATATAATCGACACCAGTTTCAGCAAACTCACGAATGGTGTCTAGAGTTACGTTGCCTGAATTTTCAAGTGCTGCACGACCTGCATTCAGTTTGACCGCTTCGCGCATCATATCGGTGGTGAAATTATCCAACATGATGATGTCTGCACCGGCATCAATTGCCGATTGCAGTTCTGCTAAGCTTTCGGTTTCGATCTCAACGGGCTTCCCCGGGTTGAGTTGCTTGGCTGTTTTTACGGCTTGTTTAATGCCGCCACAGGCAATGATGTGGTTTTCTTTGATCAAGTAAGCATCAAACACACCAATACGATGGTTGTAACCGCCACCACATGCGACGGCATATTTTAGTGCGCTGCGCAGGCCTGGGATGGTTTTTCGTGTATCAAGCAAACGACAATCCGTGCCTTCCAATTGTTTGGCATAGGTAGCGGTTACCGTTGCGCACCCAGACAATGTTTGAATGAAGTTCATGGCATTACGTTCGCCCGTTAACAATGCACGCGATGGGCCAGAAAGCGTACAAAGGGTTTGATTAGGCTCCACTGGGTCGCCGTCTTTGACGTGCCACTCAATATTGACGGTGCCACCAATCTGCTTGAAGACTTCATCAGCCCATGCTTGGCCACAAAATACACCGTGTTCACGGGTGATAATAGTGGCCACATTGTGCGCGTCTTCAGGAATTAAACTTGCGGTAATATCAGCGTTTACATCAATCGAACCACCCAGATCTTCTTTGAGTGTGTCTGCGACTGCGCGAGTGATCTCTGTCGGCAGTTGCGTTTTTAAATAATCAAGGCGTTGTTGGCTGTTATGTGTGTTTTTCATCGCAAATCTAATCGTTGGTGTGAGCTAAAGGGGAATGATACGCGGAGTCTAAATTAAATACAGCCATTAATCTCGCTTTTCATCTTGGAATAGATAAAATCAAAGGCAGAATCGTGAAATAAGGAACGTTCAATGATTGATCAACAAGGCTGGTATGCAGAGGCCAAGTCGTTACTATCGCCTCATTGTGATCACCGAGAAGATCCCAGTGATATATCGCTGTTGGTGATCCACAATATTAGCTTACCGCCTAGTCAGTTTGGTGGTGCTTATATAGAGCAGTTTTTTACCGGTAAATTAGACGCTTCACACCATCCATTTTTCAAAGTGATTGAGAACATGAGGGTCTCAGCGCATTGCTTGATCGATCGTGAAGGGAAGGTGGTTCAATTTGTGCCTTTTCAACAACGCGCTTGGCATGCCGGGGTATCATCGTTTGCAGGAAGGAGCAAGTGTAATGACTACTCCATTGGCATTGAATTAGAAGGCGATGATTACAGTGCTTATACCGAGGCTCAATACCAATCATTGGCTCGATTAACCCGAGAGCTGATGACGACCTACCCTAAAATCACACCCCAACGTATAACGGGGCATCAATATATTGCCCCATTAAGAAAAACCGATCCTGGATTGTCATTTGATTGGAGAAAGCTGGCGGCGTTACTCTAATCGCTCTCTCAGATAGATCTCAATAAAATCAGATGGTTATCTGGTTCTATATCGGTTAGGTTCTATCTCTATAGCGCAGCTTGGTACTCCACTAATACCTGTTCTACCCAAGTCGCAATGCGCTCATCACTGAGTTCGTATTGAGAGTCTTCATCGAGAGCGAGCCCAACAAAGTGGGAGCCATCTTCAGTTAGAGCCTTAGAGGCTTCAAACTCATAACCTTGGTTGGGCCAGTATCCGATGATGTTCGCACCAACTTGTTGTATTTCATCATGAAGCATTCCCATCGCATCGAGATACCACTCGCCATAGCCTTCTTGATCGCCTAAGCCGAATAGTGCTACGTACTTGCCGTTTAACGACACGCCAGCGATTTTTTGCCATATTTCGCTCCAATCTTCTTGGATTTCACCGAAGTCCCAAGTGGAAATGCCGAGAATTAACAGGTCGTAATCAGCCATCAGCGAGATAGGGCTCTCTTTGATATTGTGAATATCCACAAGCTCCTCTCCAATAATAGCGCGTATTTTCTCCGCTGCCATTTCGGTGTAGCAAGTTGTTGAGCCGTAAAATAAACCAATCTTCATAATGTTATAGTCTTGATGTGCGATGAGGGATTTTAACCATAAACACACCAGTAATGCAGTTAGAATTTCATCAAATGGACAAATTTGTGGCTTTAATGTCTGGACTCACATAACCTGAACGCGTTGTTGTTAAAGAGGTTTACCGTGTCAAAATTAAACTCGTCTAATCAAGGCCCTCAATCTCCAGAGCAGGGTATTCTCGAGCAGTTTCTCGACGCTATGTGGATGGAACGAGGATTGTCTGAAAATACGTTACTGTCGTATCGGACGGATGTACAAAAGCTGCTGCACTGGATGGGTGAACACAATTACCGCTTGAATGCGATCAATCTGTCAGGGCTACAAGAATATCAAGCTTGGCTGGTTGACAAGGAATATAAACAGACGTCACGGGCACGTATGCTGTCTGCTATTCGACGCCTATTTCAGTACTTGCACCGCGAGAAGATGCGAGGGGATGATCCTAGTGCTCTGTTGGTTAGCCCAAAACTTCCTCAGCGTTTACCCAAAGATCTGTCAGAAGAACAAGTGGATGCACTATTAGAGGCGCCGGATCCCAATGATCCGATACAGCTTCGAGACAAAGCGATGCTTGAGTTACTGTACGCGACCGGCTTACGTGTAACGGAATTAGTGAGTCTGACGATGGAAAATCTCAGTTTACGTCAAGGCGTAGTGCGCGTAACGGGCAAAGGCGGAAAAGAGCGTTTGGTGCCTATGGGAGAAAATGCCGTCGATTGGATTGAAACTTTTATAGAGCAAGGAAGGTCTACACTACTTGGTGAGAAAACATCAGACGTTGTTTTTCCAAGTAACCGTGCGAGACAGATGACTCGTCAGACATTCTGGCATAGGATAAAGCATTATGCGGTGATCGCAGAGATTGATACCGAGCTTTTGTCTCCGCACGTATTAAGGCATGCCTTCGCGACTCATTTGCTCAACTACGGAGCCGATTTACGCGTTGTGCAAATGCTATTGGGCCACAGTGATTTATCGACGACGCAAATCTATACCCACGTCGCCACTGAAAGGCTAAAACAAATTCATAGTGAGCACCATCCTAGGGCTTAATATAAAGGTGATTTTAATGAGCGTATTACGCCGACTATCTATACTAACACTGCCGTTTTTTGTGATGGCTTGTAATGCAGAAGAAGTGGTTAAGACCGAAGAAGCATCAACCGTTCAAGCGGAAGTTCAACAAGCGGTGGCTTTAGAACCAACGTTAGCGAGTGAAGAAACAAGCTTAACGGAGGAATCGAGACAGAAGATCATCAACAATTTCGCCAAACTACAGCTGAAGGTGTTGGATATTTTGCCGACTCAAATTGCGGGGCTATACGAAGTTCAAACCAGTGGCGGCGTGTTGTATTCTTCTGTCGATGGTGAATTTTTTATGTCTGGGACGCTCTACCAGCACAAAGCCGGTGGTGGGTATGAAGATGTCCTTGCCAAGCGTCAAGCACCATTGAATGCAGCAAAACTTGCAGCACTCAGTGACAGCGTTATTGAGTTTAAGGCCGATAATGAGAAGTACGTGGTCACTATCTTTACCGATACCACGTGTGGGTATTGTGTACGCTTACATAGCCAAATGAATGGCTATAACGATCTCGGCATCACGGTGCGTTACATGGCGTACCCACGTCAGGGGCCTCGCTCAGAAGTTGGCGAGCAAATGGCCGCTGTTTGGTGTGCTGACGACCCTAAAGCCGCGATGCATGACGCTAAAATTAACCGCAGCTTCCCTGAAAAAAACGCCAACTTTGGTCAGTGCTTAGACACCGTAGTGAAGCATTTCACATTAGGCAAATCATTAGGGATCAGCGGAACACCATCGATATTCCTTCCTAGTGGAGAAATGATTGGCGGCTACTTACCACCCGCTAAATTGCTAGAGCAGTTACAGGCTCAGTAATCATTATCTAATTAACGCTAAGTCTATTCATTTATAACAAGGAGCAGGCGAATCATCGCCTGCTAAGTGCGTATCTATGATCGAAATTCGTCGTCGTCCTGATGTTGATCTCTCTCTTCTTGCTGAACCCATGGACCCACTGCTTAAGAAAATTTATCTTAATCGTGGCATTCGTTCGGCTAAGCAATTAGATAAAACCGCCAAAGCACTCCATTCCTATCAGAAACTGGATGGTATTCAGCTTGCGGTTGAGCTGCTGTTTGACGCGATTAAACACAATCAACGCATTATCATTGTCGGAGATTTTGATGCCGATGGCGCGACCAGCTCAGCGTTATCGGTTTTGGCTCTTCGTATGCTCGGTTGCAGTAATGTCGACTACTTGGTGCCTAACCGCTTTGAAGACGGTTATGGGTTAAGCCCTGAAGTGGTTGATCAGGCGATAACGCTGGGGGCTGAAGTGATCATGACGGTGGACAACGGCGTCTCTTCAATAGAAGGGGTTCGTTATGCCAAAGAAAAAGGTCTTCAAGTGCTCGTGACGGATCATCACTTACCCGGTCATGAACTCCCGATTGCTGACGCGATGGTCAACCCAAATCTAGAATCCTGCGATTTCCCCTCTAAATCGTTAGCGGGTGTTGGGGTGGCTTTTTACCTGATGATGGCCCTGTGCGTACACATGCGAAAAGTGGATTGGTTCCTTTCCAGTAACATGGCTGAGCCTAAACTGATGGAGCTGATCGATTTAGTGGCGCTGGGCACGGTCGCGGATGTGGTTGCTTTGGATGAAAACAATCGAATTTTGGTTCACCAAGGGCTCCAGCGTATCCGAGCAGGTAAAGCCAGACCCGGTATTCAAGCACTCATTGAAGTGGCAAAAAAAGACGCACATCGACTGATCGCCACCGATTTTGGCTTCGCCTTAGGGCCAAGAATCAATGCGGCAGGGCGCTTAGATGATATGTCGTTTGGTGTTGAGCTATTAATGTGTAACAACATTCACGCAGCAAGACGCATGGCCAGTGAGTTGGATGGCTTAAATCAAACCCGCAAAGAGATCGAAGAGGGCATGAAGCAAGAGGCGATGGCTTTTTGCGAGCGCTTACAATTTGGTGACAATACGGAACTGCCCCACGGTTTAGTTCTGTTCCAGCGAGACTGGCACCAAGGGGTGATCGGCATTCTGGCTTCTCGTATTAAAGAGAAATTCCATAGACCTGTGATTGCCTTCGCCGATGGCGGAGAAGGGATGATCAAAGGGTCTTGTCGTTCGATTCCAGGATTACACATGAGAGACGCTCTTGACCGCATTGATACCCAGAACCCAGGTTTGATTGCTAAGTTTGGTGGTCATGCTATGGCGGCTGGGTTGAGTATTGCTGAAGTGGACTTTGAGCGCTTTTCCCGTTTGTTTGATCAAGTAGTGAAGCAAGAACTCGACGATAACGCATTAAAAGGTGTGATTTTGTCGGATGGTGAGCTGCTTCCTGAGCAATTTTCTATGCACACGGCGGAATCATTACGGGCTGGTGGGCCTTGGGGGCAAGCCTTTCCTGAACCCATGTTTGATGGTGAGTTTAAAATATTGCACCAGAAACTGGTGGGTGAAAAACACCTAAAGCTCATGCTGGAGCCTCTTTACAAAGGGCATCCTACGAACATCATGATTGATGGCATTGCCTTTAATATTGATCTTAAGCGTTGGCCTGATGCATCGGTAAAAACAGCAAGAGTGGCGTTTAAACTCGATATCAATGAATTTAGAGGGAACCAATCTCTTCAGTTAATGATTGATTATATTGAAGCTATGTAGCTAATTTGAACTTATGCCAGAGTGATTGTGACCAATGTTACTCTGGTTTTCTTTTTTCCTCCTGTTTTTTCTCGTCTTTTTACTGCTTTTAACGCTCTTGTTTGGATATTCAACCATCCACTCCGCTTATTTGTACAACGCTAATTTGGTTAATCTTTAATTGGTCTGACCAATATTGTTCAGATAGTTTTTGTAAATGAATATTGCAAGTTATGGTTTTGTTACCACTACCTCTGTTTATTGACCTGAATCAATAAAGTGCTGGACAGTGACGTTTTTGATATGTTAATTTTCACCCCAATAAATAATTGGTAATACCAATTTACTTGGAGTTAAGGGTAGCAATCAATATGGCTTATCAAAGGATTCGTCAGCCAAAACTTTCTGATGTTATCGAGAAAGAATTAGAGCGCTTGATCGCAGAAGGCTCTTTAACTCCAGGGCAGCAACTGCCTCCTGAGCGTGAATTAGCAAAACAATTCGATGTGTCTCGACCTTCGGTCAGAGAAGCGATTCAACGTCTTGAAGCACGACAGTTATTAACTCGTCGTCAAGGCGGGGGAACGTTCGTTAGTGAAAGTATTTGGAAGAGCTTTTCAGATCCTCTGCTAAATTTACTATCGAGTCATTCTGAAACTCAGCTTGATTTGCTTGAAGCAAGGCATGCGATGGAAGGGATTTCAGCTTACTTTGCTGCGTTGCGCGGAACCGATGAAGATTTTGCGCGAATTCAGGGATGTTTGGCTGTCATCACCAAAGAACAAAGCAACAAAAACATTGAAGCAGAAGCCAGCGCCGTTATGAAGTTTTTAGTGGCCTTGACGGAAGCGGCCCATAATGTGGTGCTGTTGCACATTGTTCGTAGTCTTGGTCCATTGCTCGAACAGAATATTTTACAGAATTTAGAGTTGTTACATCGCCGCGATGAAGTGGTCGAAAAAGTAAGTAAACATAGAGCGAATATTGTGGATGCGATTGTTTCTGGTGAGCCTGAAATGGCACGTGAAATGTCTCATTCACATTTAGCTTATATCGAAGAAACATTGTTGGACATCACGCGTGAAGAATCTCGAAGAGAGCGTTCATTACGCAGAATTCAGCAAGGCAAAGAGTCGTCATAGTACGGCTCTTTGACAGTTTATCTAAAATCCAACCAATAGAAGGATAGATCGCCATGTCTGACATGAAGCATGACGTAGACGCAGTAGAAACTCAAGATTGGCTACAGGCCCTTGAATCAGTTGTTCGTGAAGAAGGTGTAGAGCGTGCTCAGTTTTTATTAGAGCAAGTTTTAGATAAAGCACGTTTAGACGGTGTAGATATGCCTACAGGCATTAACACGAACTACATCAACACTATTCCAGCAGCGCAAGAGCCCGCTTATCCAGGTGATGTAACACTTGAACGTCGTATTCGTTCAATCATCCGCTGGAACTCAATCATGATTGTATTACGCGCTTCTAAGAAAGACCTAGACCTTGGCGGTCATATGGCTTCTTACCAGTCAGCAGCGGCATTCTACGAAGTCTGTTTCAACCACTTCTTCCGTGCTCCAAATGAGACGGACGGCGGTGATTTGGTGTATTACCAAGGTCATATTTCTCCAGGTATCTATTCTCGAGCATTCGTTGAAGGCCGTCTAACTGAAGAGCAGCTAGACAACTTCCGTCAAGAAGTGGATGGTAAAGGTATTCCTTCTTACCCTCACCCGAAACTAATGCCTGAATTCTGGCAGTTCCCAACGGTATCTATGGGCCTTGGTCCTATTTCAGCGATTTACCAAGCGCGTTTCTTGAAATACTTGAACGGTCGTGGCTTGAAAGATACGACGGCTCAACGTGTTTACGCTTTCCTAGGGGATGGTGAGATGGATGAGCCAGAATCACGCGGTGCGATCTCGTTCGCTTCTCGTGAAAAACTGGACAACCTATGCTTCCTCATCAACTGTAACCTACAGCGCCTAGATGGCCCTGTCATGGGTAACGGTAGCATCATTCAAGAACTTGAAGGTCTATTTAAAGGCGCAGGTTGGAACGTTGTTAAAGTTATCTGGGGCAGCAACTGGGATGCTCTATTAGCAAAAGACACCACGGGTAAGCTTCTTCAACTGATGAACGAAACTGTCGACGGTGACTACCAAACATTCAAGTCTAAAGATGGCGCCTACGTACGTGAGCACTTCTTTGGTAAATACCCAGAAACAGCCGCGCTTGTTGCTGATATGACTGATGACGAAATCTTCGCACTTAAGCGTGGTGGTCATGACTCGTCTAAACTGTTCGCAGCATTCAACAATGCGAAAGAAACCGGTGGGAAGCCAACGGTCATTCTAGCTAAGACGGTTAAAGGTTACGGCATGGGTGAAGCGGCCGAAGGTAAGAACATTGCACACGGTGTGAAGAAAATGGACATGACGCATGTTCAACACCTACGTGATCGCCTTGGCTTACAAGATATCCTTTCAGATGAGAAAATCACCGAGCTTCCTTACTTGAAGCTTGAAGAAGGCACGCCTGAATACGAATACATGCACGCTCGTCGTAAAGCTCTACACGGCTATACACCAACACGTTTACCTAAGTTCACTCAAGAGTTCAAAGTGCCTGAGCTAGACGCATTTGCCCCTCTACTGGGTGAGCAGAAACGTGATATCTCTACAACGATGGCTTATGTGCGTACGTTAAACATCCTGCTTAAAGATAAGAACATTGGTAAGAACATTGTTCCTATTATCTGTGATGAAGCGCGTACCTTCGGTATGGAAGGTCTGTTCCGTCAGGTTGGTATCTACAACCCAGATGGTCAAGAGTACACACCAGAAGATCGCGGCGTTGTTTCTTACTACAAAGAAGAAACATCGGGTCAGGTTTTACAAGAAGGCATCAATGAACTTGGTTCAATGGCGTCTTGGGTGGCTGCGGCAACGTCTTACAGCACTAACGATCTGCCAATGATCCCATTCTACATCTACTACTCAATGTTTGGTTTCCAACGTATTGGTGATATGGCATGGCTAGCGGGTGATCAACAAGCACGTGGTTTCCTACTAGGTGCGACTGCCGGTCGTACAACGCTAAACGGTGAAGGCCTGCAACACGAAGATGGTCACTCACACATTCAAGCGAATACAATTCCTAACTGTATCTCTTACGACCCAACGTTTGCTTACGAGCTAGCGGTTATTATGCAAGACGGTATTCGTCGTATGTACGGTCCTGAGCAAGAGAACGTTTACTACTACCTAACAGTAATGAACGAGAACTACGCAATGCCAGCAATGCCAGAAGGCGCTGAAGAAGGCATTCGTAAAGGTATCTACAAGCTTGAATCTCACGCTGGTTCTAAGTCTAAAGTTCAGCTAATGAGCTCTGGTACTATCATGAATGAAGCGCGTAAAGCTGCTGTCATTCTAAGCGAAGAATACGACGTCGCGTCAGACGTATTCGCAGTGACGTCTTTCAACGAACTGACTCGCGATGGTCAAAACGTTGAGCGTGACAACATGCTTCACCCAGAAGCAGAAGATAAAGTACCTTACATCACGACCGTTCTTGGCAGCGAGCCCGCTATTGCTGTTACGGATTACATGAAAAACTACGCTGAACAAGTACGTGCTTACGTTCCTGCTGAGTCATACAAAGTACTGGGTACTGATGGCTTTGGTCGTTCTGATAGCCGTGAAAACTTGCGTCGTCACTTTGAAGTTAACGCTGGCTACGTTGTTGTTGCTGCACTGACTGAATTGGCTAAACGTGGTGATATTGAAAAATCTGTTGTTGCAGAAGCGATTGTTAAGTTCGGTATCGACACTGACAAAACTAACCCGCAATACGCATAAGACTGACATTAGTTAAGGAAGCAAAACATGACAATCGAAATTAATGTACCTGATATTGGTGCTGATGAGGTTGAAGTTACTGAGATTCTAGTTAACGTTGGCGACAAGGTTGAAGAAGAACAGTCACTGATCACTGTTGAAGGCGATAAAGCTTCAATGGAAGTTCCTGCGTCTCAAGCGGGTATTGTTAAAGAAATTAAGATCTCTGAAGGCGATTCAGTGTCTACTGGTTCTTTAATCATGATCTTTGAGGCCGAAGGTTCTGGATCTGCGCCAGCAGTTGAAGCGGCGGCACCTGTTGCAGCTGCTCCTGCAGCGGCGGCCCCTTCTGTTGCGAACGAACTTAAAGAAGTTCACGTTCCAGATATCGGTGGCGACGAAGTTGAAGTGACTGAAATCATGGTAGCTATCGGCGACGCAGTAGAAGAAGAGCAATCTCTTCTTACTGTTGAAGGTGACAAGGCTTCAATGGAAGTGCCTGCACCATTCGCAGGTATCGTTAAAGAAATCAAGATCGCTTCTGGTGACTCAGTTTCTACTGGTTCTCTAGTGATGATTTTCTCTGTAGAAACAGGTGAAGTAGCGGGTTCTGGCGCTCCAGTTGCAGCAGCTCCTGCTCCAGCGGCGGCACCAGTTGCAGCGGCTCCAGCAGCATCAGCTGAAAAAGAAGTGAACGTTCCTGATATCGGTGGTGACGAAGTCGAAGTGACTGAAATCATGGTCGCGGTTGGCGATACAGTAGAAGAAGAGCAATCTCTCATTACTGTTGAAGGCGACAAAGCGTCAATGGAAGTGCCTGCACCCTTCGCTGGTACCGTTAAAGAAATTAAGATTGCAGCTGGCGATAAAGTATCGACAGGTTCTTCAATCATGACGTTTGTTGTTGAAGGCGCAGCTCCAGTAGCAGTGGCGGCTTCCGCTCCTGCACAAGCAGCGGCTCCAGCGGCGGCATCGGCTCCTAAAGCAGAAGCGACGGCTCCGGCAGCAACTGGCGACTTCCAAGATAACCACGAGTATGCACACGCTTCACCGGTTGTTCGCCGTATAGCACGTGAATTTGGTGTTAACCTAGCTAAGGTTAAAGGCACAGGCCGTAAGAGCCGCATCTTAAAAGAAGACGTTCAGTCTTACGTGAAAGATGCACTTAAACGTTTAGAGTCTGGCGTTGCAGCATCTGGTAAAGGTGGCGACGGTTCTGCTCTTGGTCTACTGCCTTGGCCAAAAGTTGATTTCAGCAAGTTTGGCGAAACGGAAGTTCAAAAGCTTTCTAAGATCAAGAAGATCTCTGGCGCTAACCTGCACCGTAACTGGGTAATGATTCCTCATGTTACACAGTGGGACAACGCAGACATCACTGAGCTAGAAGCATTCCGTAAAGAACAGAACGCAATCGAAGCGAAAAAAGACACTGGAATGAAGATCACGCCACTTGTGTTTATCATGAAGGCGGTGGCTAAAGCGCTAGAAGCATTCCCAGCGTTTAACTCGTCTCTTTCTGAAGATGGCGAA
The DNA here is from genome assembly GCF_029958905.1 of Vibrio sp. YMD68. Taxonomy (NCBI): domain Bacteria; kingdom Pseudomonadati; phylum Pseudomonadota; class Gammaproteobacteria; order Vibrionales; family Vibrionaceae; genus Vibrio; species Vibrio sp. YMD68. Next base: position 2,757,665 of record NZ_CP124614.1, on the reverse strand, counting down.
AGCATCATCCTCAAGAAGTACGTAAACGTGGGTATTGCTGTTGATACGCCAAATGGTCTTGTTGTTCCTGTTTTCAAAGACGTGAACAAGAAAGGCATTTACGAGCTATCTGAAGAGCTAATGGCTGTTTCTAAGAAAGCACGCTCTGGTAAGCTAACAGCGGCAGACATGCAAGGTGGTTGTTTCACCATCTCTAGCCTTGGTGGTATCGGCGGCACGGCATTTACGCCAATCGTCAATGCGCCAGAAGTCGGTATCTTAGGGGTGTCTAAGTCTGAAATGAAGCCAGTATGGAACGGTAAAGAGTTTAAACCGCGCCTACAATTGCCATTGTCACTGTCATACGATCACCGTGTGATCGATGGTGCAGAAGGTGCTCGCTTCATTACCTTCTTAAATAGTGCACTATCCGACATCCGTCGCTTAGTACTATAGAACGATAACAATAGAAGAGCGGCCTTGTGTCGCTCTTACTACAAATTAATGACAATTTATTACAGGTTTTGAGCATAAATATCGGCTTGAAAAAAATGAATTGTTGTCTAGCTCACAGGCTAAATTGATTTACTTTTCACATCATTAACATCTCTGTAAACTGTTTGTGGTCTGAAAATCATGGTTTAAATGCACCAATGTTAAATAATTAAAATCAATACCTACTTAGCCTGTTAGGGATTATGACTACAAGAGGTCAACATGAGCAACGAAATTAAAGCCCAAGTGGTAGTACTTGGCGCAGGTCCTGCTGGTTACTCGGCTGCATTCCGCTGTGCAGACTTAGGTCTAGAAACTGTTCTTATTGAACGTTACAGCACTCTTGGTGGTGTGTGTCTGAATGTGGGTTGTATCCCATCAAAAGCACTGCTTCACGTATCAAAAGTTATCGAAGAAGCAAAAGCACTTGCGGAGCACGGTATCGTATTTGGTGAGCCTCAAACTGACATCGATAAGATTCGTTTGTGGAAAGAAAAAGTGATTAGCCAATTGACTGGCGGTCTTGGTGGTATGGCTAAGATGCGTAAAGTTACGGTAGTGAATGGCTTCGGTAAGTTTACTGGCCCTAACTCTATCGAAGTTGATGGCGAAGATGGCAAGAAAACAGTGAACTTTGACAATGCAATCATTGCCGCAGGTTCTCGTCCAATTAAACTGCCATTTATTCCTCATGATGATCCTCGTATTTGGGATTCAACGGATGCGCTAGAGTTAAAAGAAGTACCAGAGAAACTGCTTATCATGGGCGGTGGCATCATCGGTCTTGAAATGGCAACGGTTTATCACTCTCTAGGCTCTAAGATTGACGTTGTTGAGATGTTCGATCAATTGATTCCAGCGGCTGATAAAGACATTGTTAAAGTCTACACCAAGCGCATCAAAAACAAATTTAACTTAATGCTTCAGACCAAAGTAACGGCTGTTGAAGCAAAAGAAGACGGCATCTACGTTTCAATGGAAGGCAAGAAAGCGCCAGCAGAAGCTGAACGTTACGATGCCGTTCTTGTTGCTATCGGTCGTGTACCAAATGGTCAGTTGATGGATGCTGAGAAAGCAGGTGTTGAAGTTGATGAGCGTGGTTTCATTAATGTCGATAAGCAAATGCGCACTAACGTTCCTCATATTCATGCGATAGGCGATATTGTTGGTCAACCAATGCTTGCCCATAAAGGTGTGCATGAAGGGCATGTCGCTGCTGAAGTTATTTCAGGTAAGAAGCACTACTTTGATCCTAAAGTTATTCCTTCTATTGCGTACACTGAGCCAGAAGTGGCGTGGGTTGGTAAAACAGAGAAAGAAGCGAAAGAAGAAGGTCTTAACTTCGAAACGGCTTCATTCCCTTGGGCAGCATCAGGTCGTGCAATCGCTTCAGATTGTGCAGATGGTGTGACTAAACTTATCTTCGATAAAGAAACTCACCGTGTCATTGGTGGCGCTATCGTTGGTACTAATGGTGGTGAACTATTGGGCGAGATTGGTCTAGCAATTGAGATGGGTTGTGATGCGGAAGACATCGCGTTAACGATTCACGCTCACCCAACGTTGCATGAATCAGTTGGTTTAGCAGCCGAAGTGTTTGAAGGTACGATTACTGATCTACCAAATGCTAAAGCAGTGAAAAGAAAATAACGCTAAGGCGCTGAATCTCTCAGCGCTTTAAATAATAAAAAACCGCTGATAGATTCAGCGGTTTTTTTATTATGAGCAGTAACTTATATGTTGTCGTGGTTGTAAATACACAACATATCTAGGTAGCTGTTGGTGAGTTGTTCCATCGAAGCCTCACTTTGGAGCCGGTTTGATTGAACAAATAATGAATAGCAGATGCCATGAAATAGATTAGTGAGATGGTCAGGATCGTGATCACTGCACACTTCATCACGATTGATGGCATTGATGAACATATTTTTGACCAACATCTGGTTAGTCCTATTCGATGACACAAACAGAGGCCACACTTCGTCTCTGGTTGAGGCACTCCATTCAAACCATACTTTCAGCCAATGGCAATCTTGGATCACAAGATTCACCATTCCAGCGGTAACGTTACGTAGGTTCTGCTTTGCGTGTAAATCCAAATCGATATGATCAGTTAAAAAGTTTGAAAACTGACGTACGACGTAATTGAGTACATCATCGACGAGATCTTCACGTGTTGGGAAGTAATTGAAGACGGTTGCCACAGAAACTTGCGCGATTTCTGCTATATCAGCATGTCCCCCACGCCCAATTCCGCGCCTTGCAAATACTTCTAATGCAATTTCCATCAGTTGTAATTTACGCTTTTGTGGAGACAGCCTTGTTCGTGGTCTTTTTGCTATAGAATCCATATCGTTTATTCCTTACCAATTGACGTATTATATTTATTAAAATCGTACTTAGAGTCTTTGCTCTAATGTGTTATTTGTTATTTAAATAACACCATGAGTGTAATGGTGCATATGAGGTTGGTCAATGATTTATGCTTATATAATAGTCAATAATGTGGATAGTGATTAGATTCAATGTGCTTAATTTTATAGACCCTCTAATAAATGAGAAAGAATGAAAAATTTAACTCACGCAGAGAGGAGTGGTACTATAGCGGGAAATTTCAGCGTATTAAGTGGACCAAAAGGCTCTGCAATGCTGTCATCACCGATTAATTGAGAGTGCTATGAAACATACAGTTGAACCTATGATTTCTGAATTGGACGTTCAGAAACGAGTAAAAGAGCTAGGCAAGCAAATTACCGAGCATTACCAAGGCAGCGAAAACTTGGTTATGGTTGGTTTACTGCGCGGATCCTTTGTGTTTATGGCTGACCTTGCTCGTGCCATTGATATTACCCACCAGGTCGACTTTATGACAGCGTCTAGCTATGGCAATACGATGGAAAGTAGCCGCGATGTTCGAATCTTGAAAGATCTGGATGATGATATTAAAGGTAAAGATGTACTTCTCGTTGAAGACATCATTGATACCGGAAATACACTCAGCAAAGTGATTGAAATCTTGTCGTTACGCGAGCCAAACTCAATCGAAGTGTGCACCTTGCTCGACAAGCCAGTAAAGCGTGAAATTGAAGTTGATGCTAAATGGATTGGTTTTGCTATCCCGGATGAATTTGTGGTGGGTGTCGGGATCGACTACGCTCAGAAATACCGCCACCTTCCGTATATTGGTAAGGTTGTTCCGCAGGAATAATTGACCAAAAAGAGAAATGCTCACCTAATTTGGTGAGCATTTTTTTGTGATGCACTTTTTGATGAGCATTGTTCATTCATTTGTTTTGTGACCATTGTTGAGTATCTTGGCCATTGCGGCTTGATACGACACCTCAAGCGTTTCTCGGCTATAGCATCTAACGCCTAAATCCAAGAGTTTTCCATCTCCGATGCCGTAAACCACACCGTGAATTTCTACATGCTGCCCTCGTTCCCAAGCGCTTTGCAGTACCGTTGAGTTTCCAAGGTTATACACTTGTTCTGCGACATTAATTTCACACAGCTTATCTGCTCGCGCGGCCTGGGGCATTTCACCTAACCAGTTACGATGCTTTAAGTACAAATCACGAATATGCAGTAGCCAGTTATTAATGAGACCAAGCTGAGGATTGTCGATAGCGGCATTGACACCACCACAGCCATAATGACCACAAACGATAATGTGATTCACTTTTAAAACATCCACAGCGTATTGAACTACGGATAAACAATTTAAATCGGTATGGATAACTTGGTTGGCAACATTTCGGTGAACAAATAACTCGCCGGAATACAATCCGGTTAATCGTTCTGCGGGAACGCGACTGTCTGAGCAGCCTATCCACAAGAAGCCGGGGTTTTGTCCTTCTTCGAGTTTCGTGAAATACTCGGGGCGCTCTGAGGTGATGGAGTCAGACCATTTTGAATTGTTGTCAAAGAGCTGTTTAATTTCTGGCATCTTACTTCCCTTCTATCATTCGCCACACTATACACAATGTTACAATTTCTATCTGTTAAATTAGTGTCATACCGACTCCTCTAATGAGCTAAATCAAGAAATTTCACATGCTTATAAACGCCAACTGCGGAAGGCTAATTAAGATTAATGTTAATAAAGATGAAAATTACTAACTTTATTTGATAAAGTGATGTGAATTGTTTTTGTATCAGCAGGGATCTGAATTTTGTTTGGAAATCGATTTGAAGACATGCGCTTAAAAGGCGACATATTTGGTGGTGTCACCACCGCTATTATTTCACTTCCTTTGGCGTTGGCATTCGGTGTCGCTTCAGGCGCTGGCGCGGAGGCTGGCTTATGGGGAGCGATTTTTGTTGGTTTTTTTGCCGCACTGTTTGGTGGTTCTACGAGTTTAATTTCAGAGCCTACCGGGCCAATGACGGTGATCATGACAGCCGTTTTGACCAGTATGATGGCGAAGTACCCTGAAACCGGAATGGCGATGACCTTTACCGTTGTCATGATGGCAGGGGCATTTCAGATCTTGTTAGGGACATTGAAACTTGGCAAATACATTACCTTGATGCCCTACAGCGTCATCTCGGGCTTTATGTCAGGCATCGGTGTTATTTTAATCATCTTGCAGCTTTCTCCATTGTTGGGGTATGCCGCTCCTTCTGGAGGGGTGATTGGCACTTTAAATGCGCTTCCTGAAACGTTCGCCAATTTAAAGTTCAGTGAACTGTTTTTAGGCCTTGCAACGCTTGCGATTCTGTTCTTTTTTCCAAAAAAATATCGAAAATACGTGCCTGCTCAGCTGGTGGCGCTGATCGCGGTCACTCTAGTTTCTGTTGTTTTGTTTGATGCTGATGACATTCGACGTATTGGTGTTATTCCTGCTGGCTTGCCTTCCCTGGTCATTCCTCATATTAACGCTGACATTTTCATGGAAATGGTGATTGATGCCCTAGTATTAGGAACGCTAGGGTGCATTGATACCTTGCTAACAGCGGTTATCGGCGACTCGTTAACGCGTAAAGATCATGACTCAGACAAAGAGCTTCGAGGTCAAGGGCTAGCGAACATGATTTCAGGCTTGTTTGGCGCATTGCCTGGCGCGGGAGCGACCATGGGGACAGTGACGAACATTCAGGTTGGCGCTCGTTCACCGCTTTCTGGCATTATTCGAGCTCTAGTACTGATGTTGGTCGTGCTGGTGGCTGGTGGATTGACAGAACCTATCCCGATGGCCGTATTAGCGGGTATTGCGGTTTATGTCGGATTTAATATTCTCGACTGGAGTTTCATTCAGCGCGCCCACAAAGTCAGTGTACAGGGCATGGCGATCATGTATGGCGTCATGTTACTCACGGTATTTGTTGATTTGATTGTTGCGGTGGGTTTAGGCGTATTTATCTCCAATATCCTTATTATTGAGCGGTTAAGTCTAGAGCAAGCAAGACAAGTTAAAGCGATCAGTGATGCCGATGAAAATGATGTACCACTGACCGATAGTGAAAGAGGGTTGCTTGACCGTGCGAATGGTAAGGTTCTGTTCTTTTATCTATCAGGACCGATGATCTTCAGCGTATCAAAAGCGATCTCTCGCCAGCACAATAGTATCTCTGATTACGAAGTGATGATTTTGGACCTTACCGACGTCCCAATGATTGATGTCACGGTAGGACTGGCTCTTGAAAACGCGATTAAAGATGCAAAAGATGCCGAATGTGAAGTGTTGCTGCTGTGTCCTAACGAACACACGCGCCGACAACTAGAGAAGTTTCATGTGCTTGATTTGGTGTCTCAAAACAATACCTACTCGTTCAGGTATGAGGCTCTGAAGGCTGCGTTAAAGCATGTGGACGTTGATGGAGCCTCAGTTTCTCCTGTTTAGTAGATAAGTGGTTTGTTTCAGACGATTGGGCTAATTGATTAAAAGGCGCTGCGATATTATTGCAGCGCCTTTGTTTTCTTATGCAGAGTGATAATTTATATTGGGTGGTGGGTTGAAAAACAGCCGCATCGGCGTCATGTGTTAGCCATAAAACCAAAAGAGCAATGTCATATTATGTACGCATTAGAAATAGAACAGTTGCGAAAAACTTATGCTGGTGGGTTTGAGGCCTTAAAAGGCATCAGCTTAAATGTCAAAAAAGGGGATTTTTACGCCTTACTCGGTCCCAATGGTGCAGGTAAATCAACCACCATCGGTGTGGTTTCATCGCTAGTGAATAAAACCTCAGGTAAGGTCAAGGTCTTCGGTTTTGATATCGACAGCGATTTAGAGCTGGCTAAACAAAACCTGGGTTTGGTTCCTCAAGAGTTCAATTTTAATCCGTTTGAAACCGTAGAGCAGATCGTTCTGCAGCAAGCGGGTTATTACGGTGTTCCAAGAGTCCTCGCTAAAGAAAGAGCGAAAAAGTACCTTTCTCAGCTCGATTTATGGGAAAAACGCAGCGAACGTGCACGAAATTTATCGGGTGGTATGAAGCGCCGATTAATGATTGCACGCGCGCTGATGCATGAACCACAGCTACTGATACTCGATGAACCGACTGCGGGTGTTGATATAGAGCTGCGTCGTTCCATGTGGGAGTTCTTAAAAAACATCAACAAAGAGCAGGGCATTACCATTATTTTGACTACGCATTACCTGGAAGAAGCGGAAATGCTGTGTCGTAATATTGGCATCATTAACCGAGGCGAGTTGATAGAAAACACCACGATGAAGGCGTTGTTAAATCAGCTCCAAGTCGAGACGTTTATTCTCGACCTTGAAGGTGTCGATGCGTTAGATCCTTTGAGCGGTGTGAATTCTCAACGATTAGACAATGGCTCGCTTGAGATCGAATTGGATAAGTCTCAGGGATTGAATCATGTCTTTAGTCAGCTAACCGAACAAGGTATCACGGTACTTTCTATGCGGAATAAAGCCAATCGTCTAGAAGAGCTCTTTGTTAATATCGTGAAAGATCAATCGAAAGCGTCATCGCAAAATCAAGCTTCACCTCAATCTCATTCTTCACCTCAAGCTAAGGAGCAATAATCATGTATCAGATTTATTGGACAGCGTTTTGCAGCTTAGTGACCAAAGAAGTGAATCGTTTTACCCGAATTTGGGTGCAAACCCTCGTACCGCCAGCGATAACAATGACGCTGTATTTTATCATTTTTGGTAATCTTATCGGTGCGAGAATTGGTGAAATGAATGGCTTTAGCTACATGGAATACATCGTTCCTGGTCTTATTATGATGTCGGTTATTACCAACTCCTATTCCAATGTTGCCTCGTCATTTTTTAGTGCTAAGTTTCAAAAAAATATTGAAGAGCTATTGGTCGCGCCAGTACCAAACTATGTCATCATCGCGGGGTTCGTGATGGGCGGTGTCACTCGTGGGCTATTAGTGGGTGCGATTGTGACTTTTGTTTCTCTGTTCTTCGTTGATTTACAGGTTGAACATTGGGGAATCATTGTCATGACGGTATTTTTAACGTCGGTGGTTTTCGCTCTTGGCGGCTTGATCAATGCCGTGTTTGCTAAAACCTTTGACGATATTTCGATTATCCCAACCTTTATTTTGACGCCATTAACTTATTTAGGGGGGGTATTCTATTCCATCAGCTTACTACCCGAATTTTGGCAAAGCGTGTCAAAAATAAACCCAATTGTGTATATGGTTAATGCATTTCGATACGGATTCTTAGGGGTGTCAGACGTTGATATCGTGACTTCTTTTGGGGTTTTAATCGCGTTTGTTATTGGGCTTTATGCGGTGGCGCATTACCTGGTGACTCGAGGCATTGGCTTAAGAAGTTAGAATTTACGCTTTTCCATCGGTATATTCTGCTTCTATAAAAAAGGTCGACATAACATGTCGACCTTTTTTGTGAGTGTTTTCAGGCGGTTTATTCTGATTCAGCAGTCTGAGCATCCTGGCTTTGCTTATCTTTGTTCATTGATGTGTTGTCTGCTTTGGTCTCTATGACTAAATCGACAACTTGATTATCGATGAGTCGAGCTTGTCCTAAGAAGGCAGACATCAGAATGACGGCTTGAACCGTGTCATTTGAGATGGTTTGCAGGGTCTGAGCATCACGAATGAAAATCTCATCAGGTTGCAGACCCGCCGCACGCAATTGATCGCTAGCATCTTCAATGAGTGAATCGTAATCGTTACGTCCACCACGAATCGCGCTACTTACCCAGCGCATCGTACGCGCCACGACAGGTGCACGCTGGCGCTCATCAATGGTCAATAGACCGTTACGGGAACTCATCGCCAAGCCATCCATTTCCCTAACCGTTGGGACGCCGATGATTTGCGTGTCTATGGCTAGGTCAGTGGTCATTTGACGAATGACCGCCAACTGTTGGAAGTCTTTTTCGCCAAAACAAGCGAAGTCAGGCTGCACAATATTAAACAGCTTAGTGACAATCGTTGCTACGCCACGGAAATGGCCAGGACGAGATGCACCTTCTAACATGGTTGATAGGGTCGGCACTTCAACAGAAGTTTGTTTGTCTAAGCCTTGTGGATACATCACTTCAGGCGTTGGGGTAAAGACCAGTTCAACACCTTCCGCAGCAAGTTTAGCCACATCGTCTTCGAGTGTTCTTGGGTAGTTAGCCAAATCATCGGCGCGTTCAAATTGCATCGGGTTGACAAAAATACTCACGACCACAATATCAGCATGCTCACGTGCTTTTTTAACCAGTGTGATGTGTCCCTCATGCAGGTTCCCCATTGTAGGGACAAAAGCGACACTCCGACCATCGCGTTTGTATTGCTTTATCTGTTCTCTAACCTGTGCGATTTCAGAAAAAATATTCATAGTAGAACTCCCTAGGCGATAGTATGCGCTTCATCAGGGAAAGCGCCACTTTCCACGTCACGGATATATTTTGCTACCGCTGATCGCATGTCACCGGTTTCAGCAAGGAAGTTTTTCGAGAACCTAGGCATGTAATTGGCTGAAATACCAAACATATCGTGCATCACAAGAATTTGCCCGTCAGTCACATTACCGGCACCAATACCGATAACAGGAACATCAAGAACTTGAGTGATACGCTCAGCAAGACCGGCGGGAACACACTCAAGCAGGACAATTTGAGCACCGGCCTGTTGCAAGGCTAGGGCATCTTTGACCATACGATCGGCATGTTCTTGATCGCGACCTTGAACTTTATAACCACCAAAGATATTCACAGACTGAGGGGTTAGGCCTAAGTGAGCACAAACAGGCACTGCGCGCTCTGTCAGCATCTTAACGGTATCGACTAACCAGTCGCCACCTTCAATTTTGACCATGTTGGCACCGGCTTGCATGAGCTTTGCTGCGCTCTCACAAGCCTGCTCTGGAGTGGCATAGCTCATGAATGGCATGTCAGCCATTAACAAGCTGTTTGGGCTACCAGCGCGAACACAGCGCGTGTGGTAAGCAATATCTTCAACTGTGACGGGTAACGTATCACTTTTACCTTGTAAAACCATGCCCAGAGAATCACCAACCAGCAGTACGGGCATTTCTTGGCTTTCAAATAGCTGGGCAAAACTTGCGTCATATGCGGTAGAGGTTGCGAATTTGCGACCTTCTTGTTTGCATTTAATTAGGTCGTTGATTGTGATTTTTTTCATCAGTTTTCCTTACAAGGCGTTGGCTATGATTGCCAAGTTCTGAGCCCGTTAAGATCCACTTCATTCAGTAGTTCTTGCAGCTCTGTCCCATCTGGGAGGGTTAAATTTGGTGCGATTTCCGCGAGCGGGTAGAGAACAAACTCACGCTCTTTCATTCCATAATGAGGAACGACAAGACGCTCGGAATCGATCACTTCATTGCCATAAAGAATGATGTCTAAATCTAAAGTTCGCGGACCCCAACGATCATCTTTACGGACACGCCCTTGCTCTTGCTCAATCGCTTGTGTGCAATCGAGTAGCTCAAGTGGCGTTAATTGTGTTTCTATTGCAACCATAGCGTTGATATAGTCAGGTTGATCCTGAGGCCCCATAGGGCTGCTGCTATAAAGTTGTGATGCGCTCAGTTGCGATGAATTAGGTAAGTGCTTTAACGCTTCTATGGCGTCGTTAGCTTGGCCTACAGGGTCGGCAAGATTACTGCCGACCGCAATGTACGCGATAACCATTATTCAGGTTTGCTCTTTTTTTTACGATTGTTTTTCCGACGGCGATAAGGCGTTTTAGACCCTGTTTCTTCAAGTTCTGCTGCCATCGTTTGGCGGGTATTGCGATTTGCACTTTGGAAGGTTGTCCACCAAGTCGCGAGTTCTTTGGTTTGCCCACCTTCCACTTCCCCGCGCATTTCTAGGAAATCGTAACCCGCACGGAACTTATTCAATTCCGTTAATCTAAATGCTCGTTTTCCGTTGCGGCGAGGCAGGCGAAGTTGCAACTGCCAAATCTCACGAATCGTTGCAGTGTGGCGTCTTGGTATCGCAATGGTTTTCACCTGAGCATCCAAGATGATATTGCTGGCTTCCATGATCGCATCATAGTGGCCCAGTTTACGCTCGCTCATCAATTGATCTGCCAAAGTATTGAGCGGATACCAAAGCATGGCAGCAAACATAAAGGCTGGGTTGATTCGTTTACCATCTTCAATTCGAAGATCGGTTGAATCAAAGACCAGATCCAACATCTGCTCTGTTGGTGAAGAATAATCCTCAGTAAAGTGCTCGGCAATAACAGGGAACATTTGCTGAAATAGATTGTACTCACGCATCAGGTGATAGGTTTCAAGCCCATTACCAGCTTGCAGTAATTTGAGTGATTCTTCATAAAGGCGAGCAGAAGGGATACCTTGTAGCAAGGGAGCCAGATCTTCGATTGGCGCTGCGGTATCTTCTTCAATATCGAAATCAAGTTTTGCGGCAAAGCGAATCGCACGCAGCATACGCACGGGATCTTCGCGGTAGCGAACTTCAGGATCGCCAATCAGTCGGATCAGCTTATCTTCCAGATCTTCTACACCACCCGCATAGTCATGAATGCTGTAGTCGCTGATGTTGTAATACATCGCGTTGATAGAGAAATCGCGTCGTTCAGCATCTTCATCAATGCTGCCATAGACATTGTCACGCAGCAGCATACCTTCGTCTGACTGAGCTGATACGTTCTTGCTTGGCTCTTGGTGGTGACCTCGAAACGTCGCCACTTCAATAATATCTCGGCCGAACATGATGTGCGCTAATCGGAAACGGCGACCAATCAGACGACAGTTTCTAAACAGATGCTTAATTTGCTCAGGAGTCGCATTTGTCGCGATATCGAAATCTTTTGGTGCAAGATCCAATAGTAAGTCGCGAACGCCACCTCCAACGAGGTAAGCTTCAAAACCAGCGCCATTGAGTCGGTATAGCACCTTTAGAGCGTTGTCACTGATTTGCTTGCGTGAAATATTGTGCTCTTGTCGAGTAAGAACATTCAATGCAAGGTCTGGGAATTGGCTTGGTGTATATTCGTTATTATTCATGTGCTTCTGGCAATATTGGCTTAAACCAAGGTTGCTTTAGTTGGTGATAATTTGCCTGGTAAGGCCTAATTTGGGGCTAATAATAGCCTAAGACGCGCCGTTTGAGAATCTTGCTGTGTTTGCCATGGTCTTTGGCACTCGCTGCAAGGACCAATTTTGGCACCCCCATGTTAATAATTCGTCTATCGTTGCTTGACGAATATGCGCATCAATATCAAACCCCAAAAAGGCCATTGCATCGAGCAACGTTTCTAGTGGTTGTTGATTATTCAACGCTGGTGCATGGTTTTGCTTGGATAACTTATTACCGTGCTGATCGACAACAAGAGGTAAATGTACATAACTGACCTCTGGTCCACCCAAAGCACGATACAGGTTGATTTGTCGACCTGTTGGCTCGATAAGATCCGCACCTCTCACGACTTCGGTCACACCTTGCTGAATATCGTCTAATACAACGGCAAGGTTGTAAGCGTACAATCCATCACGTCGCTTAATAATGAAATCTTCCTCTGCCAGAGCTTGAGGAATATCAATATGACCATAGTTTAAGTCAATAAAGTGATTGATGGCATGAGGCACTTTAAATCGCACTGAGCATGGCTTATCGGGAGTGAGCGCTTTATCTCGACAAGTTCCAAGATAAAAGCCTCCGCATTGCTTAATCTGTTTGCGTGTGCATTGGCAATAATAAGCCTCTTTTGAACTTAACCAATGTTCGATTTGCTGTTGATAATATGGGTGGCGTTGACTTTGATAAACAACGGTATCATCCCAATGAAGATGATAAGCCTCTAAGGTGTTTAAAATGAGATCGGAGGCGCCTGCCATTTCTCTAGGTGGGTCGAGATCTTCCATTCTCACCAGCCATTTGCCATGATGAGATTTTGCTTGAAAATAACTCCCCAGAGCAGCGACCAAAGAGCCAAAATGTAATGGACCCGAAGGGGAAGGTGCAAATCGACCCACATAACTCATCATATTCACCTGATATCAAAACCACAAAAAGGGAGCATAAGCTCCCTTTACAAACAAAGGCTAGTCGTCACAAAGGCTAGGTTTAACCTTGCATCTGTTTTTCTTTAATCTCAGACAGTGTTTTACAGTCGATACAAAGATCAGCCGTTGGGCGCGCTTCTAAGCGGCGTATACCGATTTCCACGCCACAAGATTCGCAAAAACCAAAATCGTCTTCTTCGATCTTGTTGAGTGTTTTCTCGATCTTCTTGATCAAACGACGTTCACGGTCTCGATTACGAAGTTCTAAGCTGAATTCTTCTTCTTGAGATGCACGGTCAACGGGATCTGGGAAGTTGGCTGCTTCGTCTTGCATGTGGTGAACAGTACGATCAACTTCAACTCTCAGTTGGTTGCGCCATGCGGCTAAAATTTTTGTAAAATGAGCGACCTGATCAGGTGACATGTATTCTTCACCCGGCTTTGATTGGTATGGCTCAACCCCTGCAATGGCTAGGATGCCTATCGCTTTTTTCTTTAATTCTGGCATGCAGCATCTCCTACTAACACCTAGTCAACTGTTTGAGCAGTCTATTTTTAGGCGGCTATCTATAGCAAAAAGAAACGGGCGACGCAAATCTTGAATAGCAAACTTTTTATCAATGTGAACATCACATCACTTTCTACTCGTTATTGATAAAATCAACAGCAGAAATGAGTTTGATTCCTGATTCAGAAATCTGAGCTTTGTAGCACAGGACTTCGACACCTTGCTCTATTGCTTGGTTTAGTAAATATGAATAGTTGGCGTCTATATGGAGTGCTGCTGATACTTTTTCAATCCCTGAGTGTAAAACAGTGAATAAAAGTACTGCTCTGCTTCCATTTTTCGCCATTTCCGTGAGCTCTCTCAAATGCTTCTGACCACGTGTGGTCACAGAGTCAGGAAAGTAGCCCTGCCCATCGTTATCTTCATCCAATAAAGTGACGCTTTTTACCTCTATATAGCATTTTGGCTTAGTTTCTGAATTGAGCAAGATATCGATACGACTATTTTCGTTGCCGTACTTCACTTCTGTTTTCAATTCATCGTAACCAGTAAGCTCTTGAATGATGTTATTTTGAATCGCTTCAACCGCCAAATGGTTCGCTTTAGCCGTATTGACACAAATCCAATCACCTCGCTGGGTTTGAGTGAGTTCCCAACTGTTCGGGTACTTGCGTTTTAAGTTATCCGATGTTGAATACCAGACGGTGTTACCCGCATCAGCACAGCCTGTCATGGCACCGGTGTTTGCGCAATGGATCGTGCGTATCGATTCATCTGGCAGTTGAATGTCAGCCAAGAAGCGCTTGTAACGCTTGAGTAAAACCGCTGATTCAAGAGGTGGATTAAAATGCATTTTTACTGTTTTTATGTACAATGGTGCCCTCATTACATCATAAGGCGTCTCCATTGTCTTCACCGATTCCATTACCGATAGAAAGTGTGATCCCGGAATTGCTTTCAGGCCTTCAATCACACAATCAATTGATTCTTAAAGCGGCCCCTGGCGCGGGTAAATCCACGTTTTTCCCACTGCAATTAATCAAAGCAGGGGTGTTTTCGGGCAAAATCATCATGCTTGAACCTCGGCGGCTTGCGGCAAGAAATATTGCAGGCTATCTGGCGCAGCAATTGGGGGAAAAGGTCGGTGAGCGGGTCGGGTATCGTGTACGCGGGGAAACGAAAGTAAGCCGTGAGACTCAGCTGGAAATCGTGACGGAAGGGATCATGACTCGGATGTTGCAATCGGACCCTGAACTTTCTGGTATCGATTTACTTATATTCGATGAATTTCACGAGCGAAGTATTCATGCTGATACAGCATTGGCCTTGAGCCTTGAGGTGCAAGATGCGTTAAGGGATGACCTTCATATTGTGGTGATGTCAGCAACGCTCGATCAAAACGCGTTAACCACTCTGCTTCCTCAGGCGAAATATGTGGAGTCGCATGGGCGAAGTTTTCCTGTTGAATATCGTTATCATGATTTAAAACCCCACGATTACCTAATTCCAACCGTCGTTAAACAGATACAGCATTTAATGGCCACTGAGCAGGGATCTTTGTTGGTTTTTCTTCCAGGCGTATCAGCCATAAAACAAGTGGCTGAAAAACTTAGCGATCTGGCCAGTGATGTGTCTCTTTTTCCGTTGTATGGTCAACTCACTTTCTCCGAGCAGCAAAAGGCAATAGCCCCCTTGAGTGGGAATTTGCGTAAAGTCGTATTGGCGACGAACATTGCAGAAACCTCACTCACTATTGAAGGGATCCGTTTGGTTTTGGATTGTGGCTTAGAGCGCGTTGCTAAGTTTGATCTTAAAACAGGGATCACTAAGTTAGAGCAAGTCAGAATAGCGCAGTCCTCCGCAGAGCAAAGAGCGGGGCGAGCAGGGCGATTAGAGCCTGGAATTTGTGTGCGGCTTTACAGTGAGGGGCACCTCAATCAACAGCCTGCGGTTCCTGTTGCTGAAATTATGCACTCGGATCTCTGTCCATTGGCGATGGAACTTGCACAATGGGGTGCGTATGAAGCCAATGAATTAAAGTGGCTCGATGCACCTCCTGACGTTGCGCTAGCACAAGCTCGGCAGTTGTTAGTATCGCTTGATCTCATGAATGATCAGCGTCAGTTAACGGCGCTGGGAAAACAGGCTCATCAATTTGGTTTGGAGCCAAGAATGGCAAGTATGTTGGTGAAATCCCTACAATGCGATGAGGCGTTATTCCAGACTGCCATAGCCGTTGCCGCCTTAATTGAAGAACCCGAGCGAAACACAGTAGATCTGCAAGACAGCCTTTATCGTTTAAAGCAAGGAAGCCACCAAAAAGCTCGAACCATTTTAAAGCGAGCAGAACAGCTGGCCGCTAAATGTCAGCAGCGCTTTTCTCTACCAAGGGTTGAAGAGCGTTTTGTCGCCATCGCTCTGAGCCTTGCCTTTCCCGATCGTGTTGCTCAAGCGCGTACCATCGGAAGCGGAAAATTCGTTCTTGCGAATGGTCACGGGGCTGAAGTGGATCAGGCGCACAGCTTGTCGGATAGCGAATATCTAGTGGCCATAGATTTAATGCGCAGTCAGCATAATGCGAGTCGAATCTTTTTAGCGGTAGAGCTTGATATCCGTTTATTACAGCAGCAATTCCCTTCGATGTTTGTAACCCAAGAAGTGGTCGAATGGAATGAAAATAAAGGCCGATTGATTGGCGAAGAACAAGTAAAGCTTGTGAATTTGGTGATCACTCGACAATCGCTGACTCAGCTAGATAAACAAAAAATGACCGAAGCATTACTTGGTTATGTAAAACAAAAAGGGCTTTCGGTATTAAATTGGTCGCAATCGGCTAACGATTTATTGGTTCGTATTCGCTGTGGCGCAGCTTGGTTACCGGATCTTTCGTGGCCTGAAATGGATGAAGCGAGCCTATTAAAGGAGCTTGATGTATGGCTGGCACCTTATATGGTTGGAGTGACTTCGTTAAAAGGTTTAAAGGGCATTGATCTGGTGCCGGTGTTATTGGCAAGACTCGGTTGGCCTTTGAGCAAAGAGATCGATCAGTACTTACCCGTTTCTCATCAGCTACCCACTGGAACCAAGAAAAGGATTCGTTATGAAGTGGGGTGTGAGCCGATATTGTCGGTCCGAATGCAAGAGATCTTTGGTGAGCACGATTCCCCAGTTATTGCCAATGGACAAAAGAAAATTGTTTTAGAACTCTTGTCTCCGGCTCAGCGTCCCTTGCAAGTGACTCAAGATTTGGCTTCTTTTTGGGCCGGTTCATACAAAGAAGTACAAAAAGAGATGAAGGGTCGATACCCCAAACACGTGTGGCCAGATGATCCTGCCAACCATGTCGCGACCAGAAAAACAAAACGGCACTTTAATTAATAAAACGGCACTTTCATTAATAACGAAAAAGCAATGTCGTAAAGCAATAATGAAAAAGTAATGATGGACAGTAATGACGGATAAAAAGACCCCGACCAAGAAGTCAACGACCAAAAAGGCCACTTCAAAAAAGAAACCGCCAGCAAAGAAATCAGCTGTGGGCAAAGCGACGCGCAAGAAAAAGGCGGTGAAGCAACGGTCATGGCTAAAGTTGCTGTGGAGCTTTGGTTGGAAAGCGAGCCTAGCAGGGTTGGCTCTGCTGATTTTTGTCGGCGTGTATCTCGATAGCGTTGTAAAACAGAAATTTGAAGGACAGCTATTTAGTTTGCCTACGGTTGTGTACGCAAGGATTATGACCATCACGCCGGGATCGTCAGTATCGGTTAAGCAGTTAAGTAATGAACTGGATGTACTCAATTATCGTAAGGTGAGGCAGCCGCGACACCCTGGGGAATACTCTTCGTCGTCAACCAAATTAGAGATGATTCGTCGTCCATTTGAGTTTTCTGATGGGCCAGAGCCGTCACGCCACGTGATGGTGCATTTTAACGACAGTGGTGTGGATCGCATTCAATCTTTGGAGAAAAGTGGCAATTTAGGTTACCTGCGTATGGACCCTAAGATGTTAGGAATGTTAGAAAAAAACACCGATGAGCAAAGACTCTTTTTGAGACGGGATCAATTTCCAGAGGTGATGGTCGATGCTCTTCTTGTGACCGAAGATCGTAATTTCTATCAACATGATGGCGTCTCTCCTGTCGCGATTGCTCGAGCGATGGTGGTGAATGCTAAAGCCGGGCGGACGGTGCAAGGTGGCAGTACATTAACGCAGCAATTATCTAAAAACCTTTTTTTATCGAGCGACAGAACCTTATGGCGTAAAGTGAGAGAAGCGTATATCGCGCTGATTTTAGATTATCGCTACAGCAAAGATCGCATTTTAGAAGCGTACCTGAACGAGGTGTATCTTGGGCAAAGTGGCGGTGAAGCGATACATGGATTTGGCCTTGCTTCTCGTCTTTACTTTGGTCAACCCATTGATGAATTAAGAATCGATCAACTGGCACTGTTGGTCGGCATGGTCAAAGGTCCGTCGTATTACAACCCTATCCGCCATCCCGAACGAGCAAAAACGCGTCGAGACTTAGTGCTTAGGTTGATGATGCAACAGGATATTTTAACCGCACAGCAATACGATCAGGCGGCCAGTCGACCGTTAGATATTCAAGATAACCCTAGAATTGCGAGTCGTCAGCCAGCGTACTTTCAGCAAGTTAATATTGAGCTTAAAGAAAAAGTGGGCAGTGCCTTTCAGTCTCAAATGGGCTTACGGGTATTTACGTCACTCGATCCTGTGTCTCAGAAAGAGCTGGAAAAAGCGATAGCAACCAAAATTCCCGAACTGGCCAAAAAAGCCGGAAATTCATTGGAAGGTGCGGCCGTCGCGGTTGATCGTCATAGCGGAGAAATTCGAGCCATGGTGGGGGGGAAGCGAACGGGTTACGATGGTTTTAATCGCGCACTGAATGCCAGCCGTCAAATTGGTTCATTGGCTAAGCCTGCTGTGTATCTAACGGCTTTAGAAGCGCCTGAGCAATATAATCTAGCCACAACGCTCCAAGATAAGCCTATTAGCTTAAAAGGCAGTAAAGGCAATGTCTGGTCACCGAGAAACTATGATCGCCAGTTTAGAGGTGAAGTGCCACTGTATGAAGCGCTGTCTAAGTCTCTCAATGTTCCTACGGTTCAATTAGGCATGAAACTCGGTATTCCAGCCGTCATGGACACACTAGAAAAACTGGGTGTCGACCGCTCTGAAATTCGCCCTGTTCCATCGATGTTTTTGGGGTCGTTTACATTGACACCATTTCAAGTAGCGCAAATGTACCAAACCCTGACGAACTCTGGCAAAAAAGCGCAATTATCAGCACTGAGATCGGTGTTAGATCAGGAAGGGAATGTGCTTTATGAGTCGATTCCAAGGGTTCAGCAAAGAGTATCTCAGCAAGCGGCGTGGCTCACTACTTACGCCATGAAGTTGGCCGTTGTTGAAGGCACCGGAAGGTATTTACATGGGCAGTTTTCTTGGGCAGCGTTGGCTGGAAAAACCGGAACCAGTAACGATACTCGCGATAGCTGGTTTGTTGGTGTTGATGGCCGAGAAGTGACGGCGATTTGGTTGGGTCGAGATGACAATCAACCAACAAAACTGACTGGTTCAAGTGGGGCGCTGAGAGTGTACTCGGAGTATTTAACGAACCGTATTCCTGAGCGTCTCGTATTACCCTGGCCCCAAGAAATCAGTACGATTGGTTTTAATAAAACTCAGCAGGGTTCTTTAGAGCTTGAGTGTGATAGTGGCTTTAAATTACCCCTATGGGATCCTAAAGGTATCATCAGGAAAAACTGTGAAAGTAAACCCGCGGGATGGCTGAAAAAGATATTCACATGGTAGCTTAATCGAGTAACATCAACTTCACCGTCTCTGTTTTCAGTTCAAGTTGTCTCAAGTAATTAAAGGATTAGTGTAGTGCGATATGTTGTTCGATTTTCAGTTCTATTCGCGTGTTTCGTCGGGCCGCTTTCATGGGCCGATGAAGCAGCACATATTGATGGTGATAAACAGCATGAACGACCTAAAATCGCACTTGTCTTAGCGGGTGGAGGTGCGAAAGGTGCGGCTCACATTGGTGCATTAAAAGCGCTTGAAGAGCTTAGAATCCCGGTTGATATGATTACGGGCACCAGCATGGGGGCGTATATCGGAGGTTTGTATGCTTCTGGTATGAGTGCGAGTGAAATTGAAAGTTTAATCTATTCAGTTGATTGGAATACGGGCTATCGAGATCGTGTTGATCGAAGCCAAAGACGTATCCGAGATAAAGAATACGAAGACCGTTATCAAATTAATACCGACCTTGGCCTACGTTGGGGGGAGATTCGAGCGCCGAGAGGCGTGGTGCAAGGGCAAAATATGCTGCGTATTTTGCGAGAAACATCGGGTAATTTGCCCAAGCTCGATTCGTTTGATGACCTCGTTATTCCTTACCGCTCGGTGGCAACGGATATTATCGATTTAGAGCCTGTTATCATTAGTGAAGGGTACCTGGTTGATGCGATGATGGCCAGTATGTCTGTGCCAGGTGTTCTTCCTCCTTATGAAATTGACGGTCAGTTGCTGGTGGATGGCGGTGTGACCAATAACATGCCTGTTGATGTAGCCAGAGATCTTGGCGCCGATATTGTGATTGCCATTGATATTAGCAGTGACTATTTAAATGAAGAGGATTTCAGTTCATTTTTAACCGTGGCAGATCAACTTTCTAACTACTTAGTGCGTCGCAGTACTATGTTGCAGCAAGAAACGTTGACCGATAAAGACATCTTCCTTCAGCCTGACGTGGGTAAAATGCAAACGACGGAATTTGATAAAATGCCGGGCGCTTATAAAGAGGGGTATAAAGTGGCGATGGAGAAATCGTCAAGGCTGTCCC